>NZ_JBSGVZ010000001.1:405654-755804 GCF_053608705.1 Peribacillus sp. NPDC055009 | reverse complement strand
GACAGATATTAAATAATATATTGTTTCATTAATTTTATAAAACCTAATAGTGTAATTACTTGATCTTTTTCAAGAGTACTACCTTGGTTAAATAAGAATTCACAGTCATTCTTCAAATTAATGTCATCTACTAAATTTATATTTTGATTAAAAAGATATTCATAAAATTCTCTTAATTGACTATTATTTTGGAACCAATAATCTAATGGATGCATATGATTTTTTGTACTTAATTTTAAACCTAATTTATTTTTTATCAATTTAACAGCTGCACTTGGAACACTAGTCCATGGTACCGGGACCCCTTTAATGGTTATCAATCTGCGGTTTATTTTCCCTTTAACCTTTTCGTAAATGAAATCAGCCGCTTCTGGATAATATTGATTAATCCATTTAATATAAATATTATGGCCTCTACGTAATTCTAATGGCATAGTAAGGCAAAAGTCCATAAAATCAATATCTAAAAAAGGTGACATTGTTTCTGTATATTGATACATAGGCTTCAACCCGGTATTAACACCAGTAAAACCACGATTATAAAATTTAAATAACTCTTGATCTTCCTGATTGTAAGTTTTTTCTTGAGTGTACTCTACCTTATCTATTAATTTATTTGAATAAGCACCATCCCCGCGTGTAAAACCCTCACGTTTTCCATTATTATAAAATGTTCCTATAACTACATCACCAAGTTGACCAGTGTGAACAAGACCATAGTGATTTAAATTAATATTCCGTATCATACTCATAGTGTGAGCAATTGTGCTAGACTGGCTTCGTGCACCCGATATTTTTACAGAATCATAGAAATATTTATAAAGATAGGTTCCATTATCCAACGCTTTAAACATCCATTCTGTTTTCAACTTACTAGTAATTTGTTTTGGAACCGTTTCATCTAAATAATCTGTTTGAGAAAAAGTATAATTCAACATATTCGTGTAACCCATATCATACGCAACCCAGGCAGTCATTCGGGAATCTAAGCCTCCACTTAACGCAACCAAGTGCTTGTAACCATACTCTAAATCCTTATCAAACGCTCTTTTAATTGCTTGCCTAAAGAGGCTATCGATTTTCTTTAAAGCTTCTTCCTCTGTTATATTGACTGATTTATTATTTAAAATGTAATAGGGTTTTTTTTCACATCTATTAGTTGAAAAGTCAATATAATGCCCTGGAGTCAAGCTATAAACATCATTAAACAAAGTTTCGTTACATAGAACATGTGAATGGGTCAGCAAACAATATGCAGCGTTAGTATTAAGCTTAAACCTTTTACTTGTATGCATTTGTACCATCTTAATAAGAACTTCAAAATCGGTTGCAAAGTATAGTCTATGATCCTCTGTAAAATGGTAAAAGATTTCTTTGTCTCCAATATGGTTTGTATATAAAACCATACCATCCTTATTTAAATAAAGTCCCGCAAATGTTCCTCTAAACTCTTTATAGAATGTTTCAGGATTTATAGTTACCATTTTATTAAGCAAATCAGTAATATTATGCTCTTTAATTTCATACTTTTTATACAATTCATGTTTGTTTAAGATTACCCCGTCTAGAATCAAATAGTTATCATTTTTACAAAAAAACACTTTATCACCCTGGAACTTGTTAACAGTATTCCTGAAAAATTTCCCATAAAAATTAGGTGTTGTTACAATCGTCTCTTCATCGATTAATGTATTTTTTTTCTCAATTAAATCATAAATATCTAATTCTTTTTCTAAGATATCATTTTCCCTTGAAATATAGCCAAAAAAGCCTGGCATCAATATACAGCTCCTTTTATTGGACGCTTTCTCCCCAATTTCTAGCCTTTTAATAGTTCTTTATACAACTCAACAATTTTTTCGACTGAAACATAAATATTATATTCTAACCTTATTTTTTCACTATTATTTCTTTCAAACTTCTCAATACTAAATTGGTCATTTAATATATTAATTAAGCAGTTGGTTAAGGTTTCTACATCACCAGGTTTAATGACAAAACCATTCTCTGCTTTAACAACAGAAGATATTGAACCAACATCTGTAGAAACTACCGGTAAACCATAGCTCATGGCTTCCAAAATCGACATGGGCATTCCTTCATTATAAGAAGGCAAAACATAAATGACACTCTTCCTATAGATTTCATCAATCACCCTTTGATCAGAAATCCAACCGGGTATTACAAACATATCTTCTACGTTTAATTCTCTTATTCTCTTTTTAACTTTATCAATTTCACCATCACCGGCAATTAAAAATTTATATTTGGAATTAATTTTTCCTTTTATTTGCGAAGCTGTCTCAAGAAGATCGTACGTTCCCTTCCTTTTAGAGAGAACGCCCATTGTTGTTATATAGATTTTTTCTTCAGAGCTTTTTAAAATTTCTTTAGGAAATACAGCATTATCTAAAGAAACAACCTTGGTTTTACTAATTGATTGATAATATTCCTTCCATTGCTCTCCCAGTGCAAGGATAAGAGAAACTTTATTGAGTGTATCCTTAATTTGTTTTTGCTGACCATTTGAACTTTCATTATAAAAGTCCTTAAATTGAGAACCATGCATATGTAGTACAATCGGTATGTTTTTTCGATTTAATAGATGAATAATATACCTTTTACGAACATAGCTTCCTCGATAGGACATATGAATATGTGCCACATCGTATTGTTTATTCAATAGATTTAAGTTAATGAAAAGTTTAAAATACTGAATAACAAAATAAATTATATTAATAAAATGATTGCTTCCATAATAAGTAGGGAAGTATTCGAGATTTACCTTCTTTGGCATTCCGGATTCCAAGTAATTTTTCACAACTCTGGTAATTCCACCGTTCACACGCAGATGAGAGCCTATCATTATTACTTTCATTGATTCACCTTTTTCTTCTTCGTTGTAATCGATAAACAGGTCTTAATATTATGTTAAATTTATTAAGAAGTTCTCTAATATTTTAATAACATTGTTTGTATTAGATTGGTATACTCTAAAGTCCATATTTTTTACTTTTTCTATTGCAAATTCTATTTCTTTAGTATCTGAAACCGCATAGATTATATTTGAATTAGCAAACTGTTCTATTATTTCAATCTGATGGTTATCAACATGCTCTCCAAACTCTTTCATTCTTGGAACGCCAATTACCTTCTTTTCCATTTTGACACCGTTAATTATTGAACCAGTTCCTCCATGCGTAATAATGATAGCGCTCTTCTCCATCACTTCTAAAAATTCCTCTTTATTTAAAAACTGCTTAAAAGAATATAGTTTGGGCTCATATGTTGAGTAGCCAATTTGAGCATAAATTTCATCAGATTTAAGAAAATTTTTCCCTACTAAATGGTCTATTTCCTCTAATAATCTATTAAACTGAAATTTTTGAGAACCCACTGTAACAAATATCAATATATTCCGCCTCCGTAGATTGCATTAGGATAAAACTTTTTTAATTCTTCCCATTGAATTAAAAATAAATCTGCAATCCTATACATTATCCTTCCAGTAATTGTTGGAGAACTAATTTTTGAGAAGGATTCAATAAAAATTAGTTTTTTTCTAAACAACTTTGCTAATAAACAGATTGGCACTGTAGCTAATGCACCAGTTGAAATTACAACATCGGGTTTTTCTTTAAAGAAAATAACAAATGATTCTATTATTAATATAAATAACTTAATAATAAACGTTTTTTCTCGTCTATTTATTTGAGTGACATCATAAGCTTTTAAATTCTTTGAATTAAAGTTATATTGAGTTCTTTCTGTCAATATAAAACTGTCGTGTTTGTTCATTAATGGAAAAAGCATCATAAGTTGTTCTAAATGTCCACCCGAAGATGCTGCAAAACAGATTTTCAAAATTTATCCCTCTCTTACTTCTTCACTTAAACAAAAGTAATTAATTTATACAAACACAAACTACTATTAAAAGGCAGCTTTAGATCCAAATAAAACAACAACTGTTTTTAGGACAATTTTCATATCAAAATAAATTGTTCTTTTTCGAATATACTGAATATCTAATTCGACCATTTCTTTAAATCCCACATTGTTTCTTGCAGTAACCTGCCATAAACCAGTACATCCAGGAGTAACTAGTAAACGTTGTTTATCATATGATGAATACTCTTCCACCTCTCTTTCTAGAGGAGGCCGGGGGCCAACTAAGCTCATATCACCCTTTAATACGTTCCATAGTTGTGGTAACTCATCAATACTTGTTTTACGAATAAATTTTCCAATCCTTGTAATCCTAGGATCATTTTTCATTTTAAACATAGCCCCAGAGACTTCGTTTAAAGTTAGCAAATCTTTTAATCTCTCTTCTGCGTCGGTTACCATTGATCTAAATTTATACATTTGAAATTCAGTTTCGTCTTTCCCGATTCGAACCTGCTTAAAAAAAACAGGTCCTTTTGGATCTTCTATTTTTATCAAAATAGCTACAATCAAAAAAATGGGTAATAGAAGAATAAGTCCTAAAAGTGATCCTATAATATCTATTAATCTTTTCATTCTTAAATAACCCAAATTAGCATTTAATTGATCTGCTGTTAATAAGTGGTCAGATGATGCCACTCTCTGCTCTACTGCTACAGCTTTCAAATTGGCTCCTCCCTTACTCTTATTATTCTTATATCTTTTGTTTTACTAGTAGGTTCTCTATAAACTCTAAAACATTATCTTTTAAAGTTATATCATTCATAGCAAACTCAATTGTCGTTTGGATAAACCCTAGCTTCTCCCCTACATCAAATCGTTTTCCTTCAAAATCATAAGCAAATACTCGTTGAATTTCATTTAATTTTTGAATCGCATCAGTCAGCTGAATTTCTCCGCCTGCTCCTAGTTCTTGTTTTTCCAAGAACATAAATATTTCAGGTGTAAAAATGTATCTGCCCATGATTGCCAAGTTGGATGGGGCTGTTCCTTTTGCTGGCTTTTCGACAAAGTTAGTTACTTCATAGCGTCGCCCATTTTGGTTACTAGGATCGACAATTCCATAACGATGAGTTTCTTCTTCAGGAACTGTTTGTACACCGATTACAGATGATAAGGTTTTATCATATTCATTCATTAACTGTTTTAAGCAAGGTGTTTCTGCTTGGACAATATCATCACCTAACAATACCGCAAATGGTTCATTTCCAATGAATTTCCTTGCACACCAAACTGCGTGACCTAAACCTTTTGGTTCCTTTTGCCTAATGTAATGAATATCCACTTTGGAGGGAGCTTGAACCTTTTCTAGTAATTCAAATTTATTTTTCTCCATTAAATTGTTTTCCAGTTCAAACGCGTTATCGAAGTGATCTTCAATTGCTCGTTTTCCTTTTCCGGTAACAATAATAATATCCTCGATTCCAGATGCTACAGCCTCTTCAATAATATATTGAATCGTCGGTTTATCGACTATAGGAAGCATTTCCTTTGGCATGGCTTTAGTAGCCGGTAAAAATCTTGTTCCTAATCCTGCTGCTGGTATTATTGCTTTACGTACTTTTTTCATTAGATATCAGCCCTTTCTAGCTCTTTTATTCAAAAAAAAAAAAACGATATATAGTTTTACATAGGTAAAAATTATATTATAATAATGAAAGCGTTTTATAATTATTTATCATTCTAAAATATTCCTAAAATTTTCCTTTTGAATGGCACAGGTTTTTCAACATAAGGACTTTGGTCCTTCAATAACTGTTCAGCATTTTCTTTGAAATAAAATGTACGTTCTATCCCATATACTTTTGTAATTGTTTCATATGCATGTTGTAAAGTGAACCCTCTAGAGCCGATATTATGTGCATCTGTTGCAATAAAATGGGCCAGATTATGTTCGATAATCTTTTTTGAAAATGATTGAATACTTTTACCGAAGTTCCCTATGATACTGCCAGAGGTAAGTTGAGTTAACGCGCCTTCCTCGACCAATGTAAATAATAGTTTATGATTTTCGTTCAATTCCTTATTTCTCTCCGGATGTACGATAATCGGTGTGATTCCTTTCAGCAGCAGCTCATAAATCACTTCTTGTGTGTATGTAGGAACCCTTCCCGATGGGAGCTCTAGCAGCAAATATGTACCGTTATCATCTAATGTTAGGATTTCTTCCTTTTCAAGTGAAGTAAATATGTCCCGATGTATTCTTACTTCTTGTCCGAGATGAATGGTTAGAGGAATATTGTTTTGTTGTAAGCTCTTATTTAACCTCACTGTATGGTCAATGATGTTATTTTTAACATTTACATATTTCTCATTTAAGTGATGTGGCGTGGCAAATAAATGGGTGATTCCTGCTTCTACCGCTTTCTTTGCCATGTTGAAGCTTTCTTTAATATCAGCAGATCCATCATCAACTCCTGGGAGAATGTGACAATGTATGTCAATCAAGTTTCTCACACTTCCTTTTATAAAAACGGGATAATAGGCTTAATCACTAAGAAATCAGATAGGAATTAATACCCTGACTAATAGTAGCATATAAAACTGCCATTAAACAGGGTGTTATTTTGTCGAATCTTGTTTTATTTTCTTTAAGATTGATAGTAATAATAGTTGCTGTTATCCGTTTCAACGCCATTCAAAACGACTCCAAGCAAGGATGTGTTAGCTTTCAATAAAAGCTCCTTTGCTTTTACGGCACTTTGTTTGTTTGTCTTGCCGCTTGCCACTACCATGATCACGCCATCACATTTATTGGCTACAATCTGGGAATCCGGCACTACTAAAACGGGCGGTGTATCAAAAATGATATAATCATAGAATTCTTTTAGTTCATCAATGGCTGATTCTATCGCTTTGGAATTTAATAACTCTGAAGGATTAGGTGGTATCGGCCCACTTGTTAAAATATCTAAGTTTGAAACATTTGAATTCAAGATAGTTTTTCTTAAGTCACTTTTCATTGTCAATACGCTAGTAAGTCCATGTATATTACTAAGGTTAAAAGCATAATGAACCGATGGTTTCCTTAAGTCCGCATCCACAAGCAATACTTTTTTCTCTTCTTGAGCAAGCACAATCGCTAGGTTGGCAGCTGTAGTCGATTTCCCATCATTAGGCTCCGATGATGTAACCACAATCGTTTTGATTTCTTTATCTACTGAAGAGAATTGTATGTTTGTCCTAATTAATCGATATTGTTCAGTAATAGGTGATTTAGGATTAGTCTGCGCAATTAAATTCACTTGTTTTTCATCTTTACTTCTCAAAAATTCCACTTCCTTTCTTAATTTCACTGAATGGTTCTTTATTTATGTTGCGATATTTTTTGAATAGATCCAAGGATAGGCAATTCTAGTAGTCTCTCTATATCATTCTCGTCCTTGATTGTATTGTCCATATACTCAAGTAGAAATGCCAAGCCTACTCCAGCCATCAATCCAACCATCAACGCAATGGCGATGTTCATTAATGGATTAGGTTTTACAGGCGTAGGATTCTCCATAATTTCTGCCTTGGCAAGCACGCTTACATTATCGACGTTCATAATATCCTTGATTTCCTTTTGGAACGTTTCAGAAACAGTGTTTGCTATTTCTACTGCTTTTGTAGGATTACTATCTAGAACTGTTAAAGAGAAGACTTGCGAATTTTCTTGACTGTTAATCGTGATTTTTTCACTAAGTTGGTCAACACTTTGGTCCATTTCAAGCTCATCAATGACCTTCTCCAAAATGGCAGGGCTTTTTATGATGACACTGTATGTATTTATCATATCGATATTCGATCGTATTTGATTAGAGTCCAATTGGTTCTCTGCTTGTTTCTGATTAACGAGAATCTGTGTTGAAGCTTGGTAAACAGGTGTTAATAAGAAATAAGAAATTGTTCCACTAATCAAAGCGGCAATTAATGTCAGCAGCATGATTAGCTTCCAACGTTTCTTTAATGTTTTAAAAATATCTTTAATACTAATAGTTTCTTCCATTTCATCCTCCTGTTATGTTAAAAATGACCTATTGCATTATACCATAATATTACCTAATTATATGTATTTTCAAGGAAATTTACATGAAACTTACATTGAAAGAATTCTTTTCAAATGCCTAAATAATTTTACAAAAAAGAAAACGCTAATACAAAGGAAAAAATCCCCAAATTTCTAATATTGTATTAATGACAAGTAAATAACTCATTTTCCAGAATATTTCCGCCTGAAATTTTATTAAACCTAAGTATACACCCACTACCATATTCTGTTAGGCATTCGCGCGATTTAACAACATTTACCATTATGAAAACCTAACTAAATGCCCACCAACACAGGAAAATTCGTTTATATATATAATTGTGTCAAGTATTTTAGTGCCTAGTTATCATTAAAAATGAAAGGAAAATGTGTAAACTAACAGTGATAGGTTAAATCAGTATATAATTTTATATTAATGGTTAGGTGTGGTCAAAATGATAGGTTACCGAGTTAAGTCGCTTAGGGAAGAAAGGAAAATGTCAATTAGTGAACTCTCCGCAAAATCCGGCGTTGCCAAATCCTATATAAGCTCACTGGAAAGAAACCTTCAAACAAACCCTACTA
This sequence comes from Peribacillus sp. NPDC055009, assembly GCF_053608705.1. Classification (NCBI taxonomy): domain Bacteria; kingdom Bacillati; phylum Bacillota; class Bacilli; order Caryophanales; family Bacillaceae; genus Peribacillus; species Peribacillus sp. NPDC055009. The sequence goes on along the minus strand of NZ_JBSGVZ010000001.1, from coordinate 747,265 downwards.
TTTTAGTTTTGGAAAAAATCGCTCGAATCCTTTGTATAAAGGTGGATGCTCTACTATATGAACGACCAGACATGGGCATGGATGAAGAGTGGATTGAAATTATGCAGGATGTAATGGGGTCAGGTATATCGAAAGAGGCTATGCGCGAATTTATCGAAGATAGAAAGTGATGTCTTTAAGGATTAAGAAACTATGATACCGCTTTCTTTTCGCTCCTTAAGAGAAGCCAAAAACTATAAAAGGGGAAAAGCGGTTATAGCCACTTTTCCTCCTTTTATTACTATGTGTACTACTTCTTCAACATAAAATATTCCTCCATCACCTCGAACCATATGTAATGCCCTTGGTCATTGGGATGGATGTTATCATTAGTCAGTATATCAGCCAATCTCATATTCTTTTTCTTTAGCTTCTTTTCTATCTCTTCTTTGCTATTTATATAAGTCCATTTATTTGTTTTGATGACCTGCTCGGAAGCGTGAATATAATCCATATAATTCAAACCTAAACTATTCTCCGTTTTACCATTTGCAACAGGGTTTGGTGAAATCATTAGAATTTTCGCATTCGGCAGCTCATTTTGTAACTTTGTCATTATGCTTTCCAAATCTTTTTGCGTCTGTTCCAAGCTAAGTGATTGATAATGATTGTTTATCAGCGAATTTTCAAAAATAATCAGATCAGGATCATCTTGAATGACCGCTTCAATTTTCTTTCCTTCCAGCAAATCCTCTGTTGAATACCCCTCATGTCCATGATTAATGAACCTTAGTGTTTCTAAATCATCACGATCTGCTCGCAAACTCTTCTCTAAGCGTCCTGCCCAACTATTGGAAGAATTACTTGCCCCGGTTCCGGAAGTACCATTACTCCCCACTAAGGAAACAATAACCCTATCTTGCGTTAGCGACTTATAATGCAGGTAATCTATTAGCGGCTGCTGTTTATTATTTTCCGGTTTTAAACTTTGGATTAATGCTTCCCTTTCTTCTTTTTCCTCTTCTTTCACTTTTGCTGCAGCTTCTCTAGCCTCTACCCCTGCTGCCTGACTTATGTTTTTCCAATGCAGTTGGCCAAAAACTAGCACTGCTAAGCAAATTCCAGCGATAATGACTAAACCATATTTGCTCATCTTTACCTCCCATAATAATTAAACATTAGTGACTGACATGGAAGCCTTATAAAATAGAGTAAAACTCTTATTTTTGTACTGCTACTGGAGCTCTATTTCACTTTTTTCGATTATTTTTCTCTCATTAATTATAACTATCAAATTTTTTGCGATAAAGAATATTCTTTCAATTTATTCCGACAACACTCGACATTGTTATGGTAAGGTCTTCGCCTTTTAAGAGGTATTTTCTTATCAGGAGAAATTACCATTGGTTAGCTGTACCTGATTTGAATGCTGCTAAAAAGTGATAAGAACAGGTATCAAGTTATTTTACTGCCCAACATCTTAGGCGATGGTCTTTTTATGAGAAAGCTAACTGATTCACCTTCTCGGCTTTCTTTTAAGGATTAAATTGTAAAGTAATTGCATCAAATTTCTCATATACAAAGAAAGCGCTTTCATTTATAATTATCACAACAAAACCAAGCCGAGAGGTGTGTTCAATATGGTAGGTAAAAATGAAGGGAATTTCTTAAAAGGACTTTTGTTTGGTACATCTTTGAGCATACCGTTATGGATTTCTTTTATTGGATGGATAAAATTGATTATTAATAGTTTATTTTAGAGCCCTAGGGCTCTTTTTATTTTGCTTTGGTCGAGACAAACCCTGCGAGCATGAAAAATAATACTGTACTATCCTAATACTAGACACGAATCCCCATCAATTTTTTAACCCCATGTAAACTATGTTATGGTTTTTTTTGTTTTAAGTAATGTTATTGTATTTCCAGTTTCCTTCTCTCTTTTTCGTTGTATGATAGAAAAAAAGGAGTTTTGGGAATGATTATTCTGCAGTATATTGGAAAAGTTTTTTCATTCATGCATAAGGATATACCGGAAACTCATGTTAAATGCCATGTTTGTGCAGGTACAGGTGCCTACGATATTTATACAGATTGTCTTACCTGTAATACAAAGGGATTAATAAGTAAAGTTGAGTATAATAGGAGGCTTGAAGAGGGTGAGATTTAATGAATTTCATGAGTCGATATATGTAATCAAAGAAGCAGTATTGGCTATTGCTTCTTTTTTTGTCCCAAAAACGGTACCGTTTGTCCCTCCCCTTCAAAGGGTATTTTATTATCAGGGGGGATACATATGACAGCAATTACTCATGTTGGATTGGCTGTTCCTGATTTGGATGCGGCGATTAAGTGGTATGAGCAGGTGTTGGGATTCAAATTATTGGCGGGTCCCTATTCGTTTGATGCGAGTGAGGAGAATGACCTAATATGACGAATGATCTTCTTGGTGATGAAGTTAAAAAGATGCGTAATGCTCATATGATGGCGGATAATGGAGTGGGGATTGAGCTTTTTGAGTTTCTGGAATAAAAGCCGCGATTATTCCGCATTGCCTTTTACTTTTGTCGTTTTGTATCGCCTCCATTTACTGTAGGTTTCAAAGAGGCTGTTTTATCTTCTGTATCTTCGGCGTACTAAATCTAATTAAGATTATTTAAATTCAAAAAATCCAGCATTTCTGCTGGATATTCCAAAGTACCATTCACTTAACCAAATTCAATACTTCTAGAAGCCTACCATCTGAATTATAGTTAAAAGTGACCGTCTTATCATCATGAATGTGATAGCTTAAACCAAAAAACTCTCCGTCTTCCGGAAATTTTTGTATAAAATCCTCGAGTTGTTCGGAATTTAGTTTAACGACCATAGGTTTCTTCCTATTATGTAGAGAATCTTCTACCCTCTCCATTACAGTCTCTGTAAATCTACCCATAATTAACTCCTTTAATCTCTCATTTCCCAAATAATATACCTTATAAATGGTAAATAAAAGGTCCTTAATTAAAATTTCATAATAATGACACGATTCCTTAACAACTCTCCCTAGCATCTGACAGTTTCGCCATAATTACCAATTTGATATTAATTTCCATTCGAACTGCGTGTTGTTTCATGCAAGGTTACAGCCCCTCTAGAGAAGGGTTCTGTCTAGACAAGAACATGATCTAATAGAAATTGATAATATAATCCGCACTAAGACCCGTGTGTTGTATTTCTTGAATATAAAGTGACCTCCATCCTGATTTTTTGTTTCTAAATAAATTAATATGGGCTAACTATTAGTCAATATTACTTAGATTTATAGTGATCACTTAATTTTTATAGATTGTCCGCTATAACTTTAGTAAAATGATAATGATAATTACTATCAATTAAGGAGAATGGCTGTTATGGGTGTACCTTTGTTAAAAGAAGAACTTCCGGTTGTAAATAAAATCTGGTCCCGTGATTTTATTATGATTTTCTTGGCTAACTTTTTTGTTTTTTTATCCTTTCAGATGACTTCCCCGACCCTTCCGCTTTTTGTAAAGGAGCTTAGCGGAAATGAACGGTATATTGGGTTAGTTGCTGGAATGTTTTTATTTTCTGCCCTGATTGTCCGCCCTTTTGCTGGACAGGCCTTGGAAACAAAAGGTAGACGTTTTGTTTTCCTGTTCGGTCTAGCCCTTTTGGCTGTAGCGATTGGTTCGTTTGGATTTATGATGAGTATTTTCTTTCTATGCGCCATAAGGATTGTACAAGGGATTGGCTGGGGATATGCGACCACGGCATCAGGTACGATTGCCTCCGATCTTATCCCAGCAAAGCGCCGGGGTGAGGGAATGGGATACTTCACTTTATCGGGTAATTTGGCGATGGCTTTTGGTCCTTCATTTGGGCTTTTCTTAGCGGATGTTTTAACCTTTCAACATTTGTTTTTATTTTGCGGAGTATTAAGCCTTGCAGCTTGGATCATGGCTTCAACAATTACTTATAAAAAAGTAGATCATGATCATGCTCCTGCCCCTGCCCCAGCTAAAACTAATAGGTTTGACATTTATGAAAAAAGCGCTGTTGCTCCGTCCGTTCTTATTTTTTTTATTACGGTAACTTTTGGCGGGACTGCTACCTTCTTACCGCTTTATACAATTGAAAAAGGTCTGACAGGTATTCAAGGATACTTTTTTCTTTACGCTTTTGCTCTTATTTTCACACGTATGTTTGCTGGAAAGATCTATGATCAAAAAGGACATCAAGCTGTCTTCATTCCGTCTACTCTTTTTATCGTAGTGGCGATGCTGTTGCTAGCATGGATGCCAAGTAACATGATTCTGTATTTGGCAGCTATTTTTTATGGCATTGGATTCGGTGCTGTCCAACCGGCTCTTCAAGCGTGGTCTCTTGAACACGCTGCCCGAAATCGAAAAGGCATGGCCAATGCCACTTTCTATTCCTTCTTTGATCTTGGAATCGGTTTCGGTGCCATCCTCTTCGGACAAATCGGCTATCTTTTTGGGTATATAAGCATTTACATAATGGCAGCAGTCTCTGTGGGGATTTCAATATTGGCTTACCTATGGATTTTAAGAAAAATGAAGTAATTACACATTATAGGACATCTTTATAGATGTTCTTTTTTTCTGGAAACAGAAGTGATTTTGTAGAACAGTTTATCGCATTTGCATCAACACATTTTTTAACCCCATGTAAACTATGTTATGGTTTTATTTGTTTTAAGTAATGTTATTGTATTTCCAGTTTCCTTCTCTCTTTTTCGTTGTATGATAGAAAAAAAAGGAGTTTTGGGAATGATTATTCTGCAGTATATTGGAAAAGTTTTTTCATTCATGCATAAGGATATACCGGAAACTCATGTTAAATGCCATGTTTGTGCAGGTACAGGTGCCTACGATATTTATACAGATTGTCTTACCTGTAATGCAAAGGGGTTAATAAGTAAAGTTGAGTATAATAGGAGGCTTGAAGAGGGTGAGATTTAATGAATTTCATGAGTCGATATATGTAATCAAAGAAGCAGTATTGGCTATTGCTTCTTTTTTTTTGTCCCAAAACGGTACCGTTTGTCCCTCCCCTTATAAGGGTATTTTAATGATCAGGGGGGATACATATGACAGCAATTACTCATGTTGGATTGGCTGTACCTGATTTGGATGCGGCGATTAAGTGGTATGAGCAGGTGTTGGGATTCAAGTTATTGGCGGGTCCCTATTCGTTTGATGCAAGTGAGGAGAATGAACATAATATGACGAATGATCTTCTTGGTGAGGAAGTTAAAAAAATGCGTAATGCTCATTTGATGGCGGACAATGGAGTGGGGATTGAGCTTTTTGAGTTTGTGGAGCCAAGAATGCCTAAAGGTGAAAGTCGCGGTTATAAGGGCTTTTTTCATATTTGCTTAGTATCGGATGATATCGAAAAGCGGGCTGATGATATTGCTGCTTCTGGCGGAAGAAGGCGGAGCGATATATGGAATACCTGGGAGAACAAGCCCTATTATTTAATCTATTGTGAGGATCCTTTCGGCAATATCATTGAGCTTTACAGCCGAAGCACGGAATTGATGTATGGAAATAAAGATTGATATAAGAACAGCCCCCAATTTATTATTGGGGGCTGTTCTTGTTTTCTATTACCTTTTAACCGTTACTTTTCTTGATTCGCTTACGTTTTTCGCTTTGTCTTTGGCATAAATATATAGGTTCTTTCCGGCTTTTTGCTTGGGAATTCTAACCGAGAATGTACCTTTAGTCGTTGCTGTAGCAGAGCCAATCACTTTTCCTGATGCTTTGATGGACACTGTGGAGTTGGCTTCTGCTTTGCCGGTTACTATTGTCGTTTTTGTAGTTACTGTGTTGACCGTCGGTTTACTTGGTGCTGTTTTGTCTGCAACGGTCACGGTTTTGATCGAGCTTATATTGCCTGCTTTATCGGTTGCTGTAACGGATAGGACTTTTCCGGCTTTTTGTTTTTTTGCCATCGTTACGGTGAAATTCCCTGCGCTGTTCGAATTTGCTTTGCCTAGAACCGTACTGCCAGTTTTGACAGTGACGGAAGATCCAGCCTCCGCTTTGCCGGTTACTTTGACGGTATTGTCACCTACCGTATTTACCGATGGTCTTGCTGGAGCCGTTTTATCTGCCACTTTAAATGAAACGGGTATACTTTTATTTCCCGATTTATCGATGACCCTAGTAGAGATGGTGGTTCCGGCTGTTTGTTTTGCGATAGTCGCTGTAAACGTTTTTTCGCCGTTGATCTTCACTGTGGCGAGTTGTTTATTACCGGTATAAATGGAGACGGTCCCCGTTTTGAAATCGGTAGGGATTTTCCCATTGATCTTGGTGTCCTTATCGGATATTGCTGTCACGGCCGGTTTGGTCAGCGTCTTCATTTCCAGTGCTTTTTTGGCATTGACCCGCCCGTTCCCATAGTAGATGTCTTTCCCTTTTGCACCTAGGTCCACGGCTGAATCATAGAGGCGGTATTCGACCTCCTTTGTGTTGAGTTTGGGCTCATGGGACCAAATCAGTGCCGCTACACCCGCCACCATCGGCGTGGCCATCGATGTTCCGCTCATCCAGCCGTATTTACCATAAGGCAGGGTCGAAAGGATATCATCTCCAGGGGCAGCAATATCGACTGTTGAATGGTAGTTGGAATAACTGGGACGCTTGTCACTTGAGTTAGTGGCAGCAACGGAAATGACGTGGCTGAATGCGGCTGGGTACACACGCTGTACACTTTTCCCCATATCCCCTTCATTCCCGGCAGCCGCGACGATCAGGACGCCTTTTTTATAGGCTTCCTGGACAGCCTTGTTCAAGGCCTCCGAATAACTGGTGTCTCCTAAACTCATATTGATGATGTTTGCCTTTTGCTGAACGGCATAATGTATCGCTTCAATGATATCGGCCGTATCGGCATACTCCCCATCAAAGACATTGATCGGCATTAGTTTAACGTTTGGGGCAACACCCGTTCCGCCTATGCCATTGTTCGCAGAACCGGCAATGATGCCTGCGATATGCGTTCCATGCGCCCCTTTTGGGACGATATGCTTCCGATTGCGTATCGTATCATAGGCATTGACGATCCTCCCTTTTAAATCTTCGTGGTTGCGATCGATGCCATCGTCAATGATGGCCACGATCAATTCCTTCGAGCCCATTGATTTTGTCCACGCAGCACTCGTACCAAGCCTTTTATGATGCCACTGGTCTATGTAGGCTGGATCGTTCGGACTTTCCATCTTCTTGAAAAGATAATTTGGTTCTGCATATTCCACATTCTTCTGTTCTTCAAGTTCCTCGATCAGGTTGTCGGTTGTTTCCCCTTTAGGAACCTCCACCTTTTCTATCAACTCGTTGATCGGCTCATCGTTTTCCTCTTTATACTTGACGATGACGCCATCAGATTGCGGCGTTTCTTCTGCAGAAGCAAAATCTGGCTGGTAGATTGGCAGAATCATAAACAGTAATAATACCGGCAATATGCCCTGAATAAATTTGTGCATACAATCACTCCAAAAAATATGATTAAGAATAGCTTTTGATGCGGTTTGATCATGAACCAATTCTACTATTATTCCTAACTAGATTGTATACCGTCTGATTTGGATTTACTAACCTTTTTATCTAGTTAAATTAACTTATTTGCACAACAAAAAAACCGCTATAAAGCGGCTTCAGCTTGTCGACAAAATGGGGTCTACCTAAATCTTAAAACAAAGCGGTTGACTGTAGGTAATAATTTTACTGTAAAATTTGCACTTTGATTTCCACTCCAGGCACTCGCTTTCCGCGGGCGGTCCGGGAGCCTCCTCGGCGCTTCGCGCCTGTGGGGTCTCCCCTGGACTCGCTTTTCCCGCAGGAGTCTCGTGCCTTCCGTTCCAATCAACTTCGTTTGAAAAATTCAGACAGAAGCCCTTTTGTCTATAAAGGCAGTTCCGATTGGTCTAATCCTAAACTATGATTTTAAAACAAGACTAAATTATTCTTCATGTTTTTTTACCGTAATCCTTAATAGATGGAAGAAATTTGCGACACTCCTGCCGAATTACTGGCTAGCCGAGACACCGCAGCCGCTAGGCGAGGAGGCTTGGCAGGCAGTCGGCGGAAAGGGAGCGGATTTCTGAATCAACTGGTACTTTTTTCAATAAAAAACTGCAGGTAAACTCGCTTTTCCTCGAGTTCGTCTGCAGTTTGTAACCGCTATAAAGCGGTTTAATGTCCGCCTAAATAGGCATTCTTGATTTCTTCGCTTGCGGTCAGTTCCTCTGATTTGCCTGATAGGACAATTCGGCCGGTTTCGACAACATAGGCTCTGTCCGCGATGGATAGTGCTAAGTTGGCATTTTGTTCGACCAGCAGAATCGTTGTACCCGTTTTGTTGATTTCTTCGATGATATTAAAGATTTGCTTCACCAATAATGGCGCAAGTCCCATGGATGGCTCGTCCAATAACAGGAGCCGGGGCTTGGCCATGAGTGCCCTGCCCATTGCGAGCATTTGCTGTTCCCCGCCGGAAAGTGTTCCGGATTGCTGTTTCAGGCGCTCTAGCAAACGCGGGAATAATTCATAGACTTTCTCCATATCCTGCTTGATGCCTGCCTTATCCTTACGTAAATAAGCACCTAGCTGAAGGTTTTCTTCGACGGTCATGTTAGCAAATACCCGCCGGCCTTCAGGGACATGGGAAATGCCCATTTTCACGATGGATTGTGCTGCCTTTCCGCCGATGGATTGCCCTTCGTATACGATCTTCCCTTGTTTTGGTTTTAATAGGCCGGAAATGCTTTTCAGCAGCGTGCTTTTCCCGGCTCCGTTCGCCCCGATCAGGGTTACGATTTCGCCTTCGTTAATAGAAAGCGAGATTCCTTTCAAGGCTTGAATGTTTCCGTAATAGACGTTGATGTCCTCGATTTTTAACATTATGAAACCTCCTCGCCCAGATAGGCCTCGATGACTTTTGGATTGTTACGGATTTCCTCTGGCTTTCCTTGAGCGATCAGTTGTCCGTGATCGAGTACATATATGCGTTCGCAAACACCCATGACGAGCGGCATATCATGTTCTATCAATAATACGGTCAAATCAAATTTCTCACGGATGAGGGCAATCAGGTTCATGAGCTCATGCGTTTCCTGAGGGTTCATCCCCGCAGCTGGTTCATCCAGCAAAAGCAGTTTCGGGTTGGCTGCAAGTGCACGTGCGATTTCCAAACGTCTTTGTTTACCATATGGCAGGTTCTTCGCCTTTTCATCCTTATATTGATCAAGGTTGAAGATCTTCAGGAACTCAATCGCCTTTTCATCCATTTCCTTTTCGCCTTTGAAATGGATCGGCATGCGGAAGATCGAACTTAAGATATTATGTTTCGAAAGCGAATGATAGGCAACTTTTACATTATCGATCACAGATAGTTCACTGAATAAACGAATGTTCTGGAATGTCCGGCTAATACCTTTTTGCGTGATTTTATATGGAGGCAGTTTTCTTAAGTTCTCACCTTCCAAAGAAATCGTGCCCTCCGTCGGGACGTAAACTCCTGTCAGCAAGTTAAAGAAAGTCGTTTTTCCAGCGCCGTTCGGCCCGATCAAGCCAATCAGTTCTCCTGGATATAACTCGACGTTAACATCAGAAACGGCTTTAAGACCCCCGAACTGGATGCCGACCGAATCGACTTTAAGCAGCGGTGTTTTTATTTTTTTCATGGCTGCTTCCTCCTTTACGTTTGAACATGGATGTTATTTCTTTTGTCCCCATTAAGCCTTGTGGACGATAGAGCATCATCACGATAAGCACAAGGCTGTAGATGATCATTCGTGTTTCCGGATAATCCTGCAGGAAAGTCGTGACGACCGTCAATAATATCGCAGCCAATACGGCACCGGAAAGACTTCCAAGTCCGCCAAGCACGACTAGGATCAAAATATCAAATGATTTCAGGAATCCGAAGTTCGATGGCTGGATGATATAGAAGTTATGAGCGTAAAGCCCACCGGCAATACCGGCAAAAAAAGCACCGATCGCAAACGCGACAACTTTGTAATACGTCGTGTTGATTCCCATCGAATCGGCAGCCGTTTCGTCCTCGCGGATCGATATGCAGGCCCTGCCGTGGGTCGAGCTAGTAAAGTTTCGGATGACGATGATTGTTACGATAACGGAAGCGAATACCCACGGCCAAGTGGTCAAATGGGAAACCTGCATGCCGCTCGCCCCGCCGACATAATCGATATTCAACAGCATGATCCGGACGATTTCACCAAAACCAAGGGTTGCAATCGCCAGGTAGTCACCTTTTAAGCGTAAGCTTGGAATTCCGATGATCAAGCCTGCCAGCGCTGACGCCAAACCGCCGACTATCAATGCCGCATAAAATGGCATTTCCAGCTTCATCGTCATAACGGCTGAAGCATAGGCACCGACTGCCAGGAATCCGGCATGTCCGATGGAGAACTGCCCGGTTATCCCGATGATCAAGTGCAGGCTCGCTGCCAGAATGATATTGATCCCGATGAACATGAGCGTATTTTGATAAAAAGGATTTAGCGATCCGCCGCCGATTAACACCTGAACTGCGGCGAAAAAGATCAATGATAGTGAAATCGAGAGCCAAAAACCTTTTGCTCGCTTAATTGTAGTCATTGCTTTGTCTCCCCTATACTTTTTCTTTTTTGTTTTTACCGAATAAGCCTTGTGGCATGAAAATCAAGATAAGAATCAGTACGACGAAGGCTACAGCATCACGCCATAATGAGTAACCGGCGGCACTGACCAAAGCTTCGATGACACCTAGCAATAGGCCACCGACCATCGCGCCAGGAATAATCCCGATCCCTCCAAGAACGGCGGCAACGAATGCCTTCAATCCCGGAAGCACACCCATTAGCGGCTCGATTTTGATATAGTAAATACCGAAAATGACGCCCGCTGCCCCAGCCAATGCGGAACCGATTGCAAAGGTGGCAGAAATCGTGTTATCGACATTTATCCCCATCAGTTTGGCTGCATCCGCGTCAAAGGAAACGGCACGCATCGCTTTTCCTATTTTTGATTTATGAACGATGATTTGAAGGATGATCATTAGAACTACAGCCACTCCAAAAATCAATACCGATTGGCTATTGATGGAAACTCCAAAAATATTGAACTTGTCTGCCGGCAATACATCATTCGGATAAGCTTCCGGCTGTGCACCGCGGACGTAGATGAATCCGTATTCGATTAAAAGGGAAACACCGATGGCAGTGATAAGTGCCGCAATACGTGTTGCGTTACGCAATGGCTTGTACGCGATACGCTCGATCAATACACCAAACAGCGCACAAACCGTCATCGAGATTAATAGGGCGGGCACGAATGACAGATCCAGGACAGTTATCGAGTAAAACCCAACGAATGAGCCGACCATGAATACATCGCCATGTGCGAAGTTTATCAATTTAACAATCCCGTAAACCATCGTATATCCGAGAGCGATAAGGGCATAAATACTTCCTAGTGAAACCCCGTTTATTAACTGTTGTATCAATTCCATGTTCGACTCTCCTTGAAAATCTAATTTTATGATTGGTTGGTCCAGACTCTTTTCATTCCGCTAAGGGGAAGATCAGCGACCTGGCATGCTTGAAAAATGAGAATTCGCCAGCACCTTCTTATTTACGAAGGGCCGGCGAAAGGATTGGAGTTGTTCTCCGAAATTAAGGATTGATTTTCGTGTTGAATACTTGTTTTCCCTCTTTAAACTCAAGGATGGTAGCAGATTTGATTGGATTATGTTTTTCATCCAATGTGAATGTACCCGTTACAAGCTCAAGGTCAGCCGTTTTTTCCAGCGCTTCTTTGATTTTTTCCGAATCCGCTGATCCAGCACGTTTAATCGCGTCTGCAAGGAAGTATCCTGTGTCATATCCTAGAGCGTTAAATGCATCCGGGGATTTATCTTTGTACTTCGCTTTAAATGCAGACACAAAATTCTGAATTTTCTCATCAGGGTCACCTGAAGAATAATGGTTCGTGATGAACGTATTATTTAGAGCTTTTGCACCGGCAATTTCAACTAGCTTAGGAGAATCCCAGCCGTCGCCGCCCATGAAAGGAACGTCAAGTCCAGTTTCACGTGCCTGCTTCACGATAAGACCAGCTTCCTCATAGTAACCAGGAAGGAAAATGAAATCAGGTTTTGCCGATTTCAAACGAGTCAATGTGGAACGGAAATCAGTATCCTTCGCGATGTAAGCTTCCTCAGCAACGATTTTTCCGCCATTTTTTTCGAATTGTTCTTTAAAGGCTGCCGCTAATCCTTTTGAATAATCACTTGCGCTGTCAATATAGATGGCTGCACTTTTCGCTTTGATTTCTTTAGAGGCAAAGTTCGCAGCTACCGTTCCTTGGAATGGATCGATGAAGCTTGTCCTGAAAACGTAATCGTTCAATTTATCCTTGCTGAAAGTGATTTCAGGGCTTGTACCGGAAGGTGAGATGACCGGCACTTTATTATCTTGGGCAATCTGTACTTGTGCAATCGAGTTCGTGCTTGTCGCTGCACCTACGATCGCTGCAACCTGATCTTGTGATGTCAGCTTGATCGCTCCGCTAGTCGCCTCTGACGCTTCTGATTTATTATCGACTTTTATAAGTTTGATTTTTTTACCGTCAATGCCTTCTTTATTTATTTCTGCAGTCGCAAGCTCCAGACCTTCTGCAATCGATTGTCCATATGAAGCAACACCGCCTGATAATTCAAGGTTGACACCGATTTTTATCGTATCTCCATCTCCGCCTGATTTTTCTGATGAACCAGAGCTGGAACAACCGGCTAGCACTCCTGCAGCAAGTGTTAGAGAAAGGAATGCACCTGCTAGTTTTTTCTTTTTCATAAATAATCCCCCCGTTTTGTAATCATCGCTCTGATGCATGAATATTTATTCAAGATGCCTCAGAAAAAGTTGATTAGATGAAATTTTTGAAATTAAATTAATATTTCGAAAAATAGTTTACCGCATAATTTTCATTCCGTCTATATAATAATTGTGAGAAGATTGCGCCAAATAGGATATTTTTCACAGGAAGTGCTATATCATTTTTATCTTTATATATTTTAAATATTGCGAAAACAGGCGTTGTAATCAGAAAAAACTGATAATTTAATTATATTAATATTGCAAATCCCTTATTTACTGCTCAAAAAAATTTATTCATTTCCTTATTTTTTTCATCCTTTTAATTACATTTTTACCAAAATAGAAGTATATTGATAGGGAATTAAACCCAGTTTTCTTGATCTTTTTTAGTCTTAATTCCTATATCAAAATTGAATAATACTATATTGGATGTATAAAATCATGCATGAAGCTCCTCTGCTTTTTTATCTTTCTGTATATTTTGCATAACCCGATCATCAAACAAAAAACCGCCAAACGGCGGTTCATGACTCTAGACAAACTCGATAATATTTGATTTTTGTATAATTCGACCTTTGATATCCACTGCAGGCACTCGCTTCCCGCTGGCGGTCCGAGCCTCCTCGGCGCCCTTTGCGCCTGTTGTCTCCAACGGTTGCACTTTTCCCGCAGGAGTTAATTTATGAAACGGAGGTTCAATGTCCTCCTAAATAGGCCATTTTTATTTCTTCACTTGAAGTGAGTTCCTCGGCATTGCCCGACAGGACGATTCGGCCCGTTTCAACTACATAAGCCCGATCTGCAATCGATAATGCAAGGTTGGCGTTTTGCTCGACCAAAAGGATCGTTGTTCCGGTCTCACTGATTTCCTGGATGATGTTGAATATTTGCTTCACCAGAAGCGGTGCAAGGCCCATCGAAGGTTCATCGAGCAGTAATAACCGTGGTTTGGCCATTAAGGCACGGCCCATTGCAAGCATTTGCTGTTCGCCGCCTGAAAGCGTGCCAGCCTGCTGTTTGATTCTCTCCAGCAGCCTCGGAAATAGCTCGTATACCTTTTCCATATCCTTATGGATGCCATCTTTGTCTTTCCGCAAATAAGCCCCTAGCTCCAGGTTTTCGGCTACCGTCATGTTGGCAAAGACACGTCGTCCTTCAGGTACATGGGATATGCCCATTTTCACGATGGACTGTGCAGCTTTTCCTCCAATCGGCTCGCCTTCGAACAGAACTTTTCCTTGCTTTGGTTTTAACAGACCGGATATCGTTTTGAGCAGCGTGCTTTTTCCCGCTCCGTTCGCCCCGATCAAGGTCACGATCTCGCCCTCGTTTATCTCCATGGAAACCCCTTTTAACGCTTGGATATTGCCATAAAAAACATTGATGTCCTCTATTTTCAGCATCAGGAAACCTCCTCCCCTAGATATGCCTCGATAACCTTAGGATCGTTGCGGATTTGTTCCGGCTTTCCGTGAGCGATAAGCTGTCCATGATCAAGAACGTAAATCCGTTCGCATACCCCCATGACAAGTGACATATCATGCTCGATGAGCAACACGGTAAGGTTGAATTCCTTCCGGATAAAAGCAATGAGATTCATTAATTCTTTCGTTTCGTGCGGGTTCATTCCGGCTGCGGGTTCGTCCAGTAAAAGAAGTTTCGGATTGGCGGCAAGGGCACGCGCGATTTCCAGCCGCCTTTGCTGTCCGTATGGAAGATTCTTCGCTTTTTCATCCTTAAAATGGTCAAGATTGAAAATCCTCAAGAACTCCAGCGCCTTTTCATCCATTTCCTTTTCCCCGGAAAAATGTCCCGGCAGCCGGAATATGGAGCTTGGAATTCCATGATTAGCAAGCGAGTGGTAAGCAACCTTCACGTTATCGATCACGGATAACTCACTGAAGAGGCGAATGTTTTGAAAGGTCCTCGAGATCCCTTTTCGGGTAATTTTATAAGGTGGCTGCTTATTTAGATTTTCCCCGTTCAAGGCAATCGTTCCTTCTGTTGGTACATACACACCCGTCAATAAATTGAAGAAAGTCGTTTTCCCAGCTCCATTCGGCCCGATCAGGCCTACAAGTTCCCCTGGAAATAATTCCACATTCACATCGGACACAGCTTTCAAACCGCCAAAACGGATACCCACCGAATCTACTTTAAGCAACGGTATTGTGGCTTCCATCCTTTGGGCCCCCTTTCGTTTTTTTATTTGTGAACAATGCCGTGATTTCTCTTGTTCCCATTAAACCCTGCGGGCGGAAAATCATCATCAGGATCAGGACAAGGCTGTAGATGATCATTCTCGTCTCCGGATAATCCTGAAGGAATGTCGTCACGATCGTCAGTAAAATTGCGGCCAAAACCGAACCTGAAAGACTTCCAAGACCGCCAAGTACGACGAAAATCAGAATATCGAAGGATTTTAGGAAACCGAAATTCGATGGCTGGATAATATAGAAATTATGGGCATAAAGCGATCCGGCGATTCCGGCAAAAAAGGCTCCGATGACGAAAGCCGCCACTTTATAATAGGTTGTATTGATTCCCATCGCATCAGCGGCCGTTTCATCTTCCCTTACGGATATGCATGCCCGTCCGTGAGTCGAATTGGTGAAATTCCGGATGACTAAGACGGTGATCATCACACAGGCAAAAACCCATGGCCAAGTAGTCAGGTGGGATACCTGCATCCCGCTTGCCCCGCCTACATAATCAATATTCAAAAGGACGATCCGGACGATTTCCCCAAATCCAAGCGTAGCTATCGCCAGGTAATCCCCCTTCAGGCGCAAGCTCGGTACCCCGATCACCATGCCCGCAACAGCTGCTATTACGCCCCCAGCCAATACAGCTATGATGAATGGAAGTTCCAGCTTCATGGTCATGACTGCCGAAGCATAGGCCCCTACCGCTAAAAAACCTGCATGCCCGATCGAGAACTGTCCGGTTATTCCAATGATTAAATGCAGGCTCGTCGCCAGCATGATATTGATGCCGATGAACATGAGCGTGTTGATATAAAATGGGTTGAGCATACCGCTTGAAATGGTATACTGCATGATTCCGAAAAAAATAAGTGCGAGCACGATCGAGAGCCAAAAACCCTTTGAATTCTTTAAAGTAGTCATCGCCATGTCTCCCCTATACTTTTTCTCTTTTATTTTTACCGAACAGACCCTGCGGCAAGAAAATCAAAATCAAGATAAGTACGACGAAAGCCACACCATCGCGCCATAATGAATAACCGGCAGCACTGACCAAAGCCTCGATCACTCCAAGCAGCAGACCGCCGACCATCGCACCAGGAATGATGCCGATGCCGCCCAAGACTGCTGCAACAAATGCTTTAAGGCCAGGTAGGACACCCATCAACGGCTCGATTTTAATATAGTAGATTCCAAAAATGACACCAGCTGCCCCTGCAAGGGCCGAACCTATGGCGAATGTAGCTGAAATCGTATTATTCACATTGATTCCCATCAGCTTAGCCGCTTCGGAATCGAATGAAACGGCACGCATCGCTTTGCCGATTTTGGTTTTATGGACAACGAATTGTAGGATGATCATTAATATGATGGAAACAGATAAGATCAATATCGATTGACTGCTGATGGAGACTCCCAATATATCGAGTTTATCCATCGGAAGGACGTTATTTGGATAGGCTTCCGGCTGGGCGCCCCGGATGTAAATCAGCCCGTTTTCTATCAGAAGGGAAACACCGATGGCCGTTATCAAGGCCGCGATCCGTGTTGCATTACGAAGGGGTTTATAAGCAATGCGTTCAATTAAAACGCCAAAGATGGCACATGAGACCATCGAAATCAATAAAGCTGGGATGAAGGATAAGTCCATTACGGTAATGGCGTAAAACCCTACAAATGAACCGACCATGAATACGTCTCCATGGGCGAAGTTTATGAGCTTGACGATTCCGTATACCATCGTATAACCTAGAGCGATCAAAGCATAAATGCTTCCGAGTGAAATGCCATTTACCAATTGCTGAATCAGTTCCATATTGCACTCTCCCCGTTAAGGTGTTTTTTAAGTGAATATAGAATAGGGGGGACTTGCCCCCTATCCACGTAAGGTATTATGGATTGATTTTTGTTTTGAATGTTTGTTTGCCATCCACATATTCCAAGATGGTCGCCGATTTGATCGGATCATGGTTTTCATCGAGGTTCAGCGTTCCGGAAACTAATTGAAGATCTTTGACATCTTCCAACGCTTGTCTGATTTTTTCGGGAGAAGCATCACCAGATCTCTTGATAGCATCAGCCAGGTAGTAGCCAGTGTCATAGCCAAGTGCTGCAAAGGCATCCGGTGTTTTATTGTATTCCTTTTTGAAGGCTGCAACGAAATCCTGGATTTTTGCATCTTCATCTTCCGGAGAATAGTGATTCGTGATATAGGTATTTTTCAAAGCCTCAGCTCCGGCAATTTCAACGACCTTCGGGGAATCCCAGCCGTCCCCGCCCATGAATGGAAGGTCTATGCCGTCTTCACGAGCCTGTTTTAAGATCAATCCGACTTCCTCATAATAACCAGGAAGGAAAACGAACTCCGGTTTTGCGGATTTGATACGTGTCAATGTAGAGCGGAAATCAGTATCTTTAGTTACATAAGCTTCTTCCGCCACGATTTTACCGCCCTTGGCAGTGAACGCTTCTTTAAAAGCTGCGGCCAATCCCTTGGAATAGTCACTTGCACTATCCACATAGATCGCAGCCGTCTTTGCCCCTATTTCGTCAGTTGCGAAATTGGCTGCCACCGTACCTTGGAATGGATCGATAAAGCACGTCCTGAACACATAATCATTTAATTTTCCAGCTTTGTTGGTGATGTCGGGATTTGTTGCAGTTGGTGTGAGTAGAGGAACTTGATTATCTTGTGCGACCTGAACCTGTGCCAATGTATTAGTGCTTGTCGCAGATCCGACTACAGCCACAACCTTGTCCTGGCTGACCAGCTTGATCGAACCGCTTGTAGCTTCTGCAGCATCTGATTTATTATCAACCTTAACGATTTCCAGTTTTTTACCGTCGATGCCCTCTTTATTAATCTCATCGATGGCCAATTGCAAACCATCGGCAGCCGATTGGCCGAATGATGCCGTGCCTCCGGACAATTCAAGGTTGGCCCCAATTTTGATTGTGTCACCCGAGTTTGATGAACCCCCGCCTGAACTGCTAGTTTTCGAGTCGCCGCCACTACAACCTGCCAGCGCCCCTGCAACCAATGAAAGTGATAGAAACACTCCTGCTAGCTTTTTCTTCTTCATTTGAAACCCCCTTGTTTTGTATGTTCTTTTAAACAAATAGAATATCTGAATAAAAATAATATTCTGAAAACAAGTTTATCTCATTCTTTCGACCCCGTCTATATGATATGGATAAAAAAGTTATTAAAAGGGAATATCTACTATTCGACACAAAAAAACTGACCCTTTATAGAGTCAGTTAACTTTCTTATCAATCGTTTACCCGGCGAACTTCAATGTCTTTTAAAATATCATTGATCACCCAGCTAGCTGCAATCAAGCCCGCTACGGATGGTACGAAAGCATTCGAAGATGGCGGCATTTGCGCTTTACGGATTTTTGCCTCATCATTGCCGACTTCTTTTCGGACATCCTCACGAATGACAATAGGGCTCTCGTCGGAAAAGACAACCGGGATTCCCTTTGTTATGCCCTCTTTACGCAATCTAGTACGAATGACCTTGGCAAGCGGATCGGTATGCGTTTTGGAGATATCAGCAATTTGAAAACGCGTCGGGTCCATCTTATTAGCGGCACCCATGCTTGAAATCACCTTGATATTCCGTTTCAGGCATTCCTTCATCACATGAATCTTATAAATGACCGTATCCGATGCATCAATGACATAGTCCAGGCCATAACTGAAGAATTCCTCAAACGTTTCTTCTGTATAGAACATTTTAAGAGCGATCACTTCGCAGTCGGGATTGATGTCTTGAATGCGGTTTTTCATCAATTCCGCTTTCGGCTGACCGACTGTTGATAATAGAGCATGGATCTGCCTGTTTACATTTGTGATGTCGACATCGTCTTTATCCACAAGAATAATACGGCCTACCCCCGTACGTGCCAAAGCTTCGGCTGAAAAGGAACCAACGCCTCCTACACCCAGGACAGCAACGGTCGTGTTTTTCAGAATATCGATTCCTTCCTTGCCAATTGCCAATTCATTTCGTGAAAACTGATGCAGCATATATATTCAACTCCAATAAATTCTGTTCTTATTTAGCTTCCCAATAAACAATATATCATAAACATCATTTATGACAAGCGAAATATGAGCAGTCTAATCGGAATTAGTGCACTAGGTCATTTTTGATAATTTTTGAAGGACGGTAGCCAAAAGGAGCGTCCTTTCCGTCAGGCTAGGAATTTCCAAATACTCCTCTTCACTATGTGCATTTCCTCCAATGGGCCCGAGTCCATCCACTGTAGCGATTCCCAATTCAGAAGTGATGGAAGCATCCGAGCCTCCACCCGTGGCCGTATCCGTGATTTCGATGCCGATTTCCTTCCCAGCCTGACGGATCGTCTCTAAAAGCAAGTTCGATTTCTCATTCTTTTCCATGGGAGACCGGTCCATTTTTCCGCTTAATGTCGTTTTCGTTCCGGGAATATAGGTTTCTGCACAGATTTTTTTCAGCTGCTTGAGAACGGTGCCTTCCTGCTTTTTTTCCGAAATCCGCACATCGACGAAGGCAGCCGCATGGGAAGCGATCATATTGACAGCGGAGCCTCCTTCAATTTTGCCGACATTAACGCTGATTCCTTTCTTTTGATCATTCAATAGGTGTAAGGCGATGATCTTATGGGCCAATTCTTCAATTGCACTTCGTCCCTTTTCCGGTTCGATCCCCGAATGGGCAGCAACTCCCATAATATCGACTTTAAACTGACCGCAGCCCCTTCTTGCCGTGACAAGCGAACCGTCCGTCCTTGCCGGTTCAAGAATTAACGCAAACTTCTTACCTGCCGCTTTTTCCGAGATGAGTGAAGCGGACGACGGAGACCCGATCTCCTCATCACTATTAAGAATGATTTGGATATGCTTATAGCCTGTCTGCCCCGTCTGTTTCAAGCAATGGATCGCATAAAATAACTCAACCAAGCTAGACTTCATATCCGCCACACCAGGACCGTATGCCCGATTTCCTTTCACCTTAAAAGGACGTTTTTGCGCTGTCCCCTCCGGAAACACCGTATCCATATGGGCAACGATCAAAATATGCGGTTGATTCGCCTCACGATGCTGGATGACCAGCTGATTGCCATAATTCTGTTGCTCAACGGTATTTACAATAAAATCCAGACTTTCAAATTTCGTTTTTAAAATCGAACCAATTTCATCAATACCCTTTTTCGTATGAGAACCACTATCTATATTCACTAGCCGCTCCACTAATTGAAGCATTTCCTTCCTCTTTGCATATAATAAATCTTTCAAAGCCCTCACTACTTTCTATCCTTGGCTGAATATTGCTCAACCTTACTATAATTTACGAATCTATATTGCCGAATGTTACTTAAATGGGAAGATTTGAAGTATATTCGAGGGTTTTTGGGTTTTATTCGTTAGATTGGGGTGTTTACTCGGCTTTTCACCTAGATTAGCTATGAATCATAGGTGTATTTTCAATTCAGTGTATATGCACCAGGAACGTTTAGAAAAACGAATGGGTATCTCCTGTTTTTTGTGCCTTTTTTATAATAACTAATGTAGTCAGTCAAAACTTAGATTAAATCGACATTCCTTGATATTTCCTTTCGAGTCATTCTGTCTGTTCCTTCCGTTAAGATGGATCACTTCCTTAAACCCTTCCTGCTCTAGCTTTTTGGTGATGTTAACGAGTTTATCTCCACCAACAACTAACAATGATTGCATATCCTAACTCCCCTCCTTTAAATAGAAAAGACTTTAAACTCTTAGGCTTAAAAACTCCTAAGGGTTAAAGTCATTAAACCTGCCACTGACAATAAAAAAGTTTACGCGTCCCAAAACAATTTCCAAGATAGCCGCACAAAGGAGCGATGTTTCCCGTCGCCAGGGTGAACCCTGTCATGAGCCATTGCACTGTAGTCAAATCCGTATCGAAAATATCCCGGAAACAGGTAATGAGGCATTCAAGGAAACTGCTTGATAATTTGAAATAAAAGAAGCGATTACTAATGCCGTCAAAATAAAAGAGTTCTTCCGAGACTCTTGGGCTAATCCTTTTATGATTTTCTTTTCCATTCAAGAAAACCTATAGAAACAGACAAGAACTAGGTTCATGTCTGCTCCTGCATCCGTTATATCATTTCCTTTACTTTAGCGATCAGAGTGTTCTTTGGTCGTTCCAATCCTAAATTCTCCCTTAAAGTGCTACCTGTGTACTCTGTACGGAACAATCCGCGTTGTTGTAGCACAGGAATGACTTGGTCGACGAAATCATCCAGGCCGCCTGGTAAATAAGGAGGCATTATATTGAATCCATCTGCTGCCCCATTTTCAAACCATTCCTGCATTTGATCTGCAATTTGCTCGGGCGTACCCTTTATTTCTCTATGTCCGCGGGCACCAGCTATCTTTTGATACAGTTTGCGAATCGTCAACCCTTCGCGATCAGCAAGGTCCTTCAATAACTTGAAACGACTTTTCCCGCCGTTAACCTGATCCAATTCGGGTAGATCCGGCAACGGCCCATCCACTGGGTAGCCTGATAAATCAACACTTATCATACCAGACAAAAGGGCAATTCCCGCATCCTTTGGAATAAGCTCCTCTAGCAGTGCTTTATTTTTTTCCGCTTCTTCTTCAGTTCTGCCGATGACCGGGAATACGCCAGGCATGATTTTTAACTCATCTGGAGTTCGTCCGTATTTCGCCATTCTTCCTTTAACATCGGAATAAAATTCTTGAGCTTCTTCAAGTGTTTGCCAAGCTGTGAAAATTACCTCTGCAGTGCGTGCCGCAAGCTCCTTCCCGTTTTCGGAAGAACCAGCCTGGATGACAACAGGATGGCCTTGCACAGGGCGGGAAACATTTAGTGGTCCTTCAACGGAAAACCATTCTCCTTTATGATTAATCGAATGTATTTTGGAAGAATCAGCGAATTGGGCCGATTCTTTATCAAAAACTAGAGCTTCATCCTCCCAACTATCCCAAAGTTTCGTGACAACATCGACAAATTCTTCAGCACGTTCATAGCGCTTTGAATGCAGTAAGTGGTGATCTTGGTTAAAGTTGCGCGCCTCTGCTTCCGTATTAGATGTCACCACATTCCAAGCCGCGCGACCATCGCTCAGATGATCAAGAGATGCAAACTTACGAGCCACATTAAATGGCTCATTATAGGTAGTCGATACCGTCCCTGCAAGTCCGACATGCTTTGTGACGGAAGAAAGTGCGGATAACAGCGTGAATGGTTCAAAAAGAGTATTCACCGTTTGCCCTACTACCTTTTGATTTTTGGCTCTTACTGCATAACCATCCGCAAGAAAAACCATATCAAACTTCCCACGTTCAGCGGTTTGAGCCAGCCTTTTTATAAAATCAAAAGTCATCACATGATGGGCTTCTGCTTCGGGATGTCGCCAAGCTGCAACATGATGTCCCGGTATCATGAAAAATGCGCCTAATTTCATTTCACGTTTATTAATAGTCATCCTAATTCCTTCTTTCTTTTATTTTTCGTTTGGATTAGTCTTCCAGCTTGAGAATTTTCTCTCTAATGACACTAAAAGATAATTTAGTATAAAACCGAGCAGAGAAATGGTAATAATACCAGCATACATTTGAGGGATTTGGAAATTCATCTGAGCATAATTAATTAAATAGCCTAACCCTTCCTTGGCCCCAACCATTTCGGCTGCAATTAAAACAAGAATGGATGCTGTGCCTGCCATACGTATTCCTGTAAAAATAGTCGGGATTGATGCAGGCAAAATGACTTTATAAAACAACTTGTAGGATGGTAATCCCATTGATTTGGCTGATTTAATGAGTAACGGATCGACATTTCGAACAGCGTTAATCGTATTCAATAGAATCGGAAAAGTACAAGCAAATAAGACAATTGTAACTTTGGATGTTTCCCCAATACCAAGCAGCAAAATAAAGACAGGCAATAGAGCTAATGCAGCTGTATTACGGAACAACTCTAACACCGGATTTAACAGTTCATTGGCTAACGGATACCATCCAATGATTAGACCCAAAGGGATCGCAATGAGTATGGCCAATCCAAATCCAAAAAACGAACGGCGAATACTTGCTTGAAAGTGGGCATATAAGTCACCTGAAATCACTAAGCCCCACCAACCTTCCGCCACTTTTGAAAAAGGTGGAAAGAAAGTAGAATCAACTAAGCCTATTCGGGGAGCTACCTCCCATAGCACAAGTAAAAGAAAAATGGCTGCAGTTTGTTTCACAAACTTTCGAGTCAAGTTAAAAGAAAAACGAATTCGTTGCGATGCATGAAAGGGAGCCGTTAATGATTTATTAAAACTAGTCAATTTTTTCACCTCTTCTATAAAATGACAACTTTTATTAAGCTGATTGCTCCTTCTTCTCAAACGTTTGGGCTTTACTCACTTCTTCACGAAGCAAATCCCAAATTTGGTGACGGGCCTTTGCAAATTCTGTGGTAGAGCGTAAATCATCTACCTGACTGCTTGAATGAAGAGGATTATCTATAATTTGTTTAATGGTTCCTGGTCGAGAAGTCATCACTGCGACACGCTGTCCTAAATATACTGCCTCATCGATCCCATGTGTAATGAAAACAATGGTCTTCTTTGTTTGCTCCCAGATTCGAAGCAATTCGGTTTGCAACGTTTCCCGTGTTTGAGCATCCAGTGCGGCGAATGGCTCATCCATTAATAAAACTTCCGGGTCAAAAGCCAAACTCCGAGCAATGGCAACACGCTGCTTCATTCCACCTGAAAGTTCGTGAGGATAACGATTTTCGAAGCCAGATAATCCAACTAGTGACAAAAAGTGCCGGGCAATTTCTGTCCGCTCCTTCTTTGGAACTCCTTTTGACTCTAAGCCAAATTCAATATTCCCTTTCGCTGTTTTCCAGGGAAACAACGCATACTGTTGAAAGACGATCCCACGATCTAAACCAGGCCCCTCAATCGGTTTTCCATCCAGCAAAATCTGTCCCGAAGTGGGTTTTGTTAAACCACCCAGAAGATCAAGCAACGTCGATTTTCCGCATCCTGATGGCCCTACTAATGTAAGAAACTCTCCACTTTTCACGGAAAAATGAACATTTTTAATGGCCGTAAACTCTTTAACCGCTCCCTTTCTTTGATCTGAATCTCTTATTTTAAAAACTTTACTTACATATTCAAACTGAATTTTGTCCGACATAACATCACCTCATTATTTTATTTTCAACTCATCTTTATAAGGATTAAATTCATTCGTATATAAATCATCCAATTTTACTTGACCTTTCTTAAACTCACCACTTTTCTCCAGCCAGTCGACCCACACTTGGAATTCCGGTTCCTGAATAAAGCCGCCTTTCTCCGCTATACCTGGGCTCTTCCAATATTGAATCGTTTCTGTATCTTCCTTACGACCCCTTTTCTCAATAATCGATTCAAAACGAGCAATGACTTCTTCTCGAGGCGTTTTCCGTGTCCATTCAATGGCCTTTGCTGTTGCTTCTACAAACTTCTTCACCGTGTTCGGATTTTCTTTAATAAATGCCTCTTTAAAGACAAGGCTACCTGCTGTAAAGGAGCCAAACAAATCATAATCACTAAAAAGCTTTCTGATTCCTCCTTTTTCTAATGCTCGATCACGCAACATTCCACCTAAAACCGCTACATCAATTTGCTTCTGACGAAGCGATTGTTCGATATTCACTGGTGGCACAACAACTAAAGTAACTTGCTTAATTTCCTCATTGGTTAGGCCATTTTGTTTTAAATATTCTTTTAAAATGAATTCAGAATGTGCTCCCATTGTGTTCATACCGACTTTTTTACCAATTAAATCTCGAGCGTTTTTAATCGGGCTGCCATCCAATACATAATAACCACTAAATGTATCTTTATCACTGCCGTAATACCCAATGACCGATTTAATTGGTGCCCCGCTTGCTATCAATTTGGCAATCGCACCGTTAAAAGCACCGCCAAAATCAGTTTCACCAGTTGCTGCATTTTGAATAGACGATGGTCCACTAGTGTTATTTCCTATCCATTCCAATTTAATTGGATCTAGATATCCTAAATCTTGTGCTAACTCTGGAAAAGTAACAGTTCCAACAGAGCCCTCATATTTTAAACTCAGAGTTTCATACTCTCCTTCACTTTCCGCCTCCGTTTTCTTCTCCTGACATCCAGCCGATAAAACGACTGATAATAAAGCTATTAATACAATTCCTGTTGCTCGCCAACTTTTCAAAACCTTCAATTCATTTCCCTCCATCTTTCCTCCAATAGAAAAAACCTTTACCACAAACGAATAACGCTCGCTGTAAAGGCCTCCAGAAGACTAGTCGGCTATTTCATCTACCAAAAAAACCGGAGACATCTCTTTATATTAACGAGAAGTCTCCGGTTGTCCGGTCAATGAATTAATAATTCCTATTGAAATACTATGTATTTATTTTCCTTATACTAACAAGTTAACTTTCAATAGTCAACCTCAAAATCAGATAATTATAAATTAACTATATAATATCCTGTTCAATTGTCGATTGACTGTTCCCTTATACTGAGAAGCTTTTTAATTAAGGATCCTCATTTATTTTTTAGAAAGTTATCTTTATAAACAGCGAGTCCATTTCAATTTGAAACAACTAATTTTTCCCATTTATGAATTAACAAAAAATTCAAAAATAATAATTGACATACTTATCCTACCAGTTTAATATTTTATCAAACCGATAGGAATTATATTATTTCGGATTCGTATTGCTGACCAGTCACCTGGAAGCCAGAGCTATTATGCTCTGGCTTTCTTTTGTATTATCGGTTTACCATAAATGCTCGCTATGCGGTCTAAAAACAAGGAGGCAATAAAATGAGTAATGTCAAACAAGTTCAAAATTCATCAACAATCGTTGTAAAACCAGTTGCTGCACGTATTGGTGCAGAAATATCAGGGATTAAACTTTCTGAAGATCTTGATGCTAACACAGTTAAATCAATCCGAGAGGCGATCTTAAAGCATAAAGTTGTTTTCTTCCGTAATCAGGATCATCTAGATGATAAGGGACAAGAAGCTTTTGCAGGGCTACTTGGAAATCCAGTTGTTCATCCAACTGTACCAGTAAAGAATGGCTCAAATTATATATTGGAATTGAATTCTGATCATGGTGGTGGTCGAGCCAACTCATGGCATACAGATGTTACATTTGAAGCCGCATACCCGAAATTCTCCATTTTACGGGGGGTTGTGATACCTGAAGTAGGTGGCGATACCGTTTGGGCGAATACAACCACTGCTTATGAAAACCTACCAGCAGAATTACGAAATCTTGCTGATCAATTATGGGCACTCCATACTAATGACTATGATTATGCTGCAAAACGCTCCAACGTCTCTTCTGAGGCTGATAGTCACTATAAAGACGTATTTACTTCCACTCTATATGAAACCGAACATCCAGTTGTCCATGTACATCCTGAAACCGGAGAGCGCCATCTTTTACTCGGTCATTTTGTGAAAAAATTTGTCGGCCTTTCTTCCTTCGATTCAGCCCAATTGTTTTCCGTCCTCCAAGAACATGTTACACAAATAGAAAATACCGTTCGCTGGCGATGGAGTGCTGGAGATGTCGTCATCTGGGATAACCGTGCAACTCAGCATTATGCAGTAAATGACTATGATGATGCACAAAGAGTTGTTCGAAGAATTACAATTGACGGGGAGGCACCGATTAGTTTAGATGGTCGTCGTAGCATCACAAGAACGAAAGTCAAAAATAATTAATAGCAAGTATCATCATCAACATCAAGCTAAGGAAAATCAATATCCCAAATATGAAAAGGACGCTATTCTTTCTATTATTTGATGGAAAGGATGGTGTTTTTTTATATGTCACGAGTTTTCAGAAAAAGTTGTGGATTCGCACCATTTACCCGTAAATATACACATTCTCCTGTAAATTGACTATTTTTACGCACAAAAAAACCCATGTTATGTAACATGAGTTGCTTTGTAAGGTGTAAGAGTCCCAATTGTGCCGTTTACGCCTTTGTTTTGAACCCGCTCTCCGCAGGTGGGTGCTCGGTTCCTCGCGTTTGTAAGTCCTCTTCGAGGGAGGCTTTTACGCGGCCAGGAAACTAGTGCTCCCGGTAACTATAAGTGTTCGGTCAAAACTTATAGGTTAAAGAACGAACACATCAGGACTCTTACTTATTGGAAATATCATATCATAATGCTTAGCTCAGTTTCAAGAAAAAACACCTAGGTATTTTTTCATATTTTTCCCAAATGAATTATTTTTTAAGTGCAGCAAGTCTTAGGTTAAGTTCGGCTAATTGCTTGTCACTTACAGTACTCGGTGCGTCAACGAGCAGGTCGCTTGCGCTTGCTGTTTTCGGGAACGCGATGGTGTCGCGAAGGTTCGTGCGGCCTGCGAGCAGCATGACCATGCGGTCCAATCCAAGGGCGATTCCGCCGTGTGGAGGCGTTCCGTATTCGAATGCATCCATTAGGAAGCCGAATTGTGCGTTTGCTTCTTCTTCGGAGAATCCAAGTACTTTGAACATTTTTTCCTGAACGTGACGTTCGAATATCCGCAGTGATCCACCGCCAAGTTCGTAGCCGTTCAGTACAAGGTCATATGCTTGGGCACGGACGCTTGCTGGGTCTGATTCCAATTTGTCCATGTCTTCACGGAATGGCATTGTGAATGGATGGTGTGCTGCATAGTAGCGTCCTTCTTCTTCGTCATATTCAAATAATGGCCAGTCGGTCACCCATAGGAAGTTGAATTTGCTTTGATCGATCAAGCCTCTTTCTTTACCAAGCTTGATGCGTAGTGCTCCAAGTGAATCAGCGACTATGCCTTTCTTATCCGCCACGAATAGGATTAAATCGCCCACCTCGGCTTCCAATACAGATACTAATTGCTCTTGATCTTCAGCGAAAAATTTGGCGATCGGCCCTTTTACGCCGTCTTCTTCAACTTTCAGCCATGCAAGGCCTTTTGCACCGTAAATCGCTGCAAATTCAGCCAATCCATCAATGTCTTTACGGGAATAATCCGCATTTCCATCTTTAACGACGATCGCCTTTACTTGTCCGCCGCTTGCAACAGCTCCGGTGAACACTTTGAAATCACTATCTTTGACGATTTCGGAAACATCTTTAAGTTCCATTCCGAAGCGTGTATCCGGTTTGTCGGATCCGTAACGGCTCATCGCTTCATTGTAGGTCATTCTAGAGAATGGCAGTGTTACGTCCAATCCCTTTACGTCTTTCATCACTTTAGCCATCATGTTTTCTGCGGTCTTGATGATATCTTCTTGGCTCATGAAGCTTGTTTCGATATCGATTTGCGTGAATTCAGGCTGTCTGTCAGCACGTAAATCTTCATCACGGAAACAGCGGGCAATTTGATAATAACGTTCGAAACCTGATACCATCAATAGCTGCTTGAAGATTTGCGGTGACTGCGGAAGTGCATAGAACTCCCCTTCGTGCACACGGCTAGGCACTAAATAGTCACGTGCTCCTTCAGGTGTACTTTTTGTTAAGATAGGTGTTTCGATATCAAGGAAGCCTTCACCATCCAAGTAATCACGGATCGCTTTTGTTGTTTGGTTACGCATTTTCAGCGTTTCGAACATCGCTGGACGGCGCAGGTCCAAATAACGATATTTCAAGCGGATGTCTTCTGATACATCCGTTCTTTCATCAATGATGAATGGAGGGGTCTTTGCTTCGTTTAAAATTGTAACGTTTTCTGCTTGAACTTCAACTGTCCCTGTTGTTACGTTCGGATTGAAGTTGGCTTCATCACGTTTGATGACTGTCCCTTGGATATCAAGGACGTATTCATTACGGATTTTTTCGGCTGTAGCCAGCGCTTCTGCCGAAATGTCCGGATTGAAAACGACTTGGACGACTCCGCTTCTGTCACGTAGGTCGATAAAGATGACACCGCCCAAATCCCGGCGTTTTTGTACCCATCCTTTTAATGTTACTTTTTCACCAATAGCTGCTTCTGTCACTTCACCATTGAAGTATGTTCTGCCAAACATGGTATTTCCCCCTTAAGCCTGTAGCTTTTTAAATTGTTCAACGAATGTAGCAAGATCCATCTGGACTTGTTCACCGGTTTCCATGAACTTCACATTGATTTTATTATTTGCCAATTCATCATCCCCGAGTGTCGCCACATATCTTGCTTCAAGGCGGTCGGCTGATTTGAATTGTGCTTTCACTTTACGGTCTTGATAGTCTTTTTCGACGGTAAAACCGGCATTCCGCAATTGATGGGCAAGTTTGACGGTATAATCCTTGGCTGTTTCACCTAATGAAACAAGATAGCAGTCAATTCCCTTTTTGATCGGAAGCTCGATGTTTTCTGCTTGGAGGGCTGCAATCAGGCGTTCAATGCTAAGTGCAAAGCCGATTCCTGGTGTTTCCGGTCCGCCAAGTTCTTCAGACAGCCCGTTATAACGGCCGCCTCCGCAAAGTGTAGTGATGGCGCCAAAGCCTTCTGCATCACTCATGATTTCAAAGGCGGTATGATTATAGTAATCCAAGCCGCGCACTAGAGTCGGATCTTCTACGAAATCGATTTCCAAATCGGTTAAATGCTGTTTCACCTTTTCGAAATAAATACGGGATTCATCATTTAAATATTCAATGATGGATGGAGCCGTGTTCATCAATTCGTGACCGTGATCCTTTTTGCAATCCAGGATACGCAAAGGATTCTTTTCCAGACGGTTTTGACAATCGCCGCAAAACTCGCCGATGCGGGGTTCGAAATGTTTGATTAACGCATTGCGATGCGCTGTCCGGCTTTCCTTATCACCAAGGCTGTTGATCACAAGTTTCAGCTTTTTCAAACCAAGTTCCTTGTACAGGTTCATCGCAAGTGACAGAACCTCTGCATCGATTCCTGGATCCTTACTTCCTAAAGCTTCGATGCCGAATTGAACGAACTGACGGAATCGGCCTGCTTGCGGACGTTCGTAGCGGAACATCGGCCCGATATAATAAAGCTTGACCGGTTGATTGGCCCACCCGAACATTTTGTTCTCGATATATGACCGTACAACAGATGCGGTGCCTTCCGGACGAAGGGTTAAGTTCCTTTCACCGCGATCTTGAAATGAATACATCTCTTTTTGAACGATATCGGTTGTATCCCCTACACCACGTAAAAATAATTCCGTGTGCTCAAAAATTGGAGTGCGGATTTCTTTATATTGATAACGGTGACAAATCTCACGCGCCGTGTTTTCGATATACTGCCAAATTTCCGTTTGGCCAGGCAATAAATCCTGGGTACCTCTAGGAATCTGAATAGACATGTGTGTTTCCTCCTTTAAAGCAAGGCGCCCTTTCTGATACGGCGCGCTATACTGATTTTTTCCAAACAAAAAACTCCCGCCCCTTGTAACTTATATGTTACAAGGGACGAGAGTTTGGATATCCCGTGGTGCCACCCTAGTTGAAGCACAAAAAAAGTGCCCCCGCTCAAAAACAGTTAACGCCTGTTTTACGTTCATCTCCTATTAAGTAAATCCGTTCGGAGTGAAGCCTACGGAGGGTTCTTTCATTAAGTCATCATGTGGAATGCTTTCAGCCTCGGCATTTCCTCTCTTTTCATGTGTTTCTTAATTACTCTTCTCCATCATTGGTTATTGCAGTAATAAGTCTGATATTTTATAATCATACGGACGTTAACATCAAATGTCAAGGCAGACTGAGGATTTTGTCGCATTTTATTGGTTCAAACGTTTTTTCAGATTTTTGATTGTCCGGACATTGACTCCGAATTCAGAAGCCAATTCAACAAGGTTTGCGCTTTGTTCCTTTTGGATGAAATCGTGAAAATCGACACCCAATACTTGATTGCCTCCGCTTAAGCTCGTTTGATCTTTTTCGCTGAATTTCATGTGGTTTCCCTCCTAGAGTTATATAAGCTCTATTCTTTCCTAAAAAAAATGTTTTTTGCACAAGGAAAGAGGGAAATTTTCATTGAACGAGAATACATACATATAGACATTAAAAGGGAGAGACAACTTATGAAGAAGAAATCGGGTTTATTTGGCCTGACACTGATGCTGATACTCTCAGCGATTTTCCCCGTCAATCACGCTTTTGGAAAAGATGAAGGGGAAAAAATCGTGACGACCCAAGTGGTCAATGTCCGTGAAGGTGCAGGCCTCAGTTTCCCTATCGTAAAAAAACTGGAAAAAGGGGACTCGTATCCCATTCTGAATGAGGATGGCGACTGGATCGAAATCCGGATTGGCGCCGGCAAAACGGGATGGGTTGCCAATTGGTTAGTGGAGAAACAAACTGGGTCTGAAACCAATCAGGTCAAAAAGGAATCCGGACAAGGCGTGATATCAGGCAGCTCGGTCCGCGTCCGTACAGGCCCAGGCACTACATTTCAAACGGTTGGGTCCTTGAGTAAAGGTACAGCTGTTGACATCATTGAAAAAAATGAAAATTGGATAAAGATCAAAACGGCGGATATCGAAGGTTGGGTCTCTTCTGACTACCTTAATCTCCCCGCCGCATCAGGAAATGCAGCGAAGAAAGATTCAACTAAGAAAAAAGAAACGAATCAATCCGTAAAAACCGGAGTAACTTTGGTGGACCGGCTCAATGTCCGTTCGGAACCATCGACAAGCAGTGCCTCGCTAGGAAAGCTGAATAAAAATACGTCAGTGACCGTTTACAGGGTTGAAAATGAATGGGCTGAAATAGATTTCCAAGGAGTCCGCGGTTGGGTAGCTGAACCTTACATACAAGTGAGCGAAGGTAAAGAAGACATGAAAAATGAAACGGCAGGCGCCACTGCAAGGGTGACCGCTGCGGGTTTAAATGTCAGGAAAGAAGCCTCTCTCTCCAGCAAGGTCATCGGTTCGGTGAACAAGGATGAGACGTACGCCGTACTGCAAACAAAGGGAAATATGACACAGATCAAGCTCTCCGGTTCAAAAAAGGGCTGGGTCGTGAGTTGGTACCTGGAAAAAGAGAATGTTGAACAAATGGCTAAGGAAAAAAAGGTTGATGTAAAAGGAAACGAGATTACCATCATTCATGATGGTACGATTCTTAGAAGCGAGCCTGATGGCAACTCGAAGATTGTCGAGCAGGCCAATGCAGGTGAAACGTTCTCCGCATCAGGTATGGAAGGCGACTGGTACTCCATTAAACTGAAGAGCGGAAAAACGGCTTATGTAGCCGGATGGATCGTGACGATCGAAGGGAATTCGGAGCAGATCCAACGACCTGGCGTTGAAAAGTACTTAAAGGATAAAACCATTGTGATCGATCCCGGCCATGGCGGCAGGGATAGCGGTACGATAGGCGTCGGTGGAACACTCGAGAAAAACCTGACGATTCGTACGGCAGAGCTGCTGCGGGACAAACTTCAGGCGGCAGGAGCTAAAGTGATCCTGACCAGAAGCGGAAATACCTATGTTCCACTCCCTTCCCGGGTCAGCACTTCTCATATACATAACGCGGATGCTTTCATCAGCCTCCATTATGATAGCACCAAGGACCAGATCACCAGCGGGATAACCACATACTACTATCATGACTACCAGCATGCATTGGCGGCTACTCTGGCCAATTCACTCGGTTCAACCATGCAGGTGCCCAATCGCGGATCACGTTACGGGAATTTTCATGTTACCCGCGAAAATAAACGGGTAGCAACACTTATTGAACTAGGTTATTTAAGCAATCCATTGGAAGAATTGACGTTAACATCGAATGAGTATCAAGAAAAAATCACATCTGCCATCTATAATGGATTGGCGCGTTATTTTAAATAAGAATTAGAAAAGCCAGCTTCGAATCGAAGCTGGCTTTTCTACAAAAATAACCTGCCGCAGCAGGTTATTTTTTGCTTTCAAGTATTAGTGTAACGGGACCGTCATTAGTAAGCTGAACATCCATCATGGCACCAAATTGACCGGTTTCAGTATGGACGCCTTTCTTGCGGAGTTCCTCGTTAAATGCTTCATATATTTCATTCGCCTCTTCAGGACGGGCGGCGTCCATGAAGTTCGGTCGACGGCCTTTGCGGCTATCGCCGTATAAGGTGAATTGTGAAACTGATAAAATCGAACCTCCCACATCCAAGAGTGAATGGTTCATCTTTTCATTTTCATCTTCAAATATTCTGAGATTTACAATCTTATCGGCCAAATAGGCGGCGTCATCGACGGTATCCCCATGGGTGACACCAACCAACAGGACGAGCCCGCTGTCGATTTGCCCGATGACTTGGTCTGCGACAACGACTTTTGCCGCTTTGGAACGTTGTAAAACAACACGCATGGCAATAAAAACTCCTTAGTTCATTATCCTTCTAACGGAATAAACATCTGAAATTTGTTTGATACGGTCGACGACCTTTTGTAAATGGGCAATGTTATGGATATAGATCGACATGTGAATGGTCGCCACCTTATTCCTGTCCGATTTACCCGAGACCGCCGAAATGTTGGTCTTGGTTTCATTGACGGCCTGCAGCACTTCGTTTAATAAGCCGCGACGGTCATAGCCGCTGATTTCAATTTCAACGATGTATTCCTTGCGTTCATTAATCGTACTTTCCCATTCAACAGGTACAAGGCGATGGTCGGAATCCCCGCTATCCAGGTTCGGGCAGTCCTGTCTGTGAACTGAAACTCCACGGCCTTTGGTTATATAACCAACAATTTCGTCCCCTGGCACTGGGTTGCAACAGCGCGATAAACGGATAAGCAGGTTATCAATCCCCGGTACCTGTACACCTGAGTCACGTTTTTTCGATGTATTGGAGAAGGTTTTCAGATCGGCTACAGCTTCAGAAATATCCGCTTCTTGCTCGACCATTTTCTGCTTACGCCATTTTTCGGTAAGGCGGTTAGCTACCTGAAGGGCGGTGATTCCGTTATATCCGACTGCTGCATACATATCTTCTTCATTCAGGAAGTTGAATTTATCTGCAACACGCCTGATATTCTCGGCCGTCAGGATTTCCTTCAGGTCGAACTCCATATCCTTGATTTCCTTTTCAACAAGCTCTTTGCCTTTTTCGATATTTTCTTCCCGGCGCTGCTTCTTGAAAAATTGGCGGATCTTGTTTTTCGCCTGAGATGTTTGCGTTAGTTTAAGCCAATCCTGACTTGGACCATATGAATGCTTAGAAGTTAAGATTTCTATGATGTCGCCAGTTTTCAGTTTATAATCCAGCGGCACCATTTTCCCATTCACTTTAGCACCAATCGTTTTGTTTCCGATTTCCGAGTGAATCCGGTAAGCGAAATCTATCGGGTTGGATCCTGATGGCAGTTCGATGACATCGCCTTTTGGTGTAAAAATGAATACCATATCAGAAAAAAGATCTATTTTAAGGGATTCCATGAATTCCTCTGCATTAGTCGCATCATCCTGGAATTCAAGAATTTCCCGGAACCATGTCAATTTTTCTTCCAGTGAAGGCTGTTCACCGACATCTTTTCCTTCTTTATAAGCCCAATGCGCGGCAACCCCGAACTCGGCAATGCGATGCATATCGGAAGTACGGATCTGCACTTCCAGCGGGTCGCCTTTCGGTCCGATCACCGTCGTATGGAGCGATTGATACATATTCGGCTTCGGCATCGCAATATAATCTTTGAATCGGCCTGGCATCGGCTTCCAGCATGTATGGATGATCCCTAAAACGGCATAGCAATCCTTTATGCTATTGACGACGATACGAACGGCAAGCAAATCATAAATTTCGCTGAACTGCTTATTCTGCAAAGCCATTTTACGATAAATGCTGTATATATGTTTCGGTCTCCCGGAAAGGTCAGCCTTAATATTGACTTCCTCAACGTTTTTACGCACTTCATCAATGACTTCTTCCAGATACTGTTCACGTTCTGCACGCTTTTTCTTCATCAGGTTGACGATTCGGTAATACTGCTGAGGATTCAAATACCTTAGTGCAGTATCTTCAAGTTCCCATTTAATTGTACTGATACCAAGACGATGAGCAAGCGGTGCGAAAATTTCCAACGTCTCGTTCGATATCCTTCTCTGCTTTTCCTGCGGCAGATGCTTCAATGTCCGCA
Organism: Peribacillus sp. NPDC055009; assembly: GCF_053608705.1. NCBI lineage: Bacteria > Bacillati > Bacillota > Bacilli > Caryophanales > Bacillaceae > Peribacillus > Peribacillus sp. NPDC055009. The sequence goes on along the minus strand of NZ_JBSGVZ010000001.1, from coordinate 712,070 downwards.
TATTATGAAGTCTGTCCGCAAGCTTGATCAGGATGACCCGTATATCCTGGGCCATCGCCACGAACATTTTCCGATGGTTTTCCGCCTGTTGCTCCTGCTGTGATTTATACTTGATTTTCCCTAACTTTGTCACGCCATCCACAAGCATGGCGACTTCAGGACTGAAATTTTCTTCAATATCCTTCAGAGTGATCTCCGTGTCTTCAACAACATCATGTAAAAAACCTGCCGCAATGGTTGCAGGGTCCATTTCAAGTTCAGCCAGAATGCCCGCCACTTGAATCGGATGAATAATATAAGGCTCTCCCGATTTACGAAATTGTTCTCGGTGAGCATATTCTGCATACTTAAACGCTCTATGAATAAATTCAGCTTCTTCCGGCTGAAGATATAAGCTGGCCCGTTCTACAACCTGCTCGGCAGTCAATATTTGATCATTAGCCATTTAATCACCTTTACCCCACTTTAACTGCCACCGGATATGATCCGGATTGAGTATGATTGGTAGCACTTCCCTTTATTCTGCAAAACGTGACAATTTTTGCGAAAAAAAATAAATCCGCTTAAACGGATAAAAGTGCAAATAAACTTATTAGCAGAAAAACTCTTTATTATTACTATTATCGAAAAAAAAGGCAAGGATGTAAAGAGATAAACGTGTATTTTATAAAGAATACTGCTTTTTTTCACTGGAAATTCGACAAAGTCCAGAAAAAACGGGTAAAAACAGAAAGAGCACCCTGGTCAGAGTGCTCTTCTTTATTAAAAGCTCATTAATGTCAAGACATCATAGCCGTCTAATTTATCTTTACCATCCAAGTCAGTCAATTCAATGAGGAATGCAATCCCGGCTACAATTCCGCCAAGCTGTTCAACCAATTTGATCGTCGCTTCGATTGTTCCCCCGGTAGCAAGTAAATCGTCCGTAATCAGTACACGCTGTCCCGGTTTAATGGCATCTTTATGGATTGTCAATACATCCTTGCCATATTCTAATCCATATTCGACTTTTATCGTTTCACGTGGAAGTTTTCCTTCTTTTCTCACTGGAGCAAAGCCCACTTCCAATGAGTATGCGACTGGACATCCGATAATGAATCCGCGCGCTTCCGGCCCGACCACCAAGTCGATATTCTTATCGCGAGCGTACTCGACGATTTGGTCTGTTGCGTATTTATAAGCTGCACCGTTATCCATTAATGTTGTAATATCTTTGAAGACAATACCCGGTTTTGGCCAGTCTTGCACAATTGTTACATATTGCTTTAAATCCATTGCTTTGTTTCCTCCTCAAGGTCTGTTGCCTCATGAACTAAATAATGATTGAACCAATCGAATAATTGCTGATAGGAAGAATAAACAAGCTCTTGTTCAAGCTCAAATTGCTCTTTCTTTCTTGTATACGATTCAGATTCACTGAGATCGCGTTTTTTCGCATTGGTTGTGAGCATAATTAACCCATTCTCTATTGTAACAAAATCAAGCTCAAAAAACACCTTAGAAATGAAATCCACAGTATCTCTTGACCAGCCGCGATATTTGGCTAGGTCATCACCATATCTTTTCACATCGAGCGGTCCCTTTTTGGCAAGGAAGGCATAAAACCATTTGAAATGATCCCTTGTTGGCATCGTACTTAGGAAATGGTCCTGTTCATGGGAAAAGTGAGCGTAGATACGCGAAGGGTGCTTATCGGCAATCACCCGTTTCAAATATTCCCTTGACTGCGGCATGTCCATAAATACCAAATGACCTTCGAAGCAGTCGAGCTGCTCTGCATCCAGTTCATTCTTGATAATAACGAGATCCGGATGGCTTTGTAAAAATGGATATCTGCTATAGATATCTTCCGAGAAAATGACGATTTTCCGGTTTTGTGCAGGAATGTCGGCAAGCCACTTCTCTGCCTGTCCCTTGCCGCGGTAATCGAATAACTGCCAATGGTTTACCGACACATCCTGGACAAAGATCTGGGGCTTTTTCATATTATTCCACTCATTGATGGAAAGCTCACCAATAACCGAGACCTCAGCGTGCGGAGCTATTTCATCGACAAAATGACCAAGACCGAAGCCAACACCGTCAAGTTTGTGATTTTCACCATCTTCAAGCGAGACCTTCAAGTGATTTTGGTTGGCACCTATTTTGCGGACACTTGAAAGCTGTACGGAATCTATCAATATCTTCGGCTTGGGATTCGTTACCCCAAATGGCGCCAGCAAGCTCATTTCCTGAATCGTTTGAATGGAAACGTCAGCTAAAGTCGTAGCCCCGTCCAAGTTTGTAATCGGTGTGAAGTCCTCTTCGTTCAGTTGTTCCTTCGCAATCAAGTTCATACGGTCCCTGAGCTCCTGGACATCTTCAATTTTCAATGTCATTCCAGCAGCCATCGGATGCCCACCGAAATGAGGCAGCAGTTCACGGCAGGCGGAAAGACTTTGAAAAAGATCGAAACCGGCGATGCTCCGAGCAGAACCTTTCGCGTATCCCTTTTCCCGGTCATAGCTCAATACAATCGTGGGCCGGTAAAAGCGTTCGACAAGTTTAGAGGCAACAATCCCCACGACTCCTGCGTTCCAGCCTTCCCTTCCGATGATGAGCACGCCATTGGACTCCGGCGGGAAGTTTTCCTCGACTTCAGCAATCGCTTCTTCCGCCATTGCTGCAACCATTTCCTGCCGCTCTTTATTGATATCATTAATTTCATTCGCAAGTTCCACCGCTTCTTCCAGGCTTTGTGACATCAATAAATCGACAGCGGGATCGGCATCTCCAAGGCGCCCGACAGCATTGATCCTCGGTGCCATCGCAAAGCCGATTGATTCTTCATTCAATGCTTCCTGCTGAACATTAGCCACTTTCATTAACGCAACAAGTCCCGGGCGGCGAGTCAAACGCAACTGCTCGATGCCTTGCGCAGCAATGAGGCGGTTTTCCCCTTGCAATGGCACTAAATCCGCTATCGTGCCGATTGCCGCTATTTCAAGCAGATCCTCAGGCAATTCCCCAAGCAGGGCGTGTGCAAGCTTAAATGCGACCCCTACTCCGGCAAGGTCTTTAAATGGATAGGAACTGTTCTCAAGTTTAGGATGGATGATTGCCAATGCCTCAGGCAGTTCCGGCCCCGGTTCGTGGTGGTCGGTCAATATATAATCCATGCCAAGCTCGCCGGCAAGTTTCGCTTCATCGATTGCAGAAATTCCGGTATCGACGGTTATTAATACCTTCACCCCTTGCTCAGCTGCAAGGCGGAACGCCATCGGATTCGGACCATACCCCTCTGTAAACCGATTCGGGATATAAAAATCAACATTGGCCCCCAATTTCATCAGCGCAGTCATCATCACTGTGGTCGATGTCACGCCATCCGCATCATAATCACCGAATATACGTATTTTTTCCCCATTTTGAATGGCTTCTCTTATTCTATATACTGCTTTATCCATATCCTTCAATAAAAATGGATCATGAAAAGTTTGATTTTTTACAAATAAAAACGATCGGGCACTTTCAATTGTATCCAGGCCTCGATTCACAAGCAGGGCTGCAACCAAAGGTGTGATATGAAGCTCTTCAGCTAGTACAGCAACTTTGTTTTCATCGGCAGATTGCAAGTTCCACCGTGTTTTTGGCTTTAACATTTATTCACCCCTCAACCTACTCATTATACAAAACGAATATACCAGTTTCAATTTTATTTTAAACTCATAAATGGCTGTAATTCCCTATCCAATAAACTTAGTTTAACAAAAAGAAGGCTGGCATCATGCCAGCCCCCCTCACCTATTAAACTTGTCCTTCAAGACTTTGTTTCTTTTCTTTTGCGGTATTCAGCGGACCCTTCTTCTTCAATTCCCTGATTTTTAAATCAAGCCAGAATTGGGAAGCGATCAATAGCGATGAATAAACGCCGCATATCAAACCGATGAACAAGGCAATGGAGAAGTTTCGGATAGCTTCACTACCGAAGATCATCAATGCGATGACCGTAATGAGAACGGTCAAAACCGTGTTAATGGATCTCGTCAAAGTTTGCCTGATACTGATGTTAACAATGTTCTCAAGCTCTTCGGCGGTTTTGATTTTACGGCTGAAGCGTAGGTTTTCACGAATACGGTCAAAGGTTACGATCGTATCATTGATCGAATAACCGACGATCGTCAGAACCGCAGCAATGAAGGTGATATCCACTTCGAGCCGGAGTAAGCTAAAAATCGTGATGATGAAGAATGCATCATGTATAAGCGCGACAACGGCAGGAACAGCCATTCGCCATTCAAATCGTATCGATACATACAATATGATTCCGATTGATGCAATCGCTAACGCAAACATGGCATTTTTAGCAAGCTCTTTCCCTACAGTCGGTGATACGGTGCTGACATTCGGTTCTGCTCCGTAATCCTTCTTGAAATGGTCCTTCAATTCAGCAATCTCTTGTTTATCGAGGACACCGACTGTCCGAACGACAGCATTCTTATTGTCTTGTCCAGCGAGCCTGACATCCTTGATATCCCCTTCGTCGATACCGACCTTTTCCATTTCGGTTTTGACTTGCTGTGTCGTCAAGACGTCTTTGGAAGCAATCTCGATTCGGGTGCCGCTCGTGAAATCAATCCCGAGATTCAATCTAAAGACGAGCAGGAATATGATCCCGATTATGGTGACACCAATTGAAATGCCATAAAAAACTTTCCGATGTTTGACGAAATCGATTTTATCAAAGCGTGTTGGCAATGACATTAAATCCATCTTCTCGGATAAATCGTGAATGTGCTTCTTCTTCACGCCAAACCATCCTGTACGTTTGTCGAGGAACCCGCTATTCACCCACAGGCTCATGAAGAGGCGTGTACCATAAACGGCTGTAATGAAACTCATTAAAATCGAAATGATCAAAGTGGTGGCAAACCCTTTAACCGAGCTTGTTCCATAATAGAACAGTACGGCCGCAGCCAGCAGGGTCGTTAAATTCGCATCCGTGATTGTAGCAAGTGAATTCTTAGTACCTTCTTTATAAGCCGCCTTAACGGATCTACCAAGTTTCAATTCATCCCTGATTCGCTCATAGGTTATGATATTGGCATCGACAGCCATCCCGACCCCGAGTACCAATGCCGCAATACCAGGCAGCGTAAGGACCGCATTCATCCAATCAAACACTAATAGAGTCAAGAAAATGTATATGCTTAAAGTAACGACTGCAATGAATCCCGGGAAGCGGTAATACACAAGCATGAAGATAAAAACAAGTGCAATTCCGATGATTCCTGCAAAAATAGTATCATTCAGTGCACCTGCACCGAATTGGGCACCTACAGAAGTGGAGTACTTTTCTGTTAAATCCACAGGCAGGGCGCCTGCATTCAGAAGGGCTGCAAGCTCTTTCGCTTCTTCAACCGTGAATTGACCGGTAATATACACCTTCTTCGTATTAAAAACTTCACTGACAGCTGGAGCTGAAATCATATTGTCCTGTGAAGAGGTATCTTTGATGGAATCTTTTCCTTCCTCAAAATCCAGCCAGATTGCAAGTACATTAGTCGGACTTTCCATCGTGGATATTTTTTGAGTGATGTCCTTAAATTTATCCACATCTTTCAATGTGACTTCAACAACCGGTTGATTATCTTGGAACGTTTGTTTCGCGCCTCCTTCTTTCAGGTCGGCCCCGGTCATCATTTCCTTATCGTTGTAATCACGGAAGGATAATTTAGCTTGTGTCGAAAGGATTTCCCGAGCGTTGTTCTGGTCTTTGACCCCAGCCAATTGAACGCGGATCCGGTCTTTCCCTTCGATTTGTATGTTAGGCTCGCTAACACCCAAAACATTGACACGCCGCTCAAGCGAGCTTACTGTAGCCCGTAAAACATCCGGGGTGATCTTCTCCCCAGACAGCGGTTTTACTTCATATAACACTTCAAAACCGCCTTGAAGATCAAGACCCAGCTTGATATCCTTTAGGATTCCTTTTGAAGTCGTCCCCATCGCTGCGAAAATCAAAAGTGCGATTAGAAAAAACGCAACGATCCTGCTTCTTTTTACCATTATGTAGTAGGCCCCTTTCTATAATACGCCTGTTCCTGAAGTTAAAAAAACTGTCATTTTTTGTTCATATGATAACTGCATGCCCTTTTCTTCTTGAGAAAAAAGACACAGCTTTCCATGCTTTTCCAAAAAAAGCATGACCATATCTATTATGAGTCAAATACAAACAGCTGTCAATTTAAGTATATCTTTGCGTCATTCTTTCAAAAGTTCCTTCAGTTCATCTTCAGAAAGCGGCTCAAATAGGTTTGGTGATTTATAAGCTTCGACCATTTGGAAGGTCATGAACTGGTTGCTCGAAAATGTCACGATATCTGCGACAAGTTCATGTATATGAATGTTTTCCTGAGGACGCTTCCATTTATTTTTGGTTAAGGTTCCCCATATGTCTTCCTCCGTTACGGCATTCAATCCGACCATTTGGAATTCCTCACGCTTGCTCTTTAAAAATGGACGCACCTTTAGATAATACCTTTGATAGGGATGATTCTTTTTTGCCATCACTTTGCCTCCAGTAAAAATGATTCTCAAATGAATGCGCATTTTCTTAGAAGGGTTTCTTATCATTTGTTAGAACGCAAACAAACACTTTTGTCATGCTTTGTCCAAGTACAAGCATATAGATAATTGTATAGCATAACCGCTTTTTTGAGAAGGCAGGGAGGGAGTTCAATGTCCAAATTTTTAAAAGGGACGCTGATTTTATTAATCGCAAGCCTGATTACACGGGTTCTTGGTTTCATTAACCGCATTGTCATCGCCCGCTTCATCGGCGAAGAAGGCGTTGGTTTATATATGATGGCTTTACCGACCCTCTTTCTCGTCGTGAACATAACCCAGTTAGGCCTGCCAATCGCCATTTCGAAATACGTGGCTGAGGCAAATGCCAGAGGTGATGAACGGAAAATCAAGAAAATCCTTGTCGTCTCTTTGGCTTGCACCTTTACTCTATCGATGATTTTCACTCCTGCGATGCTCCTTTTCGCACCGGCTCTCTCAGAATACCTATTCACTGATAAACGGACGGTATGGCCGCTCATGGCGATTGCCCCTATCGTACCGATCATCGCCATATCTTCCGTACTGCGCGGTTATTTCCAAGGCAAGCAAAATATGAAGCCATTCGCTTTCTCACAAGTTATCGAACAGGTGGCCCGAATCACTTTCATAGCCGTCCTGACAAAGGCCTTTTTGCCATATGGAATCGAATATGCTGCAGCCGGGGCGATGTTCGCATCGATTATCGGTGAGCTTGTATCTCTCATCTACTTATTGACCAGCTTTAAATTAAAGAAACATTTTAAGTTCAGAAAGGGTTTCTTCAAGAATGTCAAATCCGGAAAAGGAACGTTCACCGAATTGATGGGGATTGCCCTTCCTTCCACCGGAAGCAGGATGATTGGATCGGTTTCGTGGTTTTTCGAACCGATAGTGGTCGCCCAGAGTTTGGCACTCGCCGGAGTCACCGCGGCCGCAGCCACAAGCCAATACGGGGAGCTGACAGGGTACGCCCTGCCTTTACTCATGCTTCCTTCCTTCGTTACGTCATCATTGGCGACGGCACTTGTCCCGGCAGTGAGCGAAGCCCGTACGACAGGGAACTTTTCACTCGTTGAACACAGGCTTCAGCAGGCCCTGAAAATCACCTTTATCACAGGCTGTTTAGCTATCGTCATTCTGTTCATCTTTGCCGAACCGATTTTACAAGTCATGTATGGCTCTTCGCATGCTGCCGTTTTCATTAAATTCCTGGCACCCTTTTTCATCCTTTATTACTTTCAATATCCGCTGCAATCCATGCTGCAAGCACTGGATCTTGCAAAGGCAGCAATGTTCAACAGCCTGGCAGGTAACATCCTTAAAATCGGTGTGATCTGGCTGCTGGCGTCAAAGGAAAGTTTCGGGATCATGGGTGCCGCAATCGGGATAGCCGTCGGTACGATGCTCGTTACCTTCCTGCATTTTTCAACTGTGCTGAAGGTCGTCCCTTTCACGCTTCATTTCCGCAGCTATATGTCAGCATTGGTCCTTGCCTTAATTTCCGGGTGGGGCGGTTATTATCTTTATCAATTCCCGCTCTCCTCACAGCCTCTTGGCATACGGCTTTTGCTTTCCGTGACGGTCGTTATCCTGCTGTTCACATTTTTCCTGCTCATGACCGGCAGCATAAAAAAGGCGGATCTGATCAGGATTCCTGTAGTGGGCGGCTTTTTATCAAAATTCGCTTGGAAATAAAATGAACCGAAGCATTAAAAGGCTTCGGTCATTTCTTCGTTTCATTTTTGTCGATGTAAAATTGGCCATCTATGTACCCACAAATCGAAATCTCTTTAATCTTCGTTTCTCCCAGCTTTTTCAACTGGTGCCGGAGCCAAAAATGATTTTTGCCAATTCTATCGAGATTCCTCTCCTGTATCTCCCCGTCGATTATAAGGGGAAAAGGTGTTTCCTTGGTTTTAGACCTTTTGTCTTTGGTATTCTTGATGATCGAAAGCTTCCCGGTAGATTCGAGGATTGCGAATTGCACCTCATTTAAATCACTAATCCCCTGTTCTCGCAGCTGGGTCAATAAATCATCGAAAGTATATCGTTGCTTACGCATCGCTTTTTCATCTATTTTCCCTTGATTGATGATGATCTGGGGCGTACCGTCCACGATGTTTCGAAATCTAATGCTTTTCAATGAAATGAAAGCCAATATTATTTGGATGAAAGCAAGAACGAACATCGGAATGATTTGCCTGAAAAATGGTCTATCCAAATCTTCAAAGGAAAGGACGGCAATGTCCCCGATCATGATGGATACCACTAAATCAAGAATGCTCAATTCCCCAACTTCCCGCTTACCCATCATTCGAAAAAGGATTAAGATGACTAGATAGATCACTGTTGTTCTAAAAATAATAGCCAGGATATCCACTTCAATACCACATCCTTCATCCATAGCATGGCTTGGGAACTGAAAAATTACTCCATATTCTTTTCTAATTTTGCGGGAAGCTTCCTAAACCTGGTCTAAAGGTTCGATATCGGGAATATGCTTGTACAAACACATAAACAGGCTATACGTATCAGCCTTTCAAAAAGGAGGAATACCCATCGAAACTAAAAAAATGAGTGTCGCCGTAATTTATGGCGTAGGCTCCATCTTTGCCATAGCGATGATTGCTAGTTTAATCGTTTCCATCCTTCTTCGTTTTACTTCACTGACGGAATCATCCCTGACATACGTGATCATGATCGTGTCCTTTTTATCGCTGTTCATTGGTGGATTCATTTCAGGAGGCAAAGGGAAAAAGCAAGGACTATTCTTGGGCGGGAGCACTGGGCTGCTTTATCTGTTGGTCGTGTTCCTTTTTCAATATTTAGGTCACGATGCACTTTTCACCATCAAGCAATGGATATACTATGGCTGTTTTGTGATTACGGCCATGATGGGCGGCGTGCTTGGGGTCAACATGAGTTCCGACTCCCGCTCCGATTAAAAAACACAGCAAAAAACCGGGCACATGGCCCGGTTTTCGTTTGTCTTATAGGGATGTTTCTTTATTCGGTGCGCTTTCCGTAATTTCACGGATTGCTGCACGGTCAAACGTCAGTTTTGTACCGTCTGGTGATTTAATGACGATTTGCAGTTCATCGATTGCATCGATTGTTCCGTGCATGCCGCCGATAGTAGCAACTTTATCACCTTTTTTCAAACTGCTTTGCATGCTTTGCGTAGCCTTTGCACGTTTTTGCTGCGGGCGGATCAATAAGAAATAGAACAATACGAACATTAAAATCAACGGAAGTATTTGTGTTAAAGAACCCATTTTTATATTCACTCCTTTCGTTCATTAAAATATTTATGGAATTAGAAGTTTCTCGCATTTGGTTCATTGAAACCATACTGCTCAAAAAACTCTTCCCTAAAGTCTCCAAGACGATCTTCTCGAATAGCTTGTCTGACCTGTTCCATCAAGTTTAACAGAAAATGAAGATTATGGTAAGTCGTAAGACGAATCCCAAAGGTTTCTTCACACTTAATCAAATGGCGGATATATGCCCGGCTATAATTCTTGCAAACATGGCAATCGCAATTTTCATCGATTGGACCGAAATCGCGTGCATACTTCGCATTTTTCACAACCAGCCGCCCATTGCTCGTCATGAGCGTACCATTACGCGCAATTCGCGTCGGCAGTACACAGTCAAACATATCGATACCGCGGAGTGCACCATCGATCAATGAGTCCGGCGAACCGACTCCCATCAGGTAACGAGGTTTGTTACTTGGCAGCAGCGGACTTGTAAACTCAAGGACGCGGTTCATGATATCCTTCGGTTCCCCAACGGATAACCCTCCAATAGCATAACCCGGGAAGTCAAGGGAGACAAGGTCTTTTGCACTTTGTTTGCGAAGGTTTTCAAACTCCCCGCCTTGAACGATACCAAACAGCCCTTGGTCATTAGGACGCTCATGTGCATTCAAACAGCGTTCCGCCCAGCGTGATGTTCGTTCAACCGACTTCTTCATATACTCTTCAGTCGCCGGAAATGGCGGACATTCATCAAATGCCATCATAATATCCGAGCCAAGTGCATTTTGTATTTCCATCGCTTTTTCCGGGGATAAGAATAATTTATCGCCATTCAGATGGTTCCTGAAATGCACGCCCTCTTCTTCAATTTTGCGAAACTCGCTCAAACTGAAGACTTGAAAGCCGCCTGAATCGGTCAAAATCGCCCGATCCCAGTTCATGAACTTATGCAATCCGCCAGCTTCCTTGATGATTTCATGCCCCGGACGCAGCCATAGGTGGTACGTATTGCTCAGGATGATGCCAGCCCCCATTTGTTTCAAATCTTCCGGGGACATCGTTTTGACAGTAGCCATCGTTCCAACCGGCATAAATGCCGGAGTTTCGAAAGAACCATGCGGCGTATGGACCCGGCCTAGCCGTGCCCCTGTCTGTTTACATGTTTTGATTAACTCATATCGTATTGCAGTCAACGCAATAACTCCCTTCAAGAGCTTCTCACTCTTATATTACTTAATTAACATTGCATCTCCAAAACTAAAGAACCTGTATTTTTCTTCCACAGCCGTTTCATAGGCATGAAGGACATGCTCCCTGCCCGCAAGTGCAGAAATCAGCATGATTAAAGTCGATTTGGGCAAATGGAAGTTCGTTATCATCGCATCGATTCCTTTGAACTCATAACCAGGATAAATGAAGATGCTCGTCCAGCCATTCTCTTCCTTGAAAGCCCCATCATTGCGGGACGCAATCGTTTCCAATGTCCTTGTGGAAGTAGTGCCGACCGTAATGATTTTCCCGCCATTTCCTTTCACATCATTCAGTAATCTGGCAGTGCCTTCCGTCATTTGATAAAATTCGGAATGCATTTCGTGGCTATCAATATCGTCGACACTTACTGGACGGAATGTACCAAGCCCGACATGCAGCGTGATGAATGCGATGTGGACACCCATCTCTTTAAGTTTCCCGAGCAACTCCTCCGTAAAATGCAGGCCAGCAGTAGGTGCGGCTGCAGATCCCCGTTCACGCGCATAAACCGTTTGATAGCGGTCCTGGTCGTCGAGTTGTTCCTTGATATAGGGAGGTAACGGCATTTCGCCAAGCTTCTCCAGTATTTCATAAAATATGCCTTCATATTTAAATTCAAGGATTCGGCCGCCATGCTCAAGTACACCTGTACAAACGGCACTCAGCTTACCATCGCCAAAAACGATTGTCGAGCCTTCTTTAATCCGTTTGGCCGGCTTCACAAGCGTTTCCCATACATCATCATGCTCTTGCTTAAGCAGCAAGACTTCTATTTTTGCACCCGTTCCTTCTTTACTGCCGTAAAGCCGGGCCGGAAGCACCTTCGTATCATTCAACACCAGGCAATCTCCCGGTTTGATATATTCCGTGATATGGCTGAATACATCATGCTGAAGCTTGCCGGTTTCTTTGTCCAGCACCATCAATCTACTTGCTTCCCTATCCTCCAAAGGAACTTGGGCAATCAGTTCCTCCGGTAAATGAAAATCAAACATATCCAATTTCATCTGTTCCACTTCCTTACGTGTCTATCAAGCTGTAATCATTATTTAAAACGGCCGATCAAATAAAAAATCGCGGACAATACAACACTGACGATGATTGATGTAACGATGGGAAAGTAAAACGTCGTATTCCCCTTTTTCAGAAAAATATCTCCCGGCAGCCTGCCGAGACTGATATATTTCATCGCAAAACCAATCACGAATATAATCACACCCAGAATCATAACCATCTTTGGTATATTCATCATTCAGGCATCTCCATTCCGAAATGCTCATAAACAAGCTGTGTTGCCATCCGGCCTCTTGGGGTACGCTGAAGAAAACCGACTTGTAACAGATATGGTTCATACACATCTTCGATCGTATGTGCCTCTTCGCCAATCGTTGCAGCAATCGTTTCCAGACCCACGGGCCCGCCACGGAATTTTTCAATAATCCCTTTAAGTAATTTATGGTCAATATGATCGAGTCCTAAACGGTCGACCTGCATTAATTCAAGCGCATAATCGGCAAGCTCGGCCGTTATCGTACCATCACCGCGTACCTGGGCGAAATCCCTGACCCTCCGTAAAAGCCGATTGGCTATTCTTGGTGTGCCCCTTGATCTTCTTGCAAGCTCTGCCGCTGCTTGATCATCCATTTCCGTATCCATGATTCTTGCAGTACGGATGATGATATCAGTCAAATGGTTTTCCGTATAATATTCAAGACGGCTCAAAACGCCAAAACGGTCCCTGAGCGGTGCAGAAAGTGAGCCTGCACGTGTCGTGGCCCCTACGAGGGTAAACGGCGGCAAGTCGATCCTGATCGAACGGGCTTCCGGCCCCTTACCGACTACAATATCCAGACAGAAGTCCTCCATAGCCGGGTATAGCACTTCTTCAACGACACGGGGAAGACGGTGAATCTCATCAATGAACAATACATCACCAGGTTCAAGTGCACTCAAAATGGCCGCCAGATCTCCCGGCCGCTCAATGGCGGGACCGGAAGTCGTGCGGATATTCACACCCATTTCATTGGCGATGATGACGGCAAGCGTCGTCTTTCCAAGGCCAGGCGGTCCATATAAAAGTACATGATCGAGCGTTTCTTCACGCATCCTTGCCGCTTCGATATATACACTTAAATTCGCTTTCACTTTATCCTGTCCGATATATTGCTTTAAGTTTTGCGGCCGCAGGCTTTGTTCAAAGGACAGTTCGTTCAAATCGGCTTCCTGATTGAATATTCTCTCCTCCATTGCGCCACTCCTTATCTTAACATCATTTGCAATGCTTTCTTAATATATTGCTCGGTCGTCATATCTTCAGCCTGCAATTTTTTGGCAACCTTTTGGACTTCCTTTTCAGAATAACCAAGAGCCTTCAATGCAAGAACGGCTTCATCCAATTCCTCTGTATAACCATTTGGACTTAGTGCAGCCGTGACGCCTTCGTTAAACAAGCTTGGAAACGCATCCGGAATTATATTCTCAAGTTTCCCTTTTAAATCGAGGATCATTTGCCTTGCCGTTTTCTTTCCGACTCCCGGGAATTTCACCAAAAACGATTCATCTTCATTTTCGATTGCCTGCACCACCTGATCAACCTGGCCTGATGCCAATATGGCTAGAGCACCCTTCGGCCCGATTCCGGTTACATTCAATAATTTTGTGAATAACGCCTTTTCTTGACGAGTCTGGAATCCATATAATGCTGCCATATCCTCACGAACATAATGATACAGGTAAACTTGAATTTCTTTCTGGTATTGAGCGGAAAAAATAAAAGGATTCGGCGTCATCACTTGATATCCGATCCCCCCATTTTCCACAACTATGTATTCAGGCCCAATATAATCGACCTTGCCTTTTATATAATCATACAAATTAATTCTCTCCCTGATTTTGCTGTACCTCTCATTTTATCATAAAAAGGGGGTGTTGTTCATTAAAAGTTATTTCATAGTCTGCAAAGTCCTTTCACATTACTTCCGGTGTCATTGTCATCCATAAAACAATGTTAATTGGAATGGGTATGCGAGACTCCTGCCGGAAATACGCGTCCAAGCGAGACCCCACAGGCAGAAAGGCTCCGAGAGCGGACCGCCCGCAGAAAGCGAGTGCCTGCAGTGGAAATCAACAGTTAAATTGTAAATATAAAAAAACTGTAGACAAACTCCATTATTATCGAGTTTATCTACAGTCTGAAGGATCGGATATCATCCCACCCTAGTTTACCGAATATGGCTCATATTCTTTAATAAGCTGTTTATATTGGTCTTTATTCATGATCGGAATCCCTTTTTGCAGTTCCTCCTGCTTGTATGCTTCTAGTTTACCAACGTCTATTTGGTAAAAAGTATGAATGATCTTGGCATGCTCAGGCCTTCCGATAAAAATGGATAATGTACCATCTTCCCTCATACCAAGGTAACCGTTCGCTTTTAAGAGCGGAGATATGTCATTTTCAATTTTCTTCATGACAATCTGCTCTTCATTTTGATCGACTACTTTCCATCCTTCATATTTTGACCAAAAGTCCTCCATCGACCAAATGGTTTCTGTCAATTTCTCTTCACTTAACTCGCCATCCAGATACATACGCTGAAGAATGACCTTCCTCTCAATTGGATCATTTTCCTTTTGAACGGTTTCTTCGGCAAAAACGGTTAAGCAAAATGGCAATATGAAAAGCGTCATGAAAAATTGGATTCTGAGTTGATTAATCAATATACTCACCTCTTAAGGCGTTTACTTTTTATGTAGTTTGACCCAAATAAGGATTATTAACCAGAAAAAAATCAAAAAGAGCTGACTCCATATCGGGTCAGCTCACTAATTATTTCAAGTGATTTTCGTGAATGTTAAGGTTATCGAACATGTCATTGGCATCTAAAATGATCATTTCCCTCGTGTCGCCATCCCGAAGATTGTTATCAAGTGTCATCGTCCTGAAATAGACACCTTCATCTGTGGTGACATATAGGGTACGGCCATTGGTAAGCGGTCCGATTTCCTTCTTGATTCTTTCTTTAACATCTTTTGCTTGGCTGTAGTCATCAAGCAGCAAGGCTACCAGCATTTCGTCTTTCATGATGATCGTCCTGGTATCGATGACCGGCTCCACTTTATTGGCGACACCATTGACTTTGTCTGCTAAAGCGCCTTCATAAGAATTATAATAAGATGATCGCGCCTTAAGCGGTTTACTCTCATGTCCATGGTAGTTACGGTCACTCTTACTGTACGCATCATCTTTATTGTATAAACCTTGCACCATATTCTCATAATTGATGTTGCGAACCAATGCATCTTTTTCATGGTATCCTGTATCATTCGTGATATTTTCATTTTCCGCTGTATCATTATTAGCACATCCAACCAAACTGACGGCGGCCAATACCGTACAAAGCGGCTGTGCCCATTTTATTTTCTGCACCAATAACCCTCCCATTGCAATTGAATGAGCTATATTACGCTCATAATTAGCATGGGTGTCGAACGGGAAATGTACTCTGTAAGATACGGCCAAAAACCCGTATTAATTCCTATTAAGGGAAGAAATCCTTTTTGCCAATTTTTCATTCATCGTCATCCGCTCCGAAAAACCTTCCACGGACATTTTCCAGACCGAATGAAGCTGGGAAGAACTTTTATTTAGACGATTCCATTCACGGAAAATATCGGTAGGATAAGTTAAAGCATATAAAAAGGCCGGGTCTGACTCATACCTTTGCAATTGCGGCAATTCCCACAGATCGGTGGCCGCATCTTCCAAATGATGCGATATTCGATTTGCATACTGTAAATAATCAATGCACCTCGGGGCATTTGCCATTAGGTCAAAATCGATTAAAGTCAAAGTGCCATCCGCTCTGCGCAAGAAATTATGGTGGGCACAATCACCATGAATGATTACTTTCTTTTCCTTATTCCATAAAGACTGATTTTTATCAAACCCCTCTAGCGCCCATTCACCCCATCTAATCCATTCCTTGATAATATCTTCGGAAACATATTGGCGAACATAAGAAAAGTTCTTTTTAAAAAGTGATAAACGTTCTTTCCACTTTTTTGATTGATTGAACACAGGCGCGTTAATGGAGAGATGTTCCGACACATCATGGAAGCTTTCCAGTAACTTAATTCCCTCTAAACGGTCCTTATGATTGGAATATCTGAATTTTTTCTTACTCGGCGGAAAATAGTCCATACTCCCATACCATTTCCCTTTAAATTCAAAGGGCATTAAATTCTGATGAATATAATACGTTTGATGAAAACCCTTTTGTTTTAACAAAGAAGTCAATTCCCTTTGCCGATCCCACTTTTCAAAGCTGTCGAATCCTTTAAGGATCATTGAATGACCCTTTTCAAAAGTAATTAAATAGACACTGCTTTGAATATGGTGGACATTCCTTGGCTTACGATTTAAATAAGAGAGGAGACGAGTGTTAAAAACACTGTCTCCTTGATAATTAGTAGTCATCGCTTTCATCTACATATGTCGGTATCCCAAATGTTTCAGGCGCACGAACTCCCCCGAATTGGCCTGGCTGGCCACCCATTTGTCCAGGTAACATAGCTTCAGGTTGCCCCCCTAGCTGACCGCGCATCATGTCCGGCTGACCACCAAATTGTCTAGGCATCATTCCCGGCTGGCCTCCGGTTTGACCGCCCATCATTCCCGGCTGGCCTCCGTTTTGATCGCCCATCATCCACGGCTGACTTCCATTTTGACGGCCCATCCACGGCGGACCTCCGGTTTGACCGCCCATCATCATACCTGGCTGACCTCCATTTTGACCGCCCATCATGCCTGGCTGACTTCCGTTTTGGCCGCCCATCATCATACCTGGCTGACCTCCGTTTTGGCCGCCCATCATCATACCTGGCTGACCTCCATTTTGACCGCCCATCATACCTGGCTGACCTCCGTTTTGACCGCCCATCATGAATGGAGGACCTCCATTTTGGCCGCCCATCATCATACCTGGCTGGCCTCCGTTTTGACCGCCCATCATCATACCTGGCTGACCTCCATTTTGACCGCCCATCATACCTGGCTGACCTCCGTTTTGGCCGCCCATCATCATGCCTGGCTGACCTCCGTTTTGGCCGCCCATCATCATGCCTGGCTGGCCTCCGTTTTGGCCGCCCATCATCATGCCTGGCTGACCTCCGTTTTGGCCGCCCATCATCATGCCTGGCTGACCTCCGTTTTGGCCGCCCATCATCATACCTGGCTGGCCTCCGTTTTGGCCGCCCATCATCATACCTGGCTGACCTCCGTTTTGACCGCCCATCATGAATGGAGGACCTCCTAATTGAATCTCTTTTATTCCTGGTAGACCTCCGTTTTGACTGCCCATCATCATGCCTGGCTGACCTTCGTTTTGGCCGCCCATCATCATGTCTGGCTGACCACCGTTTTGGCTGCCCATCATCATGTCCGGCTGACCTCCGTTTTGGCCGCCCATCATCATGTCCGGCTGACCTCCGTTTTGGCCGCCCATCATCATGTCCGGCTGACCACCGTTTTGGCTGCCCATCATCATGTCCGGCTGACCTCCGTTTTGGCCGCCCATCATCATGTCCGGCTGATCACCGTTTTGGCCGCCGCCCATCATCATGTCCGGCTGACCTCCGTTTTGGCCGCCCATCATCATGTTCGGCTGACCACCGCTTTGGCCGCCCATCATCATGTTCGGCTGACCACCGCTTTGGCCGCCCATCATCATGTTCGGCTGACCACCGCTTTGGCCGCCCATCATCATGAATCCTTCATATTGAGCCGATTCTACTGACTCTTCTTCATATTGTTGCATCTCTTTCTCCATTTGAGACTCATTTAGCGACATCCCTTGGTATGGGGCCTGTTGCTGCTGTGACTGAACGGATTGATATTGGTGATAATCTGGATGGTGATGTGCATTGGTATCCATTTTTTGGTTCCCTTGATACTGTCCTTTCACTTCCGGCCCATAAGTTCCAAGTAACCCCTTATTACAGCCGCAATCTTCCTCTTCCTCTTCCTCACCGGCAGCCTGGTTATACTGCTGAGGGAAGTTATAGTTATTGTTGTATGAAGATGGCGATTCGCCTGGTGACTCATAATCTTGCTGCATATATGAACCTGCTACTTGTGCTTGTTGATTCATCCCTCCATAGTAATGGTGCGGAACCGGTGCGGAGGCTTGATATGGATATTGTTGCTGGCTTGGTATATTCATGCTCGCCCCTTGAACGAATCCTTGATCCATCATTTCCATGTCAGGGGATTCGCCCCAAATATCAGAGCTCTCTTCCATCATATGATAACCATATGTTTCCGGAGCCGTCTGATACCCTGGAACTCCTTGATACGGAGCTTGCATATGCATCTGCGCCCACGGTGGCGGCTGAATGCAATAACCGCTTCCGGGCAAAATTGGTGTTACTGGAATACAATCATCCACCGGCTCAATGTATTCCTGTGCTGGCTGTACAGCTGGCTTTTTCTTCTTTTTAGTGGCTACCGGCTCTTCTTTTTTCTTTGGTAAAGGTGGTGGTGCAGGAGGCTTTTGCACACTCATATTGGTCATGTTGACCATATAGTAATTATTGATATCGATTTCCGGAATCACCGGCATGGGCACCGGAATTTCTTTTGGAACGATTTTTTGCTTTTCTTTAATGATTGGCTTTGGCGGAATGATCTGCTGCTCTTTCTTAACTGGTTTTTCCTTCACTGGCTGTTGAACGATTGGTTGCTCTTTTATCGGCTGTTGATATTTCGGCTGTTCTTTTACCGGCTGTTGATATTTCGGCTGCTCTTTTACCGGCTGCTGAAATTTCGGCTGCTCTTTCATCGGCTGCTGAAATTTCGGCTGTTCTTTTACCGGCTGTTGAAATTTCGGCTGTTCTTTTACCGGCTGCTGAAATTTCGGCTGTTCTTTTACCGGCTGTTGAAACATCGGCTGTTCTTTAACAGCCGGTTTTTGCATAATTGGCTGTTCTTTTATAGGCGCTGGCTGAGCCTGGTACGGTTGAATTTGGGATTCTTTAATTCCCGGTTGAATATTCACGTTTGGTTTAGCCGTTTCTTTTATTACAGCTCCGGATGTCCCTGGTATTTTAATTTTCATTCCGGGCATCATCATATCCGGGTTGCTCAATTGCGCGTTAACTTTTTTAAGTTCTTCAAAACTGACGCCGTATTTTTTGGCGAGTTTCCAAAGTGTATCGCCTTTTTGGACTATATGAATTTTCACGCTGTTAACCCCTCCTGTGCATATGTCCATATATTCTATGAAGCAGTGGGTGAATTGCTATTATTTTTATCATGAAAACTTATGCTTGAAAAATGACATTTATGATTGGATCAATGATTTAGAGAAATGGAAGGTACTTTTTTGGAGAGGAACTAAATGATATGACATCTTCAAAAAGGAAATTTAATTGGGACCATTGCCTTCATTCTAAAAAAAGGAGGCAATGGCTTTTAGGTTTGAAGCCATCATGTTATGAAACGCTCTTTCAAACTTCTGTCTAAACTCAGGGTAATCCGGGTATAAGAAAGTAAATGACCTAAGGCTTTGTCTTCAGGTACTTATCTTACATCCCTGGGGGGAATAATAATGAAATGGAAAGGTAGACAGGGCAGCTCGAACGTCGAGGACAGAAGAGGCATGAGCGGAAAAGGCATGGCCGGAATCGGCGGAGGAATCGGATTGGTAATTGTCTTGATCGTGACGCTTCTTGGCGGTAATCCTAGCGAATTGCTAGGCAGTTTGAATTCTACTGAATCGAACAATGGCAGCACTTATGTCGAGACTGATGAAGAGAAGGAACTTGCGCAGTTCGTATCTGTCGTCCTTGCAGAAACGGAGCAGGTCTGGACAGAAGAATTCCGAAAAAATGGACTGGAATATAAGAAACCGAACCTTGTCCTGTATTCAGGCAGTGTCGAATCGGCATGCGGAATGGCAGCTTCTTCCGTAGGGCCATTTTATTGTCCGGGTGACATGAAACTATATATTGATCTCAGCTTTTATCAAGAGTTGAAGCAAGAGTTCCAGGCACCTGGTGATTTCGCCATGGCCTATGTTATTGCCCACGAAGTCGGACATCACGTTCAGACACTTTTAGGGACAACGGAAAAGGAAATGCCCGATCGTTCACAGGTCAGCGAGACTGAATATAATAGGTATTCTGTCCGTCTTGAACTACAGGCCGATTATTTGGCTGGAGTTTGGGCACATCATGTCCAAGGAGAGAATTTGCTTGAAAAAGGCGATCTTGAGGAGGCCTTGAATGCAGCAAGTGGTGTGGGGGATGACCGTATCCAAGAAAAGGCGCAGGGGTATGTGGTTCCGGACAGCTTCACGCACGGTACATCCGAACAGAGAAAACGGTGGTTCAATAAAGGTTTTAAATCCGGGGATATGAATGAAGGTAATACTTTTAAAGCGAGTAACCTTTAAAAGTTCTTACCTGTTTAGATTAAAAGAAAAAAGGGGGGCTTATCCCCCCTTCAGATTGTAGACAAATTCGAAGAAAAGCGAGTTTGTCTACTTTTTTCATGTTAAAAATTGCAGTTGATTTCAGAAATCCGCTCCCTTTCCGCCGACTGTCTGCCAAGCGTCTGTAGGGTCTAGGCTAGTCAGCTATTCAGCAGGGGTGTCGCAAATTTCTTCAATCCTGTGAGGTTCAGCTAAAACAGTAAAAATACATGGATTACTCGGTCTTGTTTTAAAGTCATGGCAATAATTCTTTGATAAAATTGTAATAGGGATATGGGACAAAACCATTCCAATCCACATCAAGCGGACAAACTCAAAGGGGTATTGCCCCTCTTTTTCTTATGATCCAAAGTCTTTTTAGAAAGCACTGACTCAAACGCGTTCCAGCATTCTGTTTAAAGCTAGGATTGCATTATCCGCAATGTTCTTCTCCACTTTGATCGGATTGATGATTATACCTTCTTCAATGGATTCAAGTGCCCAAAGCAGGTGAGGCAGATCAATTCGGTTCATCGTAAGACATGGACACATATTCGGATTTAACGAGATGATGTTCTTGTCAGGATTATTGGCGATAAGTCGCTTGACAAGGTTCATTTCCGTTCCGATTGCCCAGGAACTGCCTGGTTCTGCTCTTTCGATCATATTGATGATGTACGATGTCGAACCCGCATAATCTGAAAGGGCGACTACCTCACGGCGGCATTCGGGATGAACGATGATATTCATTTCAGGCTGCTCCGCTCGAAGCGTTTCAATATTAGTTGTGGTGAAATTTTCATGGACTGAACAATGTCCTTTCCAAAGAAGTACCTTCAGATCTTCGAGTTCCCCATCATAAATCAATTCATCCTTATGCGGATCCCAGACAGCCATTTCAGTCAATGAGATGCCAAGGTCAAAGGCTGTATTCCTACCAAGATGCTGATCGGGAAGAAAAAGGATCCTTTCCTTTTGCGAAAGTGCCCACGAGACCATCCCTTGTGCATTGGAAGAAGTCACTGTCGCCCCGCCATTTTTACCTACAAATGCTTTGATGGCCGCGGTGGAATTAACATAAGTTAGCGGAAGGATCGTATCGCCAAATAAATCCTGAAGCTTTGTCCAAGCCCGTTCCGTTTGTTCAATATCCGCCATATCCGCCATGGAGCAGCCTGCACGCATGTCAGGAAGGATAACCGTCTGCCCTTCTTCCGTCAAAATATCAGCTGTTTCAGCCATGAAATGCACACCGCAAAACACGATATAATCCGCTTCGCGATTTTGCGCTGAAAGCTGAGCCAATTGAAGTGAATCTCCCGTTGAATCCGAAAATTGAATGACTTCCTCCCGTTGATAATGATGACCTGGGATATAAAGGCGGTTTCCCAGTCGTTCCTTAATGTCCCGGACCCGATTCTCCATCTCTTCCTTTGTCATCGTTTTATACGTTTCAGGCAATGCATTTCCTGCTGTTTTAGCCATTTCCAATATGTTCATTTCAATATCCCCTCACATTCTTTGACCTTTGCGCTAATATCAAGTGCCCTTACACTGTGGGTCAAGCTGCCCAACGAAATATAATCTACCCCTGTTTCCCGATATGAGGCTAGATTGTCTAAATTGATCCCTCCAGAAGCTTCAGTTATGACGTGGGCGGGAACCAATTTAATCAGTTGCTTGATTTCTTCTGGGCTTCGATTATCGAACATGATGATATCTGCACCGGCTTCCACTGCTTCAAGCACCTGTTGTGGCGATTCCGTTTCCACTTCCACTTTAGTGGTATGTCCCAGTTTGGATTTTACCGTTTGAACCGCTTTCGTTATGGACCCAGCGAAAGAAATATGGTTGTCCTTTATCATGACTGCATCATACAGACCATTTCTGTGATTGTATGCCCCGCCGGAACGGACCGCATACTTTTCAAGCATCCGCAGGCCAGGTGTAGTTTTCCTCGTATCACAAGCTCTCGTCTTCGTCCCCGCTAAAATCATGGCAGCTTTATTAGCCTGTGTAGCAATGCCGGACATACGCTGCACTAAATTCAAAACGACCCGTTCCCCTTTTAAAAGAGATGCCATATCGCCGGTCATTCTTGCAAGCTGCTGTCCTTCTTCAAAGACTTCGCCATCTTGAACAAAAAGGAAAACCTCGATTTGCTCATCCAATAATACAAATCCCGTCTTGATGACGTCCCCTCCACTAAAGACCCCGCCTTCTTTTGCGATGAATGTCAAAGTCCCTTGTTCACCTTGATCGAAAATCGTATCACTCGTTACATCGCATTCCCCTATATCTTCCAATAAAAATTGTTGCAGCATCTGCTTAAGCTTCAATATATTCATATAGTCGTCTCCCTTTCACTCGGTTTTTCACATCGGTGCAAGCAAGGATAACCGAATTTTCAAGCCATTTGGCGTCATCTTCGCTTGGATAGTCACTGCGGAAATGACCGCCCCTGCTTTCCGTTCTGGTCAATGCAGATTCGGCAATCAGCCACGCCACTATCATGGCATTTATTTTCGTTATTTCTTCTATCGTTAATTCCGTTACTTCCAAATGCAGCAATTTTTCGATATTAAATGTCTCAAGATAATCCTTCAGTCGAGTTAATCCCGCTTCATCTCGAACGATTCCCGCTTCGTTCATTAATTTTTCCTGCAATGTCGTGAGATCAGGTAAAAAGGTAACCGGACTGGAACTCTTGAACTGCTCTTTTTCTTCCGGTATCGCCCTTGCCGGCACTTTAGCAAGGAAACGGCCAAGTGTATTTCCAAAAACCAGCCCTTCGAGAAGTGAATTGCTTGCCAATCGGTTAGCACCATGTACACCCGTGCACGCTACTTCACCAACAGCAAACAAAGAAGGAACTGAGGTCTGCCCGAATTCATCCACTTCAATTCCTCCCATTAGAAAATGGTTTCCAGGTGCAACGGGGATTTTCCCCGATTGAAGGTCCAGCCCGCTTTTTTCACATAATGAGCTCACTGTCGGAAAACGAATCTTAAAATCCTTAATCATCGAAATATCCAAAAATACCTTTTCACCGCGCTGCAAATAAGAAAAAATCGTTTGTGCCACAATATGCCTTGGAGCTAGATCCTTCAAGCTATGGACATCCTCCATGATCGGCCTTCCCATTTCCGTCACTAATCTCGCACCATCCCCGCGGACCGCTTCTGAAACCAGCCCTTGCGCTTTGCCATTCACAAAAAGCAGGGTCGGATGGAACTGAATGAATTCCATGTCACGAACTTTTGCCCCGGCCTTGAATGCAAGTGCAATTCCATCACCTGATACCGTTTGTGAATTTGAAGTGAAATGGTATAGGGAACCACAGCCGCCTGTAGCCAAAACCGTCTGTTCAGCATGATATGCAGCAAGATTACCTGCCTTATCAAGTGTTTTGACCCCTATGCAGGAATCATCTTTCCCGATGATCAACTCCACTGCAGCAACATTCTCCAGCACAGTAATCGATGATTTTTTCAAGCACCCTATAAGATGTTCCATCATGTACTTCCCGGTAGCATCTCCGTGACTATGGAGGATTCTTCGTTCACTGTGGGCGCCCTCCATGCCAAGCAATAGTGTTCCGTCATGATCATGGTCAAATCGCATACCCGATTCAATAAGATCAGCTATTACCGAAGGTGCCTCTTCGACGAGTTTTTCCACTGCCTTCACCTTGTTATATCGCTGACCAGCCGCCAGCGTATCTTTTTTATGTAAGGATACTCTGTCACGATCAGATATCGCAGCAGCAATCCCGCCCTGAGCTAAATAAGAATTGCCATGACGGATATTTGATTTTGTGATGAGTATCACATGCTTATGTTCACTTGCTTCCAATGCCGTTTTCAAGGCAGCAATACCGCTGCCTATCACGATGATTTCCGCTTTTACCATTATTTCATTCCTCCTGTTTATGACAGGTGTCTTGACAACTATATTTACATATTATTAAACTATTATCAAGAAGTTTTTTAAGATTAAAGGATGGAAGTGATTTCTTGATTTATTTGGATTATGCCGCTACAACTCCGATTGATGAGGAGGCTCTCGACGTATTCAGCCAAGCATCCCGGAAGTTTTTCGGGAATGCGAGCAGTTTGCATGATATTGGCTCTGAGGCGGCACGTTTATTGGATATGTCACGACAGCAACTCGCAGAAATGCTGAACATAAAAAAGGAAGGAATCATCTTTACGAGCGGCGGATCAGAAAGCAACATGCTTGCCATTGATACATTCATCGCTTCGAAACCATCCTGGCAGAACCACTTGATCGTAAGCCGAACTGAACATGCATCTCTTGCCAACCTCGTGACGAAGCTTGAACAAGATGGCTTCGAGGTTACTTATTTACGGCATTTGGAAGATGGCCGTGTTGATATTGAACATCTCCAGGAATGTATGTCGGAGAAAACATGCTTGGTCATTGTCCAGCATGTGAATTCGGAAATCGGGGTCATTCAACCCATTGAGCAAATAAGTGAAATCGTTCGTAAACACCAGGCCTTTTTTCATGTGGATTGTGTCCAATCATTTGCTAAATTACCGCTTGGCAAGATAGCTGCCTCATGTGATGGACTTTCCGTTTCCAGTCATAAGATTTATGGTCCAAAAGGGACTGGGGCCGTCATTTTCCCGGCCATCCATCAGTTGAAGGCTTCGGTCCCGAATATCACTCATGAATATGGTTTCCGACCAGGAACAGTGGACGTCCCCGGAATAGCTTCCTTTGTAACCGCTGCTAAGAAATTGGGGGATATCATGGAAGATGAACGAAAACGGATTTCCACACTTAGGATGCAATTGATCCAACGGCTAACGGATAGGAAAATCGATTTTCAAATCATCGAATCAAAAAACGAGCAATTGCCTCACATTCTGGCGCTGACCTTCGCTGGATTGCAAGGACAGTACATTATGCTGGAATTAAACCAGAAAGGATTCGCCGTTTCGACGGGAAGCGCCTGTCAAATCGGTAAACAGGATCCTTCAAAAACGATGATGGCCATTGGTAAAAGCGAAGATGAAGCCCATCAATTCGTCCGCTTTTCCTTTGGCAAATACACGACGGCCGACGACATTCACAAGTTGGCGGACTGCATCGAAGGAATAGCTGCCATTCGATAAAATCCTCCAATCTGTGTTAGAATGTTTGTAATTAAAGAGGTGAATGTTTATGGAAAGAAAGAAATTACTCGGGGAAGAAAGACGGACGAAACTCTTACATTTATTGCAAACAAGCGCGGAGCCTGTAACAGGCAGCGAGCTTTCGCAGATAACGAATGTAAGCCGGCAGGTTATCGTTGGTGACATAACCCTCCTGAAAGCGCGGAATGAGCCTATCATTGCGACGAGCCAAGGCTATCTGTACTTACAAACGGGGAGCACGCAAAAGCCGGAACGGATCATTGCTTGCCAACACGATCCTTCCCGGACCCAAGAAGAGCTATATTTACTCGTGGATATCGGCATCACGGTGAAAGATGTCAAAATCGAGCACCCCGTATACGGTGACCTAACTGCTTCCATCATGGTCAGCAGCCGTAAGGAAGTCCAGCAATTCCTTTCAAGGGTGACGGCAACGAATGCATCTTTTTTATCGGAGCTAACGAGCGGCATCCATCTCCATACACTGAGCGCATCATCTGAAGAACTGCTCGACGAAGCGGAGTGTGCTTTGAGGGATGCCGGCATTTTAGTCGATTGAATGAACGAAAAAACCTCAAAAGCCATATCTTTTGAGGTTTTTTTATGTTCCTTATGTTCACTCATCATTGGAATTGCTTTCATTTGAGCTGCCATCCCCGGAGTTTTCATCTTCGTTACTTCTTAACTGCCCGATAAGACTAATGACGGAACCGACCGCCTGTACCCAGCCTCCCATCACTTGGATTGATTCAGCATCAGATGGCTTCTCTTCCAAATAAGGATATTGATATTTTTGCAGTTCCTGCTCCTTATCTTGTTCTTCTTGCTCTTGATCCTTATCTTGGTCTTTTTCTAGAATGCTATTTTTAAGTTCGGCAATTCCACCTATCGCTTGCATCGAATTCCCAATCGCCTGCAACAAATTTCCCGTTGCATTGAAGGCCTGCTCCGGTTCATCCGGATTTTCGTATGCCCCCGCCAAAGCGGTGCCTCCGCCCAACGCTTGAATCAGATTACCTTTGATGATTAATTCCTGTTTCGTTATTTCATCAAAATCAATGACTAGGCCTAAGATAACGGTCGAATTCCCGATCGCCTGTATTATATTACCGAATTTATCCAGTGACCAGGTTTCTTCCGCATCAGCCAATAAGGCATTACCTGTTGCTTGAAGTTCATTTCCAATCAAATCCAAGTTCGTACGAAATTCTTCGTCCAAGACTTTGGATGGTGTACCAGCAACAGCAGAAATGACGGTTCCTATCGCTTGAGTCCAAGAACCGAAAGTTTCTTTGAATTGACTATCCATCTCTGCTGACCACCACCCTCTCTCTGCATTTTTGATTAAAAAGGTGCATCCACTGAATCAGTCATCAAGGTATGTATTACTGCTCCTATTTCCACATGTGGCCTACCGGGATTTACTTATTGTATTTGCTTTCATCACAATCGGTGTTTGTTTTTCATCCAGAATCATGCTGCCTACTTTTATATATTTCATAAAATGCACGCCAAGGGAATACAAAACCTTCGCAAAAAAATGCCCCGGGAAAACCCCGGGGCACTTACATATTCATTGGATAAAACTCAGCTGAGGTTGTACCATTTATCATTTTAGAAAAAAAATTTCACAAAAGAAAAATCAGCGCTGCGGTACACCTGTTTGGACTTTAAAGCATGAATAGCTTCCCATGATCGATACCGTACATCCTAAGGCCTCAAGCTCGGAAATCGCTCCTGGGATAAGGACATCGTCAAGGGGCATTTCGATGTCGATGATGAAAAAGTAATTGCCCAATCCAGTTTTCATAGGTCTTGATTCAATCTTGGAAAGGTTAAGTTTCCTCCAGGAAAAAGCGGAAAGGACTTGGTGCAGCTGCCCTGAGTGGTCGGCAGGCAGCTGAATCATCAAGGTCGTTTTCTTGTCGCCTTCAACGGTCAAATGCCCTTCATAGTCGACTTCACTGTTGGATACGACAATAAACTTGGTGTGATTATGTTCGTAATCGTGAATATTTTGTTTTGCAATCGTCAAACCGTATTCCTCTGCAGCCATATCATTTGCAATCGCTGCAATATTGATATCGGGATTCTCCATCACCATCTTCGCAGCGGCAGCTGTGGATGTGACATACTCATACGGAATGCCCCTTAGCTCATTATGTAGAAATTTGCGGCATTGAGCGATGGCATGGGAATGCGAATATACCATGTCAGGTTTGAAACCAGGATATGCATGATCCGGATGCACCATATAATGCTGTTGGATTGGAATCGTCACTTCGCCTTTCATCGGTAATGTGACTTCATGAACTAAGTAATCCATCGTTATATTTACCGAACCCTCCAAAGCATTCTCGATCGGCACGAGCGCGTGATTCACTTCCCCGTCCCGAACAGCATCAAGGCAGTCCGGAATCGTGTTCATCGGTATTTTTATATCATTAGGAAATAGTCGCGATACAGCTAAATCCGTGAACGTTGCTTTTGGTCCAAGAAATGCAATTTTTGATGTCATATTATAAACTCCTTCTCACGGAAAATCTACTGTTTATGTTATGCCATTTTCTGATTTTTTACAATAGTTAATCGTTAATTTCCTCTTTCAAATGAAAACAGCCTGAAGACAAACCCTATAATAAATGAGTTTGTCTTCAAGCTGTTTTAGGTTTTTAAACTTTGACCGTTGATTGGAACGGAGGGCACTCGCTTTCCGCGGGCGGACCGGGAGCCTCCTCGGCGCCATCGCGCCTGCGGGATCTCCCTTGGACGCGCTTTTCCCGCAGGAGTCTGTAACTTAAATTCCAATCAATGAGTTCAATTTGACATGATTACTAGAGTCCGTTGGTCTTTAGGTTACGGTTTCCATGATAAATGCCTCACTTCTCTACGTTCGGCAAAAATTATGAGCCACGCTTTAAAGATACTGACCTGTTTGAACAGATTTTCTCGGAGCTACTATCCTCCCCAACATACATCCATCACGGTCTGCGCCGCATGAAACGAATAGGCAAACTGTTTTGTTCGTTCATCTTTACATAGTAGACACTCTAATGATCAGTTGGAAAAGGTTTCTTAATGAGACCAATTCGAAACCTTTTGTCTACAAACTGACAGCCTGTACATGTGAAATGTACAGGCTGTTTTCATGCGCCGTTACCAATGATTTCGACTTTTTCGACGAACTCCATTTTACGCAGTTTAGTAAGCAGTTCATTAATATCCATCGTCATCCCACCCGTATTCAGGGATAGGGTGACATTTGCACGTCCCTGCAAAGGAATCGTTTGGTGGATGGTCATGATGTTGCAACCGGATGAGGCGACGAGCCGTAAAAGCTCCGATAGAGTACCAGAACGATCTTCGAGATAGAAGAACAGTGTAATCAGCTTTTCCTTAACAACTGTATGAAACGGAAAAACCGTGTCACGGTATTTGTAAAAAGCACTCCTGCTTAGGTCCACTCGCTGTACCGCTTCCCAAACTGATTCCGCTTTTCCCCGTTCAATCATTTCTTTTGCATCCAGCGTTTTTTTCATCGCTTCGGGAAGGACATCCTCTCGAACGAGGAAAAATTTCTGATCGGACTTATTCAAACTCCGCACGCCTCCTTTTGCCTGCCATCATGGTCTCCAATCAATCAACAAATTCAAATTCATATTCAAGGATACGGACGATATCGCCATTTGTCGCACCTTTTTGGCGAAGGCCTTCGTCGACTCCGAATGAACGAAGCTGTCTGGCGAAACGACGTATGGACTCTTCACGGGTGAAGTCAGTCATTTTGAATAAACGCTCGATCTTGAATCCTGATACGGCAAAGCTGCCATCGGGTTCGCGTTCAATGTTAAATTCATCCGACTGTGATGTATGTTTATATAGAACCCGGTGGATTCCAGTATTCTCTTCTTCATGTTCAAGAGGGAACTCTGGGGTCTCTTCGATTTTATCAGCAATAGCATAAAGAAGCTCACGGATCCCTTCACGCGTCACGGCAGAAATCGGGAAGACAGGGTAGTCTTCTTCCAGCTTTTCTTTGAAAGCAGCTAAGTTATCTTCTGAGTCCGGCATATCCATTTTACTTGCTACAATGATTTGCGGACGTTCAGTCAAGCGCAGGTTATACTCTTCCAACTCTTTATTGATTGTTTGGTAGTCTTCATATGGATCCCGGCCTTCAAGACCCGACATATCGATTACATGAACGATTACCCTCGTTCTTTCAATATGGCGCAGGAATTGATGTCCAAGGCCCACACCTTCTGAAGCGCCTTCGATCAGACCAGGTAAATCGGCCATGACGAAGCTGCGGTGATCTTCCGTTTCCACCATTCCGAGGTTCGGGACGATCGTCGTAAAATGGTATTCGGCAATTTTAGGTCTTGCTGCGGATACGACGGAAAGCAAAGTGGATTTCCCTACACTTGGGAAACCAACCAAACCGACATCAGCCAACAGTTTCAATTCCATGACTATATCACGTTCTTGGCCCGGTTCGCCGTTCTCCGCGATTTCAGGTGCAGGATTGGCAGGTGTGGCGAAACGGGAATTTCCCCGGCCTCCGCGGCCACCTTTGGCAATAATGGCGCGTTGTCCGTGCTCAACTAAATCAGCAATGACTTCCTTTGTCTTATCATCAATGACAACGGTGCCTGGTGGAACCTTGATGACCATATCCTTTGCAGCCGCACCGTGCATGTTTTTGGACATGCCATGTTCTCCGCGAGGTGCCTTAAAGTGACGTTGGTAACGGAAATCCATTAATGTACGCAAGCCCTCTTCCACTTCAAAAACGACATTGGCCCCATTTCCGCCATCTCCGCCGGCAGGTCCGCCTTTAGGTATGAATTTCTCACGACGATAAGCAACTATCCCGTTACCACCGTCTCCGCCTTTTACATAGACTTTCGTTTGATCGACAAACATGCTATCACTTCCTTGTTTTCTGCAAGTCATTTCTTGCTGTATGCTTCTCTAAAAGTTAATATCCATCTTAAAAAATATTTCATCCTCATTACATTCAAGAATTTCAATTGATTGCTCGGCCGTCAATGAACTTTCCAAAAACTCGATCACTGGGGATTGATCAATGAACCTGCCTTGCATATGAAATGAACAGCGCATATCGCTCACTTCTTTTTTACACATGGAAACAGCCAGTATATTTTCAAAAAACGGATCGAGATTCTTATCGAGAATTTTAAAGAAATCATTTGTCCAGCGATACATCAGCCCGTCCATCTCAGTTGAGCCTTCAAAAACATCAATGATTTCATATTCGCAATAAAATGATCCATTATTCCAATTCGACGTCAACAACATCTCGGTGAACTTAGGTAAATTCAAACTGGAGAGGCGTGCTTCATTCTGGGTTTCAACAATGATTTCATCAATGATGCCCTTGACACGATCAATTCTGTTCAACTCCAGATTCCCTTTGATGATTTGAATTTTATTCAGCCAGTCATGCCTGGTTTGACGCAGAGTTTCAATAGTCGTCCAATTTTTGTCCATTATTAACACCTTCAATTATGATAAAGAAACTTTTTTTTCAGCTCTATCATGTTGAATACTTCCATTTGTACAGTATATCAAAAAAACAACAAACAGGAAATGAAGCTCGATTCACATGCCTTCACATGAAAGCCCCCGTCCAAAAAATACAGCCGCACACCCTGAGTTCTTTGGACGATGGTAGAGCCATTTGAACTAAAAAAGAGAATGGGCCTTTTATGCACCAATTGGAGATATTATAGTTGAATTGGAGTGTCTATTTGGTTTAAACCAAATCGGATGGATGAGTAATCTTGGATTTCCCCCTGAAAGTTTAAGAAAGCCCGCCGATTGGCGAGCCTTTTGTAAGTCAGAGGTTGTTTTCCTTATACTAATGACTAAAGTCTCCTGCAAACTGCTGGTTCATTTCCTATAGTATAAATAAAGGGCCGGACCCCTTCATCACTATATAGCATACCATTATTAAAAATGACGCGGTATATAGTGTCTTGTAGAAGGAATCAGACCCTTTTGAGTCAGCCTCTGTTCAAAGATGCCAATTATGCTTCTTGTGCAACTGGATATACGCTTACTTTTTTACGGTCACGTCCGAAACGTTCGAATTTAACAACACCGTCTACTTTAGCGTATAGAGTATCGTCTCCACCACGGCCTACGTTCTCACCAGGATAGATTTTTGTTCCGCGTTGACGGTAAAGGATAGAACCACCAGATACGAATTGACCATCTGCACGTTTAGCACCAAGGCGCTTGGAGATTGAGTCACGTCCGTTCTTTGTAGAACCTACTCCTTTTTTCGAAGCGAAGAACTGAAGATCTAATCTTAACATTTGTTCCACCTCCTACTGGTTGAGGATAATTTTCATGTATTTACCATAATCACGTTCGATGGTTTGCAGCGATATGAGCATGCCGTTCAAAAGCAGCTGAACCTTCTCTTCCGATTCCGGCGAAAGATTCCCCGGAATGACGCAGCGAAGATAGCCGCCTTCTCTCCCTTGCTCAATCTCAGGCTCTACGTCCGTTAAGGACATGATTGCATTGACTGCCCCGAAGGAAACAGCCGATACACCTGCACAAACGATATCAGAACCTTTTTTAGCAAAATTAGCATGTCCGCTTAAGGTGAACGAAGCAATCCGTTCCTGCGGAGCATCAAATACAACTTTGATCATCTAGAATCAGCCCTTACGCGTTGATTGCTTCGATAACAACTTTAGTGTATGGTTGACGATGACCTTGTTTTTTACGATTGTTTTTCTTCGCTTTGTATTTGAAAACAGTGATTTTCTTTTGCTTACCTTGTTTTTCGACAGTACCTGTTACAGTAGCGCCTTCAACTAATGGAGCACCGACTTTCACGTCTTCGCCACCTACGAATAAAACTTTGTCAAATGTAACAGTTTCGCCTGCTTCTGCGTTTAATTTTTCAATGTAAACCGCTTCGCCAGCTGCTACTTTAATTTGTTTACCGCCAGTTTCGATAATTGCGTACATACTTGCACCTCCTTAAATGTCTCAGACTCGCCAATCACAGGCGTTTTACCAGAAAGGCAAAAGCTTAAAACCTGATGTTGAGCGGTTGTAGCACGGGTGCTACAAACATAACATTAAAATCCTAACATGAAACAGGAAAGGCTGTCAATATATTTATAACAATTCCCGCCCTTCACTCGAAAGCCTTCCCGATTTCCTGAATGCTCCCGAAGCGCTTGATGGAGTAAGCATTCCTCGAACCTGGGATAAAAGACAGGAATACCTTTTTACCGATCAATTCCTCCAATGTCGGCCGATATGATTCCTTTTCACCTAGCAGCACGTCCGCCACCGCTTTACTGGCCTCCACCCAGACCGCTTCATCATCTGTCTTCCTGTGTTCCAGCAGTTCACGTTCCAACCGGAAGGCAACCGTTTCAGGGCTCTCGATTTTACCGCTTCCACTGCACACTGGGCAAGGCACCGTCGTCACCTCACTTAAAGATGGGGAGGTTCGCTTTCTCGTCATTTGTAAAATGCCCAGTTCCGTAAAACCGATGACCTGGGTTCGCTTCTCATCCCTCACCGCTTCCTTTTTAACGATTTCGATGATTTCCTGCTTATGCCGGGACTGCTCCATATTGATGAAATCTATCAGGATGATTCCGCTGATATTCCTCAATCTCAGTTGACGGGCGACCTCTTTCGCCGCAGCCTGATTAACCGCAAACAACGTTGCTTCCTTCGCCACCTTGCCGGTGAACTTACCTGAATTGACATCGATTACGGTGAAAGCTTCCGTTTCTTCAAAAATTAAATATCCGCCATTCTCAAGCCAAACGATTTTCTTGGCCATTTTCTCAACTTGCGCTTCCACATTCCATTCGGAAAAAATATTCTTTGTACCCGATACATGGGATATTTCCCACTCCTTACGGTTTTCCTGTATCCATTTTTTCAACTCGAGATAGGCCTCGAAGTCATCGATGGCAAGTTCCCCGGTCGCCGTTCCCGACATTTCGGAAATGATCATATCAAGGTATTCATCCCTCTCATAGAGAAGGGAAGGGGCCTTGAGGGACGCAGCCTTAAGTTCAAGCCCTTTAAAGAGCTCCCGCAATCCATTTAACCTGTCAAGGAAGACCGATTCACTTTCGTTCTCCATCGAGGTGCGGACAATCAATCCCTCATCAGGCTTTTTATGCTGCAAGGCAGTTTCCCGCCATTGCTTCTGAAGATCATTGTTTTTGAATTTCTTTGAAACACCAACATAATCTATTCCATGTATGTATACGAGGGAATCTGTCGAAAACTCGATCAGCCCAGTCAATTTAGCTCCTTTGGTGCCCGTTTCATCCCGCGTCACCTGAACTAGCAGCTTTTCTCCCTGACGGACAAATTGACCGATCGAGGCTTTCCCATCACTTTTTTTTATCAGCTGGAAAGAGGGAATCTCGTCACGGTGTAAAAAACCATTTTTCTCTGCTCCATAATCAATGAAGACGGCATCCATGCCCGGTAACACCTTCGTCACCTTCCCAAGATAAATATTACCGACCGTACTGCGCTTTTGAGGCGGAATGATTTCAAGTTTACGTAAAACACCATTCTCAAGTACAGCCACTCTTTTTTCGCGTGAAGCCAGGTTCGCGATCATTTTTTTCATCAAAAAAAATCCTCTCCTCAATTTGAGGAAAGGATAACATATTTAATAAGAATATAATAGGTCGCCGATTTTCCCGTTTGTCATTTTCTCGGAAAAATAGGCATGAAGGATTTCCGTTTCATCCAACGAGCCGCTCTCTTTCCCGTTTTTCATGATGATCACGGGGTGTTTACAGCCGCGTTGAAACATTTCCAGCACTTTATAAATCGGTTCTTGTGAATCCACCGAGATTGGCTTCAGTTTCGCCAAATCATTCGTATGCCCGTAATGGCGCTGCAAAAGAAAACGGATGAACGCATAATACCTCTGCCGCCATTCCATGACGAGTGAGAGACTTATGAAAAAGATGATGAGCCAGATGTTCAAATTGAGCGGATCCAGAATGAGCCAGGTCAAAAAAGCAAGGAAAGCGAATACTGCAGAAAAGTGAAGTGTATGCTTCTGCGCTTCCAGAAAGGTGCAGTATAGGGAAACACCGATGAATAGCAGCCTTCCCCCGTCCAGGGGCCAAATTGGCAGCAGATTAAAAATCAGCAGCATAAGATTCATATACAAAAATGGCTGGTACAGCTCATATGGAATAATGGTAAAGAAATAGAGCAGAAAAGCTGCGCCAATGAGCCAAACGTGTTGAAGCGGACCGGCAAGCACCACCGCCAAATCCTCCTTCAAACTCTTGTTTCCATATTCCTCAGTCTCGACAGCCCCGCCAAAAGGAAGAAGCTGGATTGACTTTATCCGCCATTTGAAGTGCTGCGCACAGACGGCATGCCCCATCTCATGTATGAAGACGATGAGCAACAGCATCATCACTTCAACGAAATGGGCTGTGAGGATGGCGATGCCAATGACAAACCACAATGTCGGGTGCACCCTGATTTTAAACAGTAACTTCCCATATTCACTCAAAGGAAATCACCTTTTTAGGATCGACGAAAGCATCATTTTCCTTTATCGCTAAATAAAACCTGCCCATGGATCCATCTTCACTTAGTGTAACCTGTCCGACTTCATTGCCCTTTTTAACGAACTCATACAATTTCACATCAATTTCTTTCAGCTGCCCATACCAAGATTCAGTTTTATTGGCATGCTGAATGACTACCGTCTTTCCGATCCCCTCCTTTTCACCGGCAAAAATGACTACCCCTTCATTAACGGCCTCGACCTTTGAGCCTTTGCTCGTTTCCAATATGACTCCCTCACCGTTCGTCTCGAAGTTTTGGGTAATCTTCGCAGAAGCTGGCATTGCATATTCTTCATTCGAATCAACAGTTTCCGTATTGGCTTCATTCGGTAAAAAAGCGATTGGTTTACCAAACGCACTTTCGTACCAATTGGAGATTGAAGCGAACTGAAATTCCTTGCTCATGTTCTCCGTGACAAAACTCCTGGCAGGGTCAAGCCGCACAGAAGGGTGTTTGAACATCACCGCGACAATCAGGAACAGGCATACACTGGCAAGGATTTTAAAGAAAAAATATTCTTTCTTGAAGAGCGGATGGTCTTTTTCGGAATATCCGTTATATGAATCAATCCCATATGGTTCCTCATTGTTGATCTCCGTCCAACTACTGCTTCCTGCAGGTTTATCATTAAACTTGCGTCTCTTGGCGATACGATTGCGGATATCTTTCCTGCGATCATCCATTCCAGACTTCCCCCCCTGCTCATGTCAAAGCGCTATATTACAACGTATGAGCAACTTGTCCAGACTATTCTGCACTTCCCTTAAAAAATTTTTTCCGATGAAAAATTCACTGAAACTTATGAATTTCCAAGGTGGTTCGGGCAATCGATTCAGAAAATCGAATAATTGAGATTGATATTGTTCCCCGGAATTTGTTATAATAAAGTGGTTTTAACATTATTGAGGGGGAACATTTTTTTATGTCAATCGAAATAGGCAGCAAAGTACAAGGTAAAGTAACAGGTATCACTAATTTTGGAGCATTCGTAGAATTACCAGGAGGCTCAACAGGTCTTGTGCATATCAGTGAGGTAGCAGATAGCTATGTAAAAGACGTAAATGACCATCTTAAAGTAGGCGACCAAATTGAAGTAAAAGTGATTAGTGAGAAAGACGGAAAAACTGCCTTGTCCATCAAAAAGGCTATAGATAGACCCGAAGGGCAAACCTCTTCTTATACCAAACGCCCACCACGCCAAGGGGATAGCCGTTCTAAAGATTTTCGTTCAAAAGGTAATTTCCAACCAAAGGAAAATTTCGAAGATAAAATGGTGCGCTTTTTAAAGACTAGTGAAGAAAATTTATCGACTCTTAAACGCAGCACCGAATCAAAACGCGGCGGCAGAGGCGGAAGACGCGGATAACCCGCTGCATTTTTAGCATATAGATCAGGCAAGCCAGTATATGGCTTGCCTTTTTTATTTCACAAGAAGCATAAAAAAAAGCGAGGGCATCAAATGCTCCCCGCTTCTTGACAAAAGAATATAGATTTACCGCACGCTGAAGAATTTTTTCAATTTGGACATGAAGCCCTTTGGTTCGCTGCCAATTGGAGTCAAGGGCACAGATTCACCAAGGATCCTTCTGGCGATGTTCCGATAGGCAAGTGAAACTCTATTATCCGGATTATAGGCAATGGGTTCCTTTTTATTCGCTGCCACAATGACCTGGTCATCATCAGGAATGACGCCGATCAAATCAATCTTAAGAAAATCGGCAACTCCATCGATATCCATTTCTTCATCCTCATGAAGCAAATGGCCGCGGATCCGGTTGATGATCAATTGGGGCGGTTCAATATGCTCTTCTTTTTCAAGCAGGCCAATAATACGGTCAGCATCCCTGACAGCCGGTCTCTCTGCAGTCGTAACGATGATAGCCTTGTCTGCCCCAGCTATGGCATTCCTGAAGCCCTGTTCAATGCCTGCAGGGCAATCAATGATGACATAATCATAGTCAGGCTTCATATCGCTGATGAGTTTCCTCATCTGCTCTTCATTCACCACTGTTTTGTCACTATTTTGCGGAGCGGGAAGCAGATAAAGCAAATCCTCGAAATGTTTATCTTTTATAAGCGCCTGGTGTATCTTACAGCGCCCTTCGACCACATCGACCAAATCATAGATGATGCGATTCTCCAATCCCATGATCACATCCAAATTCCGAAGACCAATATCCGTATCAATCAAGCAAACCTTTTTGCCTAGAAGAGCTAAAGATGTTCCTAAATTGGCGGAGGTGGTCGTTTTCCCGACACCACCCTTACCGGATGTTATAACTATTGCCTCTCCCACGATTAGAGACCCCCTTCTAATCTATTTAAATTAGGTCTATATTTCTTTAAGACTTGCAATTTTTCTATTATGATATTTTGTTCTTCATCCATGAAGGCACATTCCAAGTCATGTCCCCATTTCGTATATTGGTCAGGAGATAAATTCACTTTTCCGGCAATACGCAGTTGGGCAGGCTTCATGACAGAGGCAGCTATAATGGCCTCGTTATTCCCTTTATATCCGGCATGGGCTATTCCCTTTAACTGTCCCATGATATATATGTTGCCACCCGCACGAACCGTTCCGTCGGGATTGACATCCCCTATCAGCAGTAAGTCCCCGGGAACTTCAAAAACCTGTCCCGACCTTATCACCTTGGTCACGGTCGTCACTTGGTTTTCATCTTTCCATCGTTTCGCTTCATCCTTCGTCAGGACATTCGAAATCATCTCATCCACGAAAAGCTTCTTCTTTTTATGGATGACCTCTTTAATCTGTTCTTCTTGTTGTTCATCAAGATAGCGGTTCCCTGTATGTACTTTTACGGAAATGGACGGGTCATTTTCTTGAAACTGATAGTTTGCCGAAAGCTTCACTTCTAACTCTTTCAATAATTCGGAAAATGAGCAAGAATCATCGAGATGAAGCATAAACCCGTCTTTTGTTCCCTTAATCATGACATTTTGCTGAATTCTTTTATTCATGACGTTTGTTTCACCTCAATGAAATATAATTCGACATAGGAAAACAAATTTCCTTTTTCTACGTACACGGAAATGAGAAAATACATTTCCCACCTGCTTCTTAAGACACAGGAACGTTATTCCGTTTCTCCTTGCAAATCAAGCTTTTCAATCATTCTCTTTAAAGGGTAGCAGCTAATAATAATGAATGCGAGATTCAATAATAATGTCGGAATCAATCTCCGTTCCGCAAATTCAGCAAACCCCATATCTGCAAAAGAGAGTATGATATTCATCTGAAAGATGACAACCTCTAAAACTGCCGTGAATAAAAGCGCAGTAAGACAGGCAATCAATATATTATTTTGCAGGATTTTCATGCATTTCGATATCAAATAGGCAAGAAAAGGCAGCAGGAACATGTAAGTCCCAAGGATTTCCGTATATACGACATCATAAGTCAACCCAAGAATCGCACCATAAAGCATACCCATTTTCCTTGAGCCGAACATGGTCAGGAAAAAAACGAAAACCATCATGAAATGGGGCACGAGGATTTTATCGGCCCCGAATGCATCTCCAGCGAACATCTGGGCGAAGATGCTTTCAAAAACAAAAAAAACCAAGGCTATAAAAGAAAGGATGAAATATCTCACTCAGCTTCATCCTCCCCTTCACTTTCTTTCGGTACACCGTCCACTTCGCGCTGAACGACCATGACATTATTAATATCATAAAAATCCGTCGAAGGTTCAATATATGCAGTCTGGTTCAATCCATATTGATCCACTTTAACATCGACAACTTTCCCGATCAGCAGACCTTTCGGAAAGATCCCTCCATAACCGGATGTGATGACCAATGAATTTTTCTTGATCTTTTTATCATATGGGATCCGTTTCATCAACAAAAGGTTCTTCTTATCATCGAATCCTTCAATCAAGCCATATGCTTTATCATCACCTTGGACGATCGCTGAGACACGATTGGCTTTATCGATCGAGCTTAAAAGTTGAACCGAGGCCGTGAAATCCGTCGCTGATTTCACCTTACCGACTAACCCATTGGACGTAATGACAGCCATATTTTTTTCTACCCCATTGCGCTTCCCTTTATTAATCGTCAGCATTTCATGCCAGCGGTCGGGATTGCGTCCAATGACCGTCGCCTGAGTGGGCGAATACTTGCGCAGGTCATCTTCTTTTTTGAGGTTATCGCGAAGTTCTTCATTTTCTTCCTTTAAATCTTGGACTTGGGTTTTCAATAATACATATTCATCCAAGCGGGCTTTCAATTTTTTGTTTTCATCGTATGTATGTTGTAGGTCTTTTAAGCCCCCTACAAAACCTGTTATACCCGATACTGGCTTATTAAACACATTTCCGACCCAGCCTGTCGTATCTTTCAGGAATTGCTCCGGCCAAGTCAACTCTTCTCTCTCCCTTAATGAAAAACCGATCAATGCCACGAGAACGATAATACTAACGAGCAAGAGAAGGAGCTTTTTATTAAAAAACTGTGGCATGGTGATTACACCTCTATCTAAAATTTCTTAAAAATACACTATGGATTTAATTAAACAGCAAAACATAAGAAAACCGGCTCAAAATTGCACCTTTTGTTGAGCCGGCCCTATTTGAGAAGTAATGCTTATCGCGAATCTCTTGATTTAGTCTTGAATAAGTGAATGTGGTCCAGCGCTTTTCCCGTTCCGATTGCAACACAATCCAGCGGGTTTTCAGCGATGATCACCGGCATTTGCGTTTCTTCACTGATGACTTTATCCAAATTGCGCAGCAAAGCGCCCCCGCCTGTCAGCACAATGCCTCTGTCCATGATGTCAGCCGCTAATTCAGGTGGTGTTTTCTCTAAAGTGTTTTTCACGGAATCCACAATTGCAGAAACTGTGTCGCTTAATGCTTTGGATATTTCCTCAGCTGTAATTTCGATCGTTTTTGGTAATCCTGTCAATAGATCACGGCCGCGAATTTCCATGTTTTCTACGCCTTCCGTATCCCCAGCAGAACCAATTTCC
Organism: Peribacillus sp. NPDC055009; assembly: GCF_053608705.1. Classification (NCBI taxonomy): domain Bacteria; kingdom Bacillati; phylum Bacillota; class Bacilli; order Caryophanales; family Bacillaceae; genus Peribacillus; species Peribacillus sp. NPDC055009. The sequence continues at coordinate 671,713 of NZ_JBSGVZ010000001.1, read as the reverse complement.
ATTTTGATCGCTTCAGCAGTACGCTCACCGATCATCAAATTGTAGTTCTTACGGATGTAAACGATAATGGCGTCGTCCATTTCGTCACCTGCGATACGGATCGATTGGCTTGTAACGATTCCGCCAAGGGAAATGATTGCCACTTCCGTCGTTCCTCCGCCGATATCAACGACCATGCTTCCTGTAGGCTCCCAAACAGGAAGGTCCGCACCGATCGCTGCTGCAAACGGTTCTTCGATTGGATATGCGTCACGGGCTCCAGCTTGTCTTGCTGCATCGATGACTGCACGCTGCTCAACTGCAGTAATCCCAGAAGGCACACAAATCATGACATATGGCTTGTTGCCAAATACGCCCTTCTTTTGAGCTTCCTTCATATAGTACTTCATCATGGTAGCCGTCGTTTCATAATCGGCAATTACTCCATCCTTCATCGGGCGGAGGGCAACCACGTTACCAGGTGTACGGCCGATCATGTTTTTCGCGTCGTTTCCGACTGCAACGATTTGCTTTGTATCTGTTTGCACAGCTACAACCGATGGTTCACGTACTGCGATGCCTTTTCCTTTCACATAGACAAGCGTATTCGCCGTTCCTAAATCAATCCCTATATCTCTAGCGCCAATTCCAAACATTATGGTATCTCCCTTTCGTAAACAAAAATGCCTTTTTATAAGTTCAAATAATAATTTGTCGTTTTTTGACAATAAGAGTTTTGAAAAAGTTTCCTCTTTTAAAAATCATAAACAATATTATATCGCATCGTCAAAAATTTTGATAGTGTCATAAATAACCTTTTTCCTTCAAACTAACATATTTATGCTCCCCGATGATGATATGGTCCAATACTTCAATCCCGATTATTTTACCACATTCTACTAACCTTTTCGTCACTTCAATATCTTCTCTGCTGGGAGAGGGGTCTCCGGAGGGGTGGTTATGAAGACAGATGATAGAGGCAGCGGACCTTTTGAAAGCCTCTTTGAAGACCTCGCGCGGATGCACGATCGAGGCATTGAGGCTGCCGATGAATACCGTAGTTTTTTGAAGCACTTGATTTTTCGTATTTAAATAAAGACAGACGAAATGTTCCTGTGATAAAAACCGCATTTCTTCCATACAATAATTGGCTCCATCTTCTGGAGATCTAATCACATAACGGTCTTGATCATTCAAATTGTTAATTCTCCTGCCAAGTTCGACGGAGGCAAGGATTTGAATCGCTTTCGCTTCACCAATCCCTTTAATCACGGTCAGTTCTTCCACTGAGGCTTCTTTTAGCAGGCGAAGGCCCTTGAAGGAATTGATGAGCCTGCCGGATAGCTGCAGGACGGATTCTTCCCTTGATCCCGTCCTCAATAGCAGAGCGAGCAATTCCTGATTGGAGAGACCCTGCGGTCCGTCTTGCAGAAACCTTTCGCGCGGCCTCTCCTCTTTCGGGTAATCCCGTATTAACATTTTTTCGCTCAAAAAATCAACCCTTCCTTAGAAAAGGGAAGATGCCAGAGGAAATCGATCATTCTAACTCTTGCTGCATCGCTTTAAGTTCCCGGGCCAGTCTTGAGACCGGAAGCCCGACGACTGAGAAATAGTCCCCTTTGATTCGTTCGACAAGAAGAGATCCGTATCCTTGAATCCCATAGCCGCCAGCTTTGTCAAAAGGTTCCCCGCTATCCAGATAACGTTCGATTTCAGCTTCTGGCAGCTCCCAAAATGTCACTTCCGTTTTTTCTGCGAATACTCTGCGATGCTTGCCGAATAGAATGGCGACACCTGTGTATACCTCATGTGTCCGTCCCGATAACATTTCCAGCATTCTTTTTCCATCCGCACGGCTTGTCGGCTTACCCAATATCTCTCCATCAAGGACAACAACGGTATCCGAGCCGATTACCCAGCTTTCCTGAAATTTTGCGGCGATGGCTTCCGCTTTACGGGATGCCAGTTCTTTCACCGCAGCATCAGGACACATGTTTTCATCAATACTTTCATCGACATTGGAATTCATGCTTTCAAAGGGGATTTGAAGAAATTGTAGAAGTTCTTTACGACGTGGTGATGAAGAAGCTAAAATCAATGGCTGCATAATATAAAAGTCACCTTTCTTTACATAGGGAGATACATACCTATCCTATCAAATTATGGTGCAATCCACAATTATTGTTTACTAGGAATCGACAAATGCCTGTAAGTATTTCCCGGAAAATAAAAAAGGTGTCACAGATGGTTTCATATTGGGGAGCTTGTCCATTTGGCAGCCCCCCTTCTTTTCTTTACTTAACTCGATTTGTTTTGGTAATTCAATAAAAAATCAAGAAGACTTTCTTGAGCCTGGAATAGCTTTTCTTCGTTTTTGGAAGTCTCATATTCATCAATCGACTTTGCGGCAGCAGTCAGGTCATCGTTCATATTCGAAAACTCCGGCGATAATTTCCCCGCCTTCAGTTCATCCAAGTTCTTTTTCAGGGTTTCTTTGTTTACCGTCCCTTCCTTTCCGCGAAGCTTGGTTGCGGATGTTTCTGCCAAGGAAGTATATACTTCCTTCATCTTGTCGAGGGTTTTCTCATCTTCCTGGCTTGCCCCAGCCGCTTCAAAATTGATTTCCTTCCAATATACGTCCACATCATAGGACTTTAAGAATAAGGCCAGCTCCTTACTTGAAGCTAGACTCTCTGCCGACCCCAAGAATAGATAATAGCTGTCTTCCAATTTGAAAATTTCAGCAGGAACCTGCTTTTCAATGATTTTCTTTTGTATTTGCCTTGCCGCATCCTCGCTGCTGAATACTCCTCCCTGTACAAGGAATGTCTTCAGCTGGTTTCCTGGTTCAGTCACTGCCGCTTTTTTATCCTCAACAGTGGCTTCCGTTGGAACCGGGGTCTCGACCGAAGATACTTCGGCTTTTTCCTTTGTAATCGTTTTAACGGCGATCAAGCCAAGAATCGACCCAAAAAAAACAGCACAAATGACAGCGATCATGAATGTCTTGATCGGTCTTTTATCAGAACTTTTCAGCGAACTGGTACCAAAACCGATGAGCTTCGGCATTTTTTTCTTTGGCGGTGAGGGTACCAATACGATTTTGTTTTCGTTTGAATCCTCAGGGAGTATCCATTCGAAACTCTCGTCCGTGTGTCCCTGTTCCTGCTCCTTACTCGCCGCCTCTTGACTTTCAGCCTTTTTATCGGCAAATACTTTTTCTTCCCCATTTATTTTAATCGTTACACCCTTGCTTTGTTCCGGCTTGCCCAATTTTTTTCCTCCCCTCCAGATCATTTTTTTCATCCTAACATAGAGGTAAAAAAAAATAACAAGACTTTTGTCGTCTTGTCATTAATAGGTTTCGTCAAATTTCCCTATTCATATATGGGTGACGAAAATAGAATTCCAGGTACTGGTACTTCTGGTTCACAAACCATTCAATATCGCCTCTCACCAATTACATACATCACTCTTTAATGCCAGCTTCACTTGCAGCCAATTGGGGATAGTTCCCTACTGAGCTATTGTTCAGGTGATTTTTGACAAATTCCTCTTGGATCAGGTTGGTTCTTTAAGCTCATCTAAAAAAAGTTACATACCAATGCAGAAGGGAATCGCCCCAAAAATAAGCAGTCAATGTCCCAAAAACGATATACGGACCGAAAGGAATAAGTGTTTTCTTTTTTAGGATTCCGCTCAGCAATCCGATGAAGCCCACGAATGCCCCATAAAAGCACGCAAAAAGAAACGATAACAGCACCATCTTCAGTCCCAGTACAAAACCAATCACTGCAAATAGCTTGATATCACCGCCACCCATGCCCCCCTGACTCACGACTGCGATTAATAACAGCAGGCTAAAGCCCACCACTGCCCCGACAATTGAATCCCACCAGGGCGACAGCGGAAATGAAACTCTTAAAACGATAAAAATCACCGTAAAGAAAAGCAGTATTTTATCAGGTATGAGCATATAGGCGACATCAGTCACGAAGATGATCATAAATAATGAAATCAATGCCAAGCCAACCAAGAGTTCGCTCGACCAGCCAAGGAATATGGGAGCAGAGGCAAACAAAACACCGGTCAGCATTTCCACTATCGGATAAAGGGGGGAAATCCTTGCTTTACAGCCCCGGCATTTTCCGTCTTGCAACATATAGGAAATAACCGGCATCAACTCGAAGAATGTCAATGTACGCCCGCAAGAAGGGCAGGCGGAGCGACGATTCGCAAATGTCTGACCAGCTGGAACACTTAAACCGACAACGTTAAAGAATGAGCCTAAAATTAAGCCGAAGACGAAGAGATAGATATGGATAGCCATCATTTATACAAAGTGCATGAGGATTCGATTGCTTTTCTATGAAACCCTAATAAAAAAGTCCCTTCCGCTATGTAATCATCACTGGGGCTCTTCATGATCATTCATTCCTCCCATCATTTCATTAAGTAGATCCTACTATTCATCAATCATGTAGAATCAATATATAAACATATTTTAACAAAAATACTTGGTGATTTGTTATCAATCACCCTATTAGAGTTTTTTCTTTTCAAGCGGCTCTGTTAACAAGGGAAAAGGACCTTTGAAAAGGTCCTTTCAGACTGTAGACAAACTCGATGAAAATCGTGTTTGCTTTCATTTATGATTTGGTGAAAGATAGGTATTCAGAGAATGGAAGCCCAAGTATTGATCCAGTTATATTAGCCAAACTGACTTTCAGTCAATTTACCTTCGGTATTCGTTCAATTCTACAATTGAAGAAGTTGAAACAAATATGGCTTACCGTTGGTTCTTAAGCTTTGGTTTCCATGATAAAGCGCCTCATTTCTCAACAATTGGGAAAAATAATTAGTCCACCGGTAAAGGCACATCCCTTTAGGCATCTTCTCTGATTAGGAACTCCCTCACAAGTGAAAGGAAATGGAGCGACCCTGTGATGACAAGAATCTCTTTTTCCCCTGTTTTCCTTCTGCCTTCCGTTATCGCCGCCTGCCAATCCTTGTTTATCCGTTTATTGGGATGACTGCATTTTTCATATAGCGTTTTCGCATCCGCCGCCCGTTCATGGTCGAATTCGGTAATGATGATTTCCATCGCTTCAGTTTCCAGTCCATGAAGCATTTCGGAATAATTTTTATCTTTAAATGAACTGAATACGAATCGGTACTTATAGTCGGGGTAATGCACTTTTAGCGTTTCCTTCAGCACGTCGATGCCGGCAGGATTATGTGCACCATCGATGATCACCAACGGCTCATCCGATATTTTTTCAAAGCGGCCATCCCATTTCGCTTCGCCTATTCCTTTAAGGATGCTTTTTTTATCGATATTTTCCATTCCTAATGTGACAGCAGCAATGGCCAGTGCCGCATTCTCCATTTGATGACGTCCTAGCATCCGCATTTCCACATTTTCGATGGACCTGTCGGCAAGCGAAAATGAGAAACTTTGCCCTCGTTCACTTTGCTTTATATTGCCTATATGAAAGTCTTTACCTAATTGGTAATAAGGTACGCCTAATGATGACGCTTTTTCTTCAATTACTTTTGCTGGTTCCCCGGCTGTGACTCCGCTGATGATCGGCGCCCCGCTTTTAATGATGCCAGCCTTCTCAAAAGCAATTTCCCCAAGTGTGTTACCCAGGATGCTCGTATGTTCCAAAGAAATCGAGGTAATGATCGAAAGAAACGGCTGGATGACATTCGTTGTATCGAGCCTGCCTCCCAAACCGGTTTCCATCAAAACCAAATCCACTTCCTTTTTGCTAAAATAAGAAAATGCCACCGCAGTCAAAATTTCGAACTGAGTGGGACCGTCCCCTTTACTGTCCATCTCTTGGATAATCGGCCAAAGCTCCCGGAAGACAGCGATAAAATCCTTATCACTGATTTCATCTTCATTAATCTTGAGCTGTTCATTCATCCGTATTAAATAAGGTGATGTGAAGGAAGCGACCCGAATCCCTTGGGCAAGTAGGATCTCTTTAATATATTGCAGTGTTGATCCTTTCCCGTTAGATCCTGCAATATGAATATACTGTAGCGCCTTATGCGGGTCTCCTAATTCAGTTAACAATGCTTCCATCCGTGATAGGCCAAAATTCATGCCCAATTGAACTTGGCGCCGTTCAAAAAAATGATTGATTTCTTTCATGGTCGTTACCATTATCGTTGTGCCTCCTCTTTCTTTATACCGCTCTTATGCGTTAAGATTATTTTATCAATATATGAACGATTAACCTAGATGAAAGGTAGTGTTTTACCATGAAACCTTCAGATTACCACTGTTGGATTGTCGTTAACGGCTATTTACAGCATGATAAGTTTTCCAGTTTAGCTTTGTTCATTAAAGAGGCGGCTGAAAGGAAAGATATCATGGCAACTCTTATCCGTAATTCAGATCTCATTCCCATAATCGAAAAAGGAGTGCCACTGCTTAAAGGAGCTTTTGATAAGCTTCCTGATTTTATTCTGTTCATGGATAAAGACATTCATTTGGCACGCCATTTGGAATTGCTCGGCATCCCCGTTTATAACAGCAGTAAAGCGATCGATATTTGCGACAGTAAAGCAAAAACACATCAAGCATTAACCGGGCATGGCATACCAATGCCAAAAACCTTATTTCCCCCTTTTACATACGAAGGGATTGAAAGGGTCAATATGGATGCTTTTATCCAAATCGGCAATGAGCTTGGGTATCCGCTTATCGTTAAGGAAGCATACGGTTCTTTTGGGGAGCAAGTATATTTGATCCAAACAGAGGATGAGTTACTAAAGACGATCAGTAATCTTGGCCACAAACCATTTATAATCCAGGAATTCATCGAGCACAGTAAAGGTCGGGATATTCGTGTGAATGTCGTGGGCAATCAAGTCATAGCAGCGATGCAACGCCATTCGGAGCAAGACTTCCGAGCTAATATGACTGCCGGAGGGCAGGCTGCACCATATATACCCACCAACGAAGAAGCACAACTTGCCATCCGATGTGCGCAAATTCTGGGTGCCGACTTCGCTGGCGTCGATTTGTTGTTCGGTGAAGAAGGTCCGCTTTTGTGCGAAGTGAATTCGAATTCGCATTTACTGAATATTTATGAATGTACAGGCATCAACATCGCTGAAAGCATGTTCGATTATATCTTGAAAGAATTAGGAAAAGGAAGTGCATCTGATGAAAAAACAAGCAGGCTGGTTGATTTATAACCGTGAGGATGCCTTGAAAAACAAAGGATACATAGATTGGATGCTTGACGAAGCCAGTAAGCTTGATCTTGATTTACACTTTCACTTTCGGGAAGACCTTAGGATCGGTCATCGTTTCAACGAGTTGTACGTGGAACATGGGACGCAGCCAATTTCATTGCCAGACTTCGCTATCGTCCGGACCATCGATCCTTTTTTTACAAAGCAGCTTGAGCAACTGGGGATTGCTTGCTTTAACTCCTCCTTCGTATCGGAAATCGCGAATGACAAAGCAAAGACGCACCAATATATGTCCTCGCTTGGGATTCCAATGGCCGATACCGTATATTGTAACGGAAGACCGAGTGCCGATGACATGGAGTTCCCTTTCATTGCTAAAGAAACAAGTGGACGCGGCGGGAAACAAGTATATCTAATACAACATGCCGATGATCTTGCCATACTGAAAGATGGAAATTGGATTGTCCAAAAACCCGGCTTATTCGGTAAAGATATCCGCGTTTTTGTAATTGGAAAAAAAGTGAAGGCTGCTGTACTTAGGGAGTCCGCTTCAAGTTTCAAGGCAAATTATACGCTGGGCGGATCGGCTTCACTATATGAGCTATCTGCAGCTGAATTAGCCCTTGTCGAAAAAGTAATGAAGTCGTTTGATTTCGGCCTGGTCGGAATCGATTTCATATTTGCCGAAGATGGCAGCCCCATGCTCAACGAAATCGAGGATGTCGTCGGCAGCCGGACATTAAGTGCATTAAGTGATATGAATATCGTATCGGAGTACCTTACATTCATAAAAGAAAGAATATCCTCCTAACGAAGCACAAAAAGGATGAACCGGCATAAAGCTGGTTCATCCTTTTGTTTTACAGTTGTTTCAGTTCGCTGATCCTGTGGATTACAGAGTCGCGTTTTTCGCTATAGTCTTTTTCCTTGGCACGTTCTTCTTCGATGACGCTTGCCGGCGCCTTTTTGACGAAGCCCTCGTTGCCTAGTTTTTTCTGTACACGCTCAACTTCTTTATTAAGTTTGTCGAGTTCTTTTTCAAGACGTTTCACTTCTTCGTCAATATTGATCAGTCCTGTCAGCGGAAGGATCAGTTCTACGCCAGTTACGACAGCTGTCATGGCTTGAGCAGGTTCCTCGACTTCAATTCCGATCGTCAATTGTTCAGGATTACAGAAACGCTCGATATAGCTGCTGTTTTTCTGTAACGTCTCTAAGATTGACTCATCTTTCGCTTTTAAAATCAAATTGATTTTTTTGCTTAGCGGTGTGTTCACCTCAGCACGGATATTACGTACGGAGCGGATGATTTCAACAAGCAGCTTCATTTCCTCGGCTGCAGCTGTATCTGTCAATCCTTCATTCACTTCCGGCCAAGCGGCAACAGTGATGGACTCACCTTGATGCGGAAGGTTCTGCCAGATCTCTTCGGTAATGAAAGGCATGAACGGGTGTAACAATCTCATCGTGTTATCCAGTACATAAGCCAAGATAGAGCGCGTCGTTTTCTTCGCTGCTTCGTCTTCGCCATATAGCGGAAGCTTCGCCATTTCAATATACCAGTCACAGAAGTCATCCCAAATGAAGTTGTATAGCACACGGCCCACTTCACCAAACTCATAACGGTCCGCAAGTCTGGTTACGTTGGAAATCGTTTCATTCAAGCGCGTCAAGATCCATTTATCGGCTACAGACTTCTCACCGCTTAAATCGATTTCGTCATAAGTCATGCCATTCATGTTCATCAAAGCAAAACGGGATGCGTTCCAAATCTTATTGGAGAAGTTCCAGACCGCTTCCACTTTTTCCGTGCTGTAACGAAGATCCTGTCCTGGCGAGCTGCCAGTGGACAAGAAGTAACGCAGTGAATCGGCACCGTATTGATCGATGACATCCATCGGATCGACACCATTGCCAAGCGATTTACTCATCTTGCGCCCCTGTTCGTCACGAACGAGTCCGTGGATCAGCACATCTTCAAATGGTCGTTCACCCGTGAACTCAAGAGCTTGGAAAATCATCCGTGATACCCAGAAGAATATGATATCATAGCCTGTCACAAGTGCCCCGGTTGGATAGTAACGTTGGAAATCGATACTGTCCTTGTCAGGCCAGCCCATAGTCGAGAACGGCCATAATGCCGAGCTGAACCATGTATCCAGAACATCCGTATCTTGTTCCCAGTTTTCAGCGTCCGCAGGCTCTTCGTGACCTACATACACTTCACCTGTTTCTTTATGGTACCAGGCTGGAATGCGGTGACCCCACCAAAGCTGACGGGAAATGCACCAGTCACGGATATTTTCCATCCAATGCAGGTACGTTTTTTCGAAACGATCCGGTACGAAATGAACTTTTTCCTCATCGGATCCTTTTTGAAGCTCAACGGATGCATCAGCCAGCGGCTGCATTTTAACGAACCATTGTGTCGAAAGATATGGTTCAACAACAGCACCGCTTCTCTCTGAATGTCCGACTGAGTGAAGGTGATCTTCGATTTTGAAGAGTACTCCTTCTTCCTGAAGGTCTTTGACGATTTGTTTCCGGCATTCAAACCGGTCCATGCCTTCATATTTACCAGCCTTTTCATTCATCGAGCCATCCTCATGCATGACAAGGATGCGCTCCAAATCGTGACGGTTCCCGATTTCGAAATCATTCGGGTCATGAGCCGGAGTAATTTTGACCGCGCCTGAACCGAATTCCATATCGACATAATCATCACCGACAATCGGAATTTCCCGGCCTGTAATTGGCAATCGGACCATTTTGCCGATCAAGTGTTTATAACGGTCATCTTCAGGATGTACAGCAACAGCAGTATCACCAAGCATCGTTTCTGGACGGGTGGTGGCAATTTCGATTTCACCTGATCCGTCAACCAACGGATATTTCATATGGTAAAATGCGCCCTGCACATCTTTGTAAATAACCTCGATATCGGATAAAGCCGTTTTCGTCGATGGATCCCAGTTGATGATGTATTCGCCGCGATATATCAAGCCCTTGTTATAAAGCGAAACGAACACTTCGCGCACAGCTTTTGAAAGCCCCTCATCAAGAGTGAAGCGTTCACGTGTATAATCAAGTCCAAGACCCAGCTTTGACCATTGTTCACGGATATGGCTCGCATATTCCTCTTTCCATTTCCATGTCTCTTCTACGAATTTTTCACGTCCAAGGTCATAACGGCTCACGCCTTCCGCACGAAGTTTCTGTTCTACTTTCGCTTGAGTGGCGATACCGGCATGGTCCATGCCCGGCAACCATAAAACATCATAGCCCTGCATTCTTTTCATGCGTGTCAAAATATCTTGAAGTGTCGTATCCCAAGCGTGACCAAGATGAAGCTTACCTGTCACGTTAGGCGGCGGGATGACAATCGTGTATGGTTCTTTTTTATCGTCACCCGTCGTTTCGAAAAACTTTCCATCAAGCCACCATTTGTAGCGGCCTTTCTCTATCGTCTGCGGATCATATTTAGTCGGCATAGAAATTTGGTTCTCTTCCATATCATTTCCTCCTTTTTAGGCATAAAAAAAACTTCCATCATCACAAAAGGACGAAGGAAGTTGTTCGCGGTGCCACCTTTTTTCCGAAAAAGAAAAAAACTCTTTCGGCTCTCAAATCGGATAACGGCTCTTCACCGGCCTTCGCTACTAAGAGGTTCACGAAGACTGCTCGCGGACGACTTCGGATGCTGCTTCCTGGAAACCTCGCACCAATTTGGTTTCCTCTCTGAAAAGTGCATATCATCTTACTATTTCCGGTCTTTGCATTGATTTATATTCATATGTAAATTCATTGAATGCATATAGTATATAGTACAAAAAATATGGGGCTCCAGTCAATCATCTTTTCGCTTACTTTCCCAGGAATCATCCCATTTGATACATTCAAGGTCGTTTTCTTTATTTTATCCTCCAGGAACAGTGAATGTGACGGCTTTATCACCTTTTCCACTGCCCACCCATAGAATATAAGAAGTCCTAAAAAGGAAGGTAATAATATGAAGCGAAGATATACTCCCTATACTTTACCGCCTTGGATGAAGAAATTCCGCGGTGTCTGTCAGCAGTTCATCGTCCCCTTTATCGTATTCCAAGGATTACGCACGTTGATTTTTCCGACTTTCTTCGATATGCTCCTGCTAATCGCATTTATTTTCCTGGCCATGTCTTTATATTTCGAATGGATATAATTATTCCCTTACAGCAAAAAAATATACATGACTGGAGATAATCCAATCATGTATATTTAGCTTGGAGGTGATTGTTCTTCTTTGGCAGCCTCGGCAGCAGCCTTTTTCTGCTGTTCGATCTCTTCGATTTTCATCACCATATATTCAATATTTTTCAGAAGCCAAAATTGCCGCTGCAGTTGAGTAACATTTTCAAGCTCTGAACGATGGACCCTGCCATCGGAATAACTCTTCACTAATTCCAAAGCTGATCCAGGGAATGCCAGATAACTTTGCATGAGCAGCAATTCTTCTTCCTTCAACGGAAAATAACGAAAATAGTTATATAGCCAGTCAACGCAGTCATCGCATTGGACAGGATAGGTCCTGGCCGATTTAACGAGAAATGGCAGTAAATCGAAATGCGGCGGAGCCGTATTCGAATTCTCAAAATTGATGAAGTAGCCATACCCCCGCTCATCATAAACGAAATGCTTCAAAGAAACCTTTCCGTGCGTGACCACGGTTCGCACCTTTTCACTATCCTTCGTTTTTTCATACCAGGTTTCAAACTTCTTGATCGAGTACTTCAGCGCCTGTGAAATATCAGTGTAGAAAGAACAAACCGTCATTTCGAATGGAGACATATACCACTTCTTTTCACAGCTGACAATATACTCATCCATAAAGTCCTTCTCGTTATTCCAGGCATCAAGCGTCCGCTCATAATGGGCTTCCCTTTCCTCAATATCCACTTGTATTTCCTTAACGGAAAGTGTATGCATCCGAGCAAGCTCCCTGAACATTTGCTTATGTTTTTCATCGCGCTCCCCGTCCCCCTCATTATTGAGCCAGGGCATCAGGTAATACAAACGGCCATTATGAAGAACGGCGTAACGCTGATCCATCGTTTGATAAATCGGAACGATCCGATTATAGCCGCGATGGTACAGTTTTTGAACATTTTTGATAAAATCAATGCCGTTCTGCGGTAACAACGATTTCAAAGCAAATGTACCGCGATCACTGTACACTTTTTTCACACGCCCGAAGTCCTCGATATATTGTACATACATGGCATATTCCTTCAATACGGTTTCCGTGTCCCGATTCAGATTGGCAGGCTGCTGATTCTCGTTTTCCCTCACGAGACTCACTCACTTTCTCTAAAAAACTAAAGATTCTCCAGCACCTAAAAAACAGGAGCAGACCATATGCTCTGCTCTCTGTCCCGATCAATTCTTATATGCAACCGCCTTCGGTATATAGATGACTTGCCCTTCATGAACGTTTTGATTCGACTCCAATTCATTGCTGAAAAGTATCGATTGAACCGTAACATCATATCGTTGAGCCAAGTCATCAAGCGTTTCCCCTTGCTGAACAATGCAAACTTTCATCCTTACCAGTTCTTCTTCCTGTTTCCGTCCGAATAAATCCATGATGGAAGGCTGCTTCTCACCATGATCGGCCGTTTCTTTATCATCACGTTCTGCGGCTTGTTTCCTGCCTTTGAAATTCTTAACCTCCTTAGCCGGTGGCGCAGGTCTTTCCCTCTTTTTGAATAGATCGCTTAAGGACGAATGAGATTCCTCTTCCTGCTCCACCTTTACATGTTCATTTAGAATAGGACCCGCTGCAACGCCATCCTCCTCCTGCCGTATGACCTCCTCGGTTTCTAAATTGGAAACAGGGCTATTTTGATGGATGGCTGCTTGACTTGGCTCTTCTACTACTTCTTCTTCTACTTCTTCTACTTCTTCTACTTCTTCTTTCAATGTCACTCTAGGAACCTCTATCTTCTCCACTGGATCCTGCCTGCTTGGTTCTTCCTCCAGTTTCCCCTCTTCCATGGAAGGTACCTTATCCGTTGGGTCAGACGGATCTCCAATAACTTCTTCCTCTACAGCTTCAGCTTCTTCCTGTCTATGCACTTCCGTTTCCCACTCCTCCTCTTCAGGATATGGTGAAACGGGAATTTCAAAAACTGGGGCACTATGCTGATCGCTTAAATAAATCGGCTCCTCTTCCTCTTCTTCATTTGCTTCAGAAACTCGTTTTGACTCTGCAGAAAAGGGCGCGTATAACTCTTCTTCCTCCTCATCACGGAAAACAGGCTGAAAGTCCGGAATCGGCGGCACTGCAGCCGCATAAGGAATATACGACTCATTTTCCCCATCCGTTTCTTCTTGTTCCTCTGTTTCCCCAACTTCCTGCTCCGTATCGAACCGTTCTTCCACATATGAATCATTATAGATTCCGGTTATCAAAAGATCCGCCTGCAATTTCAAACAGTTATGCTCTGGCAGGGCATAATCAAAGCTTTGAATCGAGACATCGACCTCATCCAATGAGGCAATCCGATTATTCGGAATCGTTATGTCAACCGGAAAACGGTGTGTGAACTCATTTAGTCCATTGAGATGCCTCTCGACCTTTTGAACCGCTTTTGGCAAAAAGGTCTGCGAAAACTCCTCTTCTTCACCATTTTGCGAGTCTTTATATTCACCGCTTAAATCCAACGAGCCTCGTATAAAAACATATTGGTCACTTTCTTGAATCGTCACATTTGGATCAAGCGAAATGGAATATAGCTCAGCCACTTCCTGTCCCTTCTGGAACCAAACGGATTCCTCTAAAGAAAATCGTAAATACGATTCATTTTCTTGCGACAAAAACAACTCCTCCTTTCAGCTTCAGGAAACGGTACCTATACCAATATCAATCTATGAAGGAAGGAAGCCGATTATTCCTTAATTTCATATGCCACACTCGAGACCTTTTATTTCCTGAACCTTTTAAAAAGAAGGGATTCAAATATTTCAGGCTAAAATCATAAGGGATTGTAACAATGGGCATGAAAATCCTGAATGAAACCATTAATTCGACTTTCCACGTACTGATTGAATTCAAAAAAACTGGCTGCCCTTCTCCAAAAGTTCTTGGAAAATGGCAGCCAGTTCAAAGTTATCATTATTCAATTTATCGGTAGTTCGTGAAGCCTTGCATCATTTTTTTAATTTTGCAAAAGCCTGTTCTGCCGCTGTAATGGTCTTTTCGATATCTTCATCACTATGTGCAGTGGAAAGGAATAAACCTTCAAACTGTGACGGCGGCAAGTAGATGCCTTGATTCGCCATTTCCCTATAGTAAGAAGCAAAGAACTCTAAATCGGATGTTTTTGCTGTATCATAGTTTACCACTTCTTCATTCGTAAAGAAAAGTCCAATCATGGAACCGGCACGGTTGAATGTATACGGGACTCCGTACTTTTTCGCTGCTTCCCCAATACCTTTTTCGAGCATATCCCCTTTTCGGGTAAACTCATCATAAGATTCTGGAGTCAATTGGCTCAGCGTTTCAAGACCGGCCGTCATGGCAAGAGGGTTACCCGACAATGTTCCCGCTTGATAGATTGTCCCACTCGGGGCAATTTGTTCCATGAATTCTCGCTTGCCTCCGAACGCTCCTACAGGCAAGCCGCCGCCAATAACTTTCCCAAGGCAAGTCAAATCAGGTACGATGCCAAAATAGCCTTGTGCACAATTATAGCCGACACGGAACCCTGTCATAACTTCGTCAAAGATCAATAGAGCCCCGTATTGGGTGGTCACTTCACGTAAGCCTTCGAGGAAACCAGGTTGTGGCGGAACCACACCCATGTTCCCTGCAACAGGTTCTACGATGATACAGGCAATGTCTTCGCCAAATTGTTCAAATGCGTATTTGGTCGCAGCTAGATCATTATATGCTACGGTAATCGTATTTTTTGCAATGCCTTCCGGTACTCCCGGGCTATCCGGTAAACCTAATGTCGCAACGCCGGAACCCGCCTTGATCAGCAAGGAATCGCCATGTCCATGATAGGAGCCTTCGAATTTCAGGATTTTATCACGGCCTGTAATGCCTCGTGCCAACCTTAGTGCACTCATCGTCGCTTCCGTGCCTGAAGATACCATACGGATCATTTCAATCGAAGGCACCCGTTCAATGACCAGCTTGGCCAGTTCATTCTCAATCAGTGTCGAGGTCCCAAAGCTTGTGCCTGATTCCGCTACCTTTTTCAATGATTCCACGACACGGTCATTCGTGTGACCCAGGATAAGCGGTCCCCATGAAAGAACATAGTCGATATATTCATTTCCATCGATATCATACATTTTTGAGCCTTTTCCGCGCTCCATGAAAATGGGATCCATGTCCACAGATTTGAAGGCACGTACCGGGCTGTTCACGCCGCCTGGCATCAAATTTTTTGCTTCAGCAAACGCTTTTTTCGATTTTTCATATGACCGCATGATTCAATCCCCTTTTTCCATTACAGGTTATATTTTTATATCATTGATTATCTTCGTTTATCCAGCGTGCTACCTCTTTTGAAAAATACGTAATGATCAAGTCGGAACCTGCGCGTTTCAAGCCTGTCAGCATTTCCATCACTATCGCTTTTTCATCAATCCAGCCATTTTGGGCAGCTGCCTTAACCATTGAATATTCACCGCTGACATTATAGGAAACGATCGGAAGATTAAAGTTATTTTTAACGTCCCTGATGATGTCCATGTAGGAAAGGGCCGGTTTCACGATTAGGAAGTCCGCACCTTCAGCAACATCGGATTCAGCTTCACGGAATGCTTCAAGGCGATTGGCGGGATCCATTTGGTAAGTTTTCCTGTCGCCGAATTGCGGCGCACCATTTGCGGCATCACGGAATGGGCCGTAAAAAGCCGAAGCATATTTCACCGCATAGGACATGATTGGGATATCTTCATAACCCGCTTCATCCAGACCTGCACGGATGGCCGCAACAAAACCGTCCATCATGTTGGAAGGTGCAATGATATCGGCGCCGGCCTCTGCCTGGCTGATTGCCGTTTTGGCAAGAAGGTCAAGTGAAGCGTCATTGAGGATTTTTTCCCCTTCTACGACCCCGCAATGGCCATGGCTTGTATACTCACATAGGCAGGTATCCGCTATGACAATAACATCGGGATATTGTTTTTTAATAAAACGGGTTGCTTCTTGCACAAGTCCGTTATGGTGAAATGCCCCTGTACCCTGTTCGTCTTTATCATGATCAAAAGGGACACCGAATAAAATGACTGATTTAATGCCCAGACTCACGACTTCATCCATTTCGGCCCCCAGATTATCCATGGATAGCTGATAGATCCCTGGCATGGAGTTGATCTCATTTTTCACATTTTCTCCGTCGATAACGAAGATCGGATAGATCAAATCCTCTTTATGTAATTGTGTTTCACGGACTAAAGCCCTCATGCCGGCACTTGCACGCAAGCGACGGTGGCGATTGAATGGAATGTTTTTCATTTTAAAGTTCCTCCTTTTTACTTCTTTTCAAAATGAAGCGTATTAACTCAGCAACCATGGCATCCGTCGTATAAACTTCTGGACAGACATCGACGGATAGCCCATGTTTTTCAGCCGTTTTAGCGGCAATCGGCCCGATGCAGGCGATGATGATCCGGTCTATGTATGTATCCAATTCATGGCGTTTCATGATCTGTAAAAAATGATTGACCGTCGATGAACTCGTAAAGGTTATGATGTCGATATCGTCGTTCCTTATAAGCTGCACCAGTTTTTTTTCACTGCTTCGAGGAAGCACGGTATGATAAATAATCACTTCATCACAGGATGCACCAGCTTCATTGATTGCCTCCGCAATAACCGCCCTTGCGAGATTTCCTTTTGCCAGCAACACGCGGGACCCTTTATCAAGCATGGCATTGAACTCCGCCACGAACCCTTCGGCAACAAACTGAGTTGGAACGAAATCCGCCTTATATCCAAGCCGTTTCAGGGCCGCTTCTGTTTTGGAGCCGATTACGGCTATTTTCGGAAGCTTTAAAGGCTGGTTACCAAGAAGCTTAAAGAAGAAATCCACCCCATTTTGACTGGTCAAAATGATCCAGTCATATGTAAGTAACTCATCTAACCGCTGTTGTACATCTTCCAAATGATCAGGAAGAGTGAACTCAAGCAATGGCACAAGAAGCGGCGTTCCGCCATTTTTTTCGATCGACTCTTTTAAACCATCTGCCTGTCCTTTCCCTCTGGTGATTAATACCTGATAATCCTTAAGAGGTTGAAAGGGATTCATTACTGATCAAGCTCTTCTTTTACGCGATCGATCAATTCTTTACCGCCCATTTCGCTAATCTGTTTGGCAGCAGCATGCCCAACCGCCTCGGGATCGGTTCCCTCAACCATTTCTTTATAAATCACCTTTCCATCCGGGGCAGCGACCAAAGCCGTCAAGGAAACGGATCCATTATCTTTTGCCACCGCAAATCCGGCAATCGGTACCTGGCATCCGCCTTCCATTTTATCCAAAAAGGCACGTTCCGCTTCAACCGTTCTTTTAGTTTTTTCACAGGTCAATTTAGCAAGTTCCGCCAGCAGCTCTTTGTCGTCTTCACGGCACTCAATGGAAAGTGCTCCTTGTCCAACTGCCGGAATGCAAATATCTTCATCTAAAAATTCCGTTACGATGTCTTTCTCCCAACCCATTCTTGATAGTCCGGCAGCAGCTAAAATGATAGCATCATAATCTTCCGTTTTCAGCTTATTCAGACGGGTATCGATATTACCGCGAATCCATTTAATTTCAAGGTCCGGCCTTCTAGCCAATATTTGCGCGCCACGGCGCAAGCTGCTTGTACCTATGATGGAACCCGGCTTCAGTTCGGAAAGGTTTTCATGATTTTTTGAAATCAAGGCATCCCGATGGTCCTCCCTCGGTGGTATGCAGCCAATCGTCAAGCCTGGAGGCAGCACTGCTGGCATATCTTTCATACTATGTACAGCCATATCAATTTCTTTATCCAGCATCGCTTGTTCGATTTCTTTAACGAATAAGCCCTTTCCGCCTACCTTGGAAAGTGTTACATCAAGGATTTGGTCACCCTTTGTGACAATTTCCTTCACCTCGAAATCGTATGGGACCCCAAGCTCTTTAAGTTGATCGATAACCCAGTTAGTTTGGGTGATCGCTAATTTACTACGTCTAGAACCGACAATTATTTTTCTCATAGTTTCCTCCTATGTATTCCAAAAGTGGAATGTTGAAAGGCTTCCGAAAAGGAAAAAGTTTATTAACACAATCATGAAAGATCCAATATTCAGAAAGGCTAGCGTCCTTCCATACATTTGTTTCCGAATTTTCAAGTATAAAAACACACTGTAAGCGATAAGCAAAATAAATGAGCCGATGATCTTCATGTCCAGCCAGGATACCCCAGGCACTTTTATATATGCCCATTGAATCCCCAGGATAAGGGAAACCACTAATAATGGAACACCTATTACTGCGAGGACATAAGACATTTGCTCGAGCTTTGTTAGATCGCCGAGTCGAAGCAGGCGTTTTCCCCATTTCTTCCGTTTCAGTAAATCATATTGGATTAAGTATAAAAGTGAAAAAACGAAAGAAAGCGTGAATGCCCCATAGGATAGGATGGCAAAAGTGATATGTATGAGCAGTAGTTCTGAAACCAGGCGCTGTGCAAGCACTTGAGATTCTATCTGAACAGGTGCAAAGGTATGGATGGCCATAACCATGAAACCTAATACATTCGTAAAAAAGACCGTAAAATCGACTCTTAGCAATCGGTTAATGATTAAAGATAACGATATGAGGACCCATGCATAAAAATATAATCCTTCAAAAATCGTCAATACCGGGAACCTTCCCGTTTTCAACACATACAGAAATAAAAAAATTGTTTGCAGTACCCAAACAATAGAAAGCAACCAGAAGGCGACCCTGTTCGCCTTCTGGTTATTATTGAGGAAATCGATAAAATATAAAAGCATACTGATGGCATACAACAATACAGTGGCTTCATGCAATCTTGTCATTAGTAATTCCATATCTACCTCATTACTGGACAGGAACTGGATTCAATAGGGATGACTTGGAGCTGTTCCGTTCTTTTTCATCCGCAACCAGCTGGTCTTCAATCAATTCCTCTAAATGGAAGATTTTCACGAAATTATTTAATTGCTCTTTTGCATTCGGCTCATCTGCCAGCTCTTTTGCATAAAGAATCGGATCTTTCAGCATTTGGTTGATGATGCTTTTCGTATGCTTATTTAAAACTTTTTTGTCACGTTCGCTCAAATGCGGAAGCTTTCTTTCGATGCTTTCCATCGTTTCCTTTTGTATCGATAGGGATTTTTCCCGTAAAGAAGAAATGACGGGAACCACACCAAGTAAATTAATCCATTGATTGAAATCAACGATTTCTGATTCGATCATCAATTCTATTTTCTCGGCAGCTTTTTTACGTTCTTCGATATTGGCTTGCACGATCCCTTCAAGATCGTCAATATCATACAAGAAGACATTTTCCAGCTCAGCCAATGTTGGATCGAGGTCACGCGGCACTGCGATATCGACCATGAAAATAGGACGGCCTTTACGAAGCTTATTGACGAATGACATCATTTCTTTTGTTACAAGGAGATCTTTTGATCCGGTGGAAGTAATCAGGATATCAGCTTCCACTAAAGCGCATTGCAGCTCTTGAAGCTGTTTCGCCGTACCATTGAATCTTTCCGCCAGGTCGACCGCTTTCTGGAAGGTGCGGTTAATGACTGTAATGCTGTCGGCACCATTGCTATGAAGATTTTGAATGGCCAGCTCACCCATCTTACCGGCCCCAAGAATCAAGACATTCTTGCCGTTGAGGCCACCAAAGATTTTCTTGGCAAGCTCGACTGCCGCATAGCTGACGGAAACGGCATTTGTATTGATTTCGGTTTCCGAATGAGCTTTTTTAGCCAATGTAAGGGCTTGCTTGAAGAGATGGTTAAAAACGGTACCGATCGTATCTTCCTTCTGCCCTAACAGATAGCTTGAACGTACTTGTCCCAAAATCTGAGTTTCGCCCAGTATCATGGAATTCAAGCCGCAGGTAACTGAAAATAAATGCTCAACAGCCCCATCGCCTTCATAAATGAACAGATATTTAGAAAATTCTTCTTTATCGATATTAAACCATTCCGAAAGAAATTCCTTTATATAATACCTGCTTGTATGAAGCTGGTCACCGACCGCATATATTTCCGTCCTGTTACATGTTGAAATAATAATATTTTCCAAGATGCTTTTTTTATTTTTAAGAGCTTTCATTGCCTCGGCAAGTTCGGCTTCGTTAAACGATAGTTTTTCCCGAATTTCTACAGGGGCAGTTTTGTAATTTATACCAACCGCTAGAATATGCATCCTTTTGTTTTGCACCCCCAAAATTTTTCATGTAAATTTATTATACCATGTACTAAAATGGTTTTACGCAAATAATATGAACAGTTTATGAATAACGTATGCTACCATGAAAAGACAGCCAAAACGCCCGAAATGCTACAAAAGGTGTCTTAGCAGGATTGGTAAGTTACATACATATTTCGACATTGTGTACAAAAGTACCATATCAAAAATGGCAAAAAACTTCAAGTAATCGAATTGCATAGGAGGATAAAATGAAAACGCAGCGTATTTTCCCAGGAATCGTATTAATCGGTTTCGGGCTCTATTTTTTTCTTGAACATTCCCAAATCGAAATCTTTCCAGGCTTTTTCAGCTGGCCCACTTTATTATGTATAGTTGGTGCAGCCTTCCTGATTCAGGCATATAGCGGTAATGAATATGAGTCCATCCTGCCAGGCGTCATCTTACTGGGTTTCGGGGCTCACTTCCATATCGTCGAGAATCTGGATATTTGGCCGGATAATATAGGTATCTTTATTTTAATCATCTCGCTGGGATTTATTCTCCGGGCACGTAAAACAAATTCTGGAATGTTTCACGGGATGGTAATACTTCTCATCTCGATCACTTTCTTATTCTATGATCAAATCACTTCTTCTTTTGGGCTTGTTGAAACAAGCACTGCGAACATCGAAAGGTTTTGGCCATTTGCGTTGATGGCAATCGGCATTTATTTTTTGGTTCGAAAAAAGTGAGAATTGCCGATTCACATTTTTTGCAAATTCCATGATGAAAAAGGGTATTCCAGTTGCGGAATACCCTTTTCTTTTACATATATTTCTTAAGGACGCCCCAGGCTTGTTCCTTGCCTTCGCCTGTTTCACCAGAGAATAGAAGCAATTCATCTTCTTTTTCCATATTTAGCGTTTGGCGCGTGATTTTCAAGTGTTTCTGCCATTTGCCTTTTGGAATCTTATCCGCTTTGGTTGCAATGACGATCCGGGGCAGATCATAATGCTTCAGGAATTCATACATCGCGATATCATCCTTTGTAGGCGGATGACGCAAATCCACAATCAGAAGCGCAGCGCGGAGCTGGTCTCTGGAAGTGAAGTACGTTTCGATCATTTTTCCCCAAGCATCACGTTCCGTCTTGGATACTTTTGCATAACCATAACCCGGTACATCCACAAAATGGAGTGCTTCATTTATGATATAAAAATTCAAGGTCTGCGTCTTACCCGGTTTAGAGGATGTGCGCGCCAAGTTTTTTCGATTGATCATTTTGTTGATGAAACTGGATTTTCCAACGTTGGAACGGCCTGCCAAGGCAAATTCCGGTATTGGAGTATTGGGATATTGTTCAGGCTTCACAGCACTGATGACAATATCTGAACTTGTCACTTTCATTCGTTCACACCTACCAATGCATGCTCAAGGACTTCATCGACGTGTGAAACTGGAACAAATGTTAATGCTTTACGGACACTTTCCGGGATATCATCAATATCCTTTTCGTTATTTTGCGGGATGATGATTTTCGTAAGTCCTGCGCGATGGGCCGCTAAAGATTTTTCTTTAAGCCCGCCGATTGGAAGAACCCGTCCGCGTAATGTAATTTCGCCTGTCATGCCTACCTCTTTTCTGATCGGCCTATTTGTAAGGGCCGATATTAACGCTGTTGCAATCGTGATGCCTGCAGAAGGGCCATCTTTTGGGACCGCACCTTCAGGGACATGAATATGAATATCATATTTTTCATGGAAGTTCGAATCAATCTGAAGTTTCTCGGTTTTTGAACGGACATAACTGAAAGCAGCCTGGGCTGACTCTTTCATTACATCGCCAAGCTTTCCTGTCAGGATCAGCTTGCCTTTACCTGGTGATAAGGAAACCTCGATTTGCAGCGTATCGCCGCCTACCGATGTGTATGCCAATCCATTAGCT
This sequence comes from Peribacillus sp. NPDC055009, assembly GCF_053608705.1. Taxonomy (NCBI): domain Bacteria; kingdom Bacillati; phylum Bacillota; class Bacilli; order Caryophanales; family Bacillaceae; genus Peribacillus; species Peribacillus sp. NPDC055009. The sequence goes on along the minus strand of NZ_JBSGVZ010000001.1, from coordinate 649,157 downwards.
ACACCGACTTGGTTCTCGACCTCCGCCTGTCCATAATGGAACATGGTTTTCCCTAAAAACTCCTCGACATTCTTTTCTGATATGACGACCCGCTTTTTATCTCCGGACACGATGATTTTCGCAGTCTTCCGACAGATGCCTGCAAGCTGTCGCTCCAAACTTCGAACACCGGCTTCCCGAGTATAATAACGGATGATTTTTGTAAGAGCTTCCTCACGGATTTGCAGTTGTGTCTTCGTTAAACCATGGTTTTCCAGCTGTCTAGGCAGCAAGTGATCCTTGGCTATATGAAGTTTCTCTATCTCAGTATAACCTGCAATCGAAATGATTTCCATACGATCACGAAGCGGGCCGGGAATCGATCCCAAATTATTCGCCGTCGCCACGAACATGACTTTGGAAAGATCGTAAGTTTCTTCAATATAATGATCACTGAAATTATGATTTTGCTCTGGATCGAGCACCTCCAGCATCGCTGCAGATGGATCTCCCCTAAAGTCATTGGACATCTTATCCACTTCGTCCAGTAAAAAGACTGGATTGATCGTTCCAGCTTTTTTCATGCCTTGAATGATCCTTCCTGGCATCGCCCCTACATATGTACGGCGATGTCCGCGGATTTCTGATTCATCGCGCACCCCACCTAAAGATATACGGACGAAATTCCTATTCAGCGATGAAGCGATCGATTTAGCCAAGCTGGTTTTCCCGACCCCTGGAGGTCCCACCAAGCAAAGGATCGGTCCCTTCAATGAATTGGTCAATTGCTGGACGGCCAGATACTCAAGTACCCGCTCCTTCACCTTTTCCAAACCATGATGGTCCCGGTTCAGGATTTTTTCAGCTTTATGAATATTCAAGTCATCTTTGGTCGCTTTGGTCCAAGGAAGCGAGATCAACCATTCGATATAATTGCGGATGACAGAACTTTCGGCCGAGCTGGAAGGAACCTTTTCATAACGGTCCAATTCCTTTAATGCCGTTTCTTTGATGTGCTCAGGCATTTCCGCTTCCTCTATCTTTTCGTTGAGAACCTCAATTTCCCCTGTTTTTCCTTCTTTATCTCCCAATTCCTTTTGGATCGCTTTCATTTGTTCTCGTAAATAATATTCCTTTTGAGTCCGTTCCATCGAACGCTTAACACGCTGGCCGATCTTTTTCTCGAGAAAAAGAACTTCTTTCTCGTTATTGATGATCTCGATTACACGGCTTAAACGCTCTTTCATATCAATGGTCTCAAGCACTTCTTGCTTCTCCTTCAATTTCAAAGGCAAATGGGAAGCGATTATATCCGCTAATCGCCCAGGCTCTTCAATATCCGAAGTGGACGAAAACGTTTCACCGGTTATTTTCTTGGACATTTTTATGTATTGTTCAAAATAATCCAGTAGTGTGCGCATTAATGCTTGATGTTCAGCATCCTTTTCATCACTGTCTTCATATATTTTAATCTTGGCACCATAATGTGTCTCATAATCGTAAAATTCCATGACTTCTGCGCGGTTCAACCCTTCCACCAACACCCGGATTGTACCATTCGGAAGCTTAAGCATCTGTTTTACCTTTGTTAAAGTTCCCATTGTAAATAAATCTTCTTCACCTGGTTCGTCCAACGAAACATCTTGTTGTGTCGTCAAAAATATAAGATGGTCTTCCACCATTGCTTTCTCAAGGGCTTGTACCGATTTATCTCGGCCTACATCTAAATGAAGTACCATCGTTGGATATACAAGCAGTCCTCTAAGCGGCAGGAGGGGGACGATGATTTCTTTATCAGTCATTTCCTGACACCTCCATCTAATTAGTATCGTCGTTGTAAACTATTTACCCATGTTCTCAACCTTTTAACAATTCTATCCTATTTATATAGAAGTGTCTATTCGTTTACCTTAACACGTTTCGACTGCTATTATTATCTCCAATATTAGATAAAAAAGCACGTCTGAATGCGTGTTTATTTTATACTTCAGGTTTGTCCGGAACGCCAATATGGTCCTTAAAATGCCCCGGTTCTTGTTTTTCCCGGGGCATCTCCTTTATACACTTTCTTTTTTTGATAGGTCCAAGGTTGTGAGGATTTGTTCCGACATCAATTCTTTTTTCAATGCCTGATCCAGCACTTCTTTCACATTTGAAACGGGAATGATTTCTATATCCTTGATTTCAGATAGAAGTGGCTGCATGTTTTCGGCTGGGATGATTACTTTCTTTGCCCCGGCCAGTTTTGCCGCCTTTATTTTCGGAATGACACCGCCGATCGGTTTAACGCCGCCATGAATGCTTATTTCTCCAGTCATTGCCACTGTGTGATCAACAGGGATTTTATAAATGGCCGAGTATATGCCTGTGGCCATTGCAATTCCTGCAGAAGGGCCATCTACTGGACTTCCGCCTGGAAAGTTCACATGGATATCAAATTGACCGGCAGGCACTCCCATCGACCGTAAAACCGTAATGACATTTTCAATTGAACCTTTTGCCATGCTCTTGCGGCGAACCGATTTGCCGCTTCCACCGCCGATACTTTCTTCTTCAACGATACCAGTAATGTTTATCGATCCTTTTTCATCAGTAGCGGCCATGACCGTAACCTCGATTTCCAGCAATGCCCCGCTGTTGGGACCATAAACTGCAAGACCGTTGACAAGACCTATTTTAGAATTCGCTTCTATTTTTCTATCCATTCTTTGTGTCAGCTGACTGCTATGGGCCATCCAATCTATATCTTCTTCTCTGATAAAAGTCCTGTTTTCATTAATTGATATACCAGCAAGAGTCTGAATCATGTTGACAGCTTCCCTGCCATTTCGGGCATAATCCGAGATCGACTGCAAGCCTTTTTCACTGATGGTGATTCCCACTTTATCTGAGGCATTCTTAGCCACGGTGATTATTTCCTCACGGTCAAGTTCACGGAAAAACACTTCTATGCATCTTGAGCGTATCGCAGGCGCGATTTCATTCGGTGTTCTTGTTGTGGCCCCAATCAATCGAAAGTCAGCCGGCAATCCATTTTTAAAAATATCATGGATGTGAGTCGGAATATTTTGATTTTCCTCTTGATAATAAGCACTTTCAAGAAAGACCTTACGATCCTCCAATACCTTTAACAGTTTATTCATCTGTATTGGATGAAGCTCCCCTATTTCATCTATGAACAGTACGCCTCCATGAGCATTGCTGACTGCACCCTGCTTTGGCTGCGGAATGCCTGCCTGTCCCATTGCCCCGGCTCCTTGATAGATTGGATCGTGCACAGAACCAATGAGCGGATCGGCAATCCCCCGTTCATCGAACCTGGCTGTGGTGGCGTCCAATTCAACGAAAACGGCTGAATTCTTAAAAGGGGACTTGCCATTTTTCTTCGCCTCTTCCAAAACAAGTCTGGCAGCTGCCGTTTTCCCTACCCCTGGAGGACCGTAAATTATCACATGCTGGGGATTCGGCCCGCATAAAGCAGCTTTTAAAGATTTAATCCCATCTTCTTGACCGATGATTTCATTAAATGTGCTTGGTCTGACTTTCTCTGCCAACGGCTCTGTTAACGAAATCGATCTCATTTTCCGTAATTGGTCCATCTCCTTACGTGAATCACGGTCAATGGAAACTTTTTGTGTCCGCTGCCCTTTCAATAAGTTCAAAAAATACAATCCAATAATAATCCCAAAAAACAGCTGGATAAACAACGCCAATCCTGTCCAATTCATCGTATTCCCTCCTGCACTCTCCTAGTTTGTCATTTCTGTTAGTATCTCCTTTGGAAGGGCGATATTATCCAAGAAATTCGTGTTGAAAATTTTGGCGTTTTTATCCTAAGTAACAACAAATTGAAAAAAAGACTACCAGGATGAACCGGCAGTCTCAGACTGTAAACAACTCGAAATTAACTGGTTTTACCTACTGTTTTGAGGTTTTAACGTTGATTTCCACTACAGGCACTCGCTTTCCGCGGGCGGTCCGGGAGCCTCCTCGGCGCTCAGCCCCTGCGGGGTCTCCCTTGGACGCGTATTCCCGCAGGAGTCTCGTACCTTACGTTACAATCAACTTTGGTCTATAAACAAAAAGACTGCCAGCATTAACTGGCAGTCTTTCTTTTCCATTCCATATTATCAAGCAGATGTTTTCTTTTCTTGTCCTTTGATGGTTGTACCGTCTTTAAGGACGAGCTTTGGAGATTCATTTTTCGAAATCGTGCTGCCTGTGATTACACATTTTGCTACATCATCACGTGAAGGCAGATCGAACATCACTTCAAGAATGATGCCTTCGATGATGGACCGCAGACCACGTGCACCAGTTTTACGTTCAATTGCCTTTTTAGCAATTTCACTTAGCGCTTCCTGTTCGAATTCCAATTCAACATCGTCTAGTTCAAGCAACTTTTGATATTGTTTAACAAGGGCATTTTTCGGTTTTGTCAGGATTTCAATCAACGCAGCTTCATCCAATTGCTCAAGAGTCGCAATTACCGGAAGACGACCGATGAATTCCGGAATTAATCCGAAACGAAGCAAGTCTTCAGGAAGGACTTTTGAAAGCAATTCTTTTTCTGCAACATCATCCTTTTTCACGTCAGAGCCAAATCCAATGACTTTTTGACCAAGACGGCGTTTGATGATCGGTTCGATGCCATCAAAGGCACCGCCGCAGATGAACAAAATATTGGTCGTATCGATTTGGATGAATTCCTGATGTGGATGTTTACGTCCACCTTGAGGCGGAACGCTTGCAACCGTTCCTTCAAGGATTTTCAATAATGCTTGTTGCACACCCTCACCAGACACATCACGTGTAATAGAAGGATTTTCCGATTTACGGGCAACTTTATCGATTTCATCAATATAAATGATGCCTTTTTCCGCTTTTTCCACATCATAATCAGCGGCTTGGATCAGCTTTAGAAGGATGTTTTCGACATCTTCCCCAACATATCCAGCTTCCGTCAATGAAGTGGCATCAGCAATCGCAAATGGAACATTCAGTAAGCGCGCCAATGTTTGCGCAAGAAGGGTTTTCCCGCTTCCCGTCGGTCCGATCAGGGCGATGTTACTTTTAGAAAGCTCCACATCGTCGACTTTGCTATTGGAATTGATACGTTTATAATGGTTGTAAACAGCGACAGCCAAAGATTTCTTTGCCTGTTCTTGTCCAATAACATATTCGTCAAGAATTTCACGGATTTCCATAGGTTTAGGAACATCCCTGAATTCTACTTCTTCATCAGTGCCCAGCTCTTCTTCGACGATCTCCGTACAAAGTTCTATACACTCGTCACAAATATAGACACCTGGACCAGCAACCAGTTTACGGACTTGTTCTTGTGTTTTACCGCAAAAAGAACATTTTAACTGTCCTTTTTCATCATTAAATTTAAACATGTACGTTCACCCCTTTAAATACTCTTCCAACTCTATTACATAGCGGTACCTAATCGTAATGAAAAAAAACGAGGCACACATCTACTTAAACATTCCAAAATCCCTAGTATGTTTTGCATTTTATCATGTTCTTGGAAGTTTAGTAACAAAAATGCTCACGCGTCCGAGTTGTTAAATAAGTACAATAATCAATCAATATGTATTTGCCCTTTACCAGTATGCCCAAAACTTTGGATTTTTAAAAGCAGGATTTGCTGTATAAATATGTATATGCGGTATTAGAACTAATCTACACTGAAATCCAAAAAAAATCAATCAGGAAATAACCGATATTTGAAATTTACACTAATTCTCAATATGTATAAAACAAGGCACGATTACTCGCGCCTTGTTTTTTTAAAAGGAAATATTTAAATCTACTTATTTATAAAAATTATTTTGCGTCAACTGTTTTGCTGTTTTCTACCAAGAAGTCAATTGCTTTCTTAATTTTAAGATCGCCTTTGATTCCTTCTAAGTTTCCAAGCGCTTGTTTGATCGCATCAACTTCCATATTGTACATAGTAGCCATTTGTGCAAGTTCAGCTTCTACGTCTTCGTCAGTCGCTTCAAGTTTTTCAACTTCAGCGATTGCTTCAAGAGTTAGGCTCGTACGAACTTGTCCTTCAGCTTCTTCTTTCATTTGCGCTTTTAAAGCTTCTTCGTCTTGACCTGAGAATTGGTAGTAAAGTTCCAAATTCAGACCTTGAGATTGAATGCGTTGAGAGAACTCATTCATCATGCGGTCAACTTCATTTGAAATCATCGCTTCAGGAACGTCCATTTCTGCGCCTTCAACAGCTTTACCAATTACAGTGTTTTGAATGAAGTTTTCTTCTTCGTGCTTTTTGTCATGCTCTAATTTATGTTTTGTTTTTTCTTTAAGTTCAGCCAAAGTTTCCACTTCGTCGTCGACATCTTTCGCGAACTCATCATCCAACTCAGGAAGTTGTTTTGTTTTGATTTCGTGAATTTTCACTTTGAATACTGCTGGTTTACCTGCAAGTTCAGCAGCATGGTATTCTTCAGGGAATGTAACTTCGATATCTTTTTCAGCACCAGTTTCAAGACCAACAAGTTGCTCTTCAAATCCTGGAATGAAAGAGTTTGAACCGATTTCCAATGAATGGTTTTCTGAAGCTCCGCCTTCGAATGCTTCACCATCAACGAATCCTTCAAAGTCAAGAACAACTGTATCGCCTTCAGCAACTTGTCCTTCTTCTTTAACGACAAGCTCAGCTTGACGCTCTTGTAAAGTTTTCAATTCGTTTTCAACATCTTCGTCAGTTACTTCAGTATTGAATTTTTCAACTTCAACACCTTTGTAATCTCCCAATTTAACTTCAGGCTTAACTGTTACAGTTGCAGTGAAGATCAGGTTTTCGCCTTTTTCCATTTTCTCGATGTCGATTTCAGGACGATCTACAGGCTGAATTCCAGCTTCTTCGACAGCATTTGCATAAGCATCTGGAAGAATGATATCAAGCGCATCTTGGTAAAGTGATTCTACGCCGAATTTTTTTTCGAACATTTGACGTGGCATTTTACCTTTACGGAAGCCAGGTACATTTACTTGTTTCACTACTTTTTTGAAAGCTGCGTCTAAACCTTCGTTTACTTTTGCAGCGTCAACTTCAATTGTTAGTACGCCTTGATTACCTTCTTGTTTTTCCCATTTTACAGACATGTGTTTCCCTCCAAAAAATCTATATACTTCAATAATAAGCATTGGATGAATATGCTTTGCAAGTGTTAACAAGTCATCCTTCAAATATACCCAAAAAATATTGGGGAAATCGTCAAAATTAGACGAATATACATTACAACCACTACATTATACCACAGGATTAATCTGTTACAACAGCAATAGCTTAAATAATGGGATAAGAAATTTCTTCAATTTCTTTTAAATAGGAAAGAATATCCGCAATGCTTTCCTCATCAGCCTGGTACAGGTCCGCTAAGTCCCTACCGAAAACTTCCCCGGTCATGTATTCTTCCGCCAAGGCATGATAGGCAGCTGCCCATGCAGGCAAGCTTTCAGGTCCGGGTTCAAAAGGGAACAATAAAAAAGAATGACGTTCAATCAAACTATGGACCATTTCAAATAAGCTCGGATTATCCTGACTGATTTCCTCTTCGGTCAGTCCGGTTACCTTCTTATAGAAGTCCGTCTCCTTCAAACTTTTCAATCCCCTTGGTATGACCGACTTCGATTGATTGAATTTCCTCAACGTCACTTCCTCGTTATATTCCTGGTCGATAAGAATGTTAAGGAGCATCGTTTTAAAGAAAGGGTGTCCCTCTTCTTTTTGTAGAAATTTTTCGATTTGAGGGATAAATGGTCGAATATTGATATTCGTTAGTTTTGAAATGACCATTAGCATTTCATTATCCGTTTTCCCTTCAAAAAGTTCATCCTCCTGCAATTCCTCTGAAAGCTGCTGATTTTGCCTTTCCTTCTCCTCTTTTTTATCCTCAAGGGCCCTTTTACTGAACTGAAGCATCTTTTCGAAATGTTCCTCTTTATCAAAAGGAATTTGGCTTTCTTCAAATAGCAGTTCGATCGTCGTGACCATTTCCTGATGCTCGCCTAATTGCAGCAGAACCATCAAATAAATATTGATCAGTTGAAAATAGTCACCGATGCCTTTATTCAGCATCTCTATACACAACTCTTTTGACTCCTTGTAATGCTCAAGTTCGACTAGTGAGACCACTAGTCCCATGCAAACTTCATCATTCTCGGGCTCATACTCCCTAGCTTGGCTGAAAAGCTGTGCAGCCGCTTTAAAGTTTCTGTTTCCAAGCTCATCCAGTCCCTTTGCAATCAGCCTATCACCGAGATTTGGAAAGGCGATAATCTTGGTTTCTTCGGCCTTCTTTTGGTTATTCTCATTATCCATCCTATTTTCCGCCTCACCGTTCGCTTTTTGAGAAACAGTTTAGCATGTAATAGCAGGAAACACAAAATTTATATGGGATGGATGAACACCTTTCTTTCTTTCTTTCCCAGATAAAAAAATCCCGCATCCTTTCTAATCAAGAAAGGAGAACGGGATATGACCTTCTTCTATTAATATTAAATGCTCGAAACAGCCTTTTTTTGAGATTCATAGGCAGAAATCTCTTTATCATATTGAAGCGTTATCGAAATTTCATCCCAGCCTTTGATGAGCATTTCCTTCCAATATGGATGAATTTCAAAGCTTGTTTCAAACCCTTGACCATCATTCAATGTCTGATTGGGGAGGTCGATCGTCAACTCATAGTCAGGTGCCGACACTCTCTCCATTAAATAGTTTACTTCAGCCTGGGTTAAAGCGATGGGGACCATCCCATTTTTCATGCAATTACTTTTAAAGATATCAGCATAAGATGGAGCGATGATGATATCGAATCCATAGTCTTTCAATGACCAAGGGGCATGCTCACGCGAAGAACCGCAGCCAAAATTTTCTCCTGCTATTAAAATGGACGTGTTTTGATTATGAGGCTGATTCAATTCAAAATCAGGACGCTTCTGTCCATTTTCATCAAAACGCCAGTTATAGAATAAAAATTCGCCAAATCCGCTTCGCTCAATCCGTTTTAAAAATTGCTTTGGAATGATTTGGTCCGTATCCACGTTTTTACGGTCAAGTGCCGCCGCTCTTCCTTTATATATAGTAATGGGTTCCATTCTATGCACCTCCGGTTAATTCGTATTCTTAATGGACTTGTTCAGTTCTTTTCAAATTCCTAATATCGACAAATTTCCCATGAATGGCGGCCGCGGCAGCCATAGCCGGACTAACCAGGTGCGTTCTTGCTCCAGCGCCTTGCCTGCCTTCGAAGTTCCGATTACTTGTGGAGGCACAATGCTCACCGGACGGAACCACGTCAGGATTCATGCTCAGGCACATGCTGCAGCCCGATTCACGCCATTCGAAGCCCGCAGATTTGAAGATTTCATCCAACCCTTCATCTTCCGCTTGCCTTTTGACGCTTTGTGAACCGGGAACGACCATCGCCCGAACTCCTTTTTGAACAGTTTGGCCTTCGATCATTTCTGCAGCTTGCCGTAAGTCCTCAATGCGCGAATTGGTACACGATCCTATGAAAACATGTTGTACGGGAATTTCCGTGATCGGCATGCCTTCCTTAAGACCCATATACTCAATGGCTCGATTCAGTTCCTTGGGATCCATGATATCTTCCGCGAAGGTAGGCACTTTACCGTCCACGCCACTAGCCATTCCAGGATTCGTCCCCCAGCTCACCATCGGTGGAATCAAACTGCCATCAAGAATGATTTCTTGGTCATAAACAGCATCCTCATCACTGGAAAGTGACTTCCAGTCCTGAACACATCGTTCGAACTCTTCTCCTTTCGGCAAATATTTACGACCTTTCAAATAAGAGAACGTGGTTTCATCGGGAGCTACCAGCCCCGCTCTTGCCCCGCCTTCGATCGACATATTGCAAACCGTCATTCTCTCTTCCATCGACATATCCCGGAAAACTTCCCCACAATACTCAATGATATGTCCAGTACCGAAATTGACGCCGAATTTAGAAATCACATATAAAATGACATCTTTCGCCATCACACCATGACCAAGCTTGCCATTAACCTCAAGCTTTAATGTTTTCGGTTTAGTTTGCCATAGGGTTTGTGTAGCCAAAACATGCTCGACCTCACTCGTACCGATTCCAAATGCAATCGAGCCAAACGCACCATGTGTGGAAGTATGACTGTCTCCGCAGACAATCGTCATTCCTGGCTGTGTAAGCCCTAATTCCGGCCCGATAACGTGAACGATACCTTGATCCGGGCTGTCTAAATCAGCAAGGCGGATGCCGAACTCCTTACAGTTTTGCTCAAGCGCCTCTAGTTGTTTCCTTGCAATATCATCCTCGATGAAATAGCGGTTAACGGTTGGCACATTATGATCCATTGTCGCGAAAGTACGGTCGGGTCTTCTGACTGTGCGTCCTTTTAATCTCAATCCTTCAAATGCTTGCGGAGAGGTCACTTCATGAATATATTGAAGGTCTATATAAATTAAATCCGGTTTATTCTCCTCTTCATTTACAATATGGCGATCCCATATTTTCTCTATTATCGACTTTCCCATCACTATCCCACCTCGATCAATCTTGTATTTTTTTAAAAAACACGGCCTATTGTTAGGCCGTGAAAGAAGTTTATGCGTAAGCTCCCATGATATTGGAAATGGCTTCCTGGTCTAAAAGATTTGCTTTTATTTCTGCGATCATCTCTGAAGTGGATGTAATATTTGGTTGGCCATTTGCGATGTCGCCTGTTCTTAAGCCATATTCAAGGACCGTTTCCACAGCCTGCTCAACGGCTTTCGCCTCATCTTCCAAACCAAAGGATAGACGCAGCATGGAAGCTGCTGATAAAATCGTCCCAATCGGATTAGCCAGGTTTTTGCCTGCGATATCCGGGGCGGAGCCATGAATCGGTTCATATAGATTAGGCCCATTTGTTGATATTGAGGCGGAAGGAAGCATTCCAAGCGAGCCAGTCAATACCGACGCTTCATCGCTTAAAATATCACCGAACATATTCTCCGTCACGATAATATCAAATTGTTTCGGGTTTTTGATCAATTGCATGGCCGCATTATCAACAAGCATATGTTCAAGGATTACATCCGGATAGTCCTTGGCAATTTCTTCAGCTGTCTCACGCCACATCCTGCTTGATTCAAGAACATTCGCTTTATCCACGGATGTTACTTTTTTCTTGCGATCCGATGCTAATGCAAAAGCAAGTTCAATGATGCGCTTCATTTCGCTTTTCTGATAGAAAAGTGTATCGACGACCGCCTCTTGCCCTTCTTTTTCCATGCGCTCACTTGGCTTTCCGAAATAAAGGCCGCCTGTTAGTTCCCTGACAATCACGAAATCCACATCTTCAATGAATTCCTTTTTAAGAGGAGAAGATTCCGACAAGCTGGAATAATAGCTGATTGGACGGATGTTAGCATAAAGATTCAAATCTTTGCGGATTTTCAACAAACCTCGTTCCGGTCTTAGGTGCGCAGGCTGGTCATCCCACTTAGGTCCTCCAACGGCCCCTAATAATACCGCATCGCTGTTTTTACAAATCTCCACTGTTTCATCCGGCAGGGGTGCACCTGTGTTATCGATGGCCCCGCCGCCAATCTCACCATATTGAAATTCAAAATCGTGTCCATATCTTTGGGCAACGGCTTCGAGGATTTCTACAGCGCCTCTTGTTACTTCTTTCCCGATGCCATCTCCTTGAAGCACCGCAATATTCCTTTTCATCGAAATCTCCCCTTCCTATTGTAATACTGCTTTTTCTTCCAGTTCCTTCATGATGATCACTCGGTTCACAGCGTTCAAATACGCTTTGGCGGATGCTTCCAAGACGTCCTGATCAAGACCCCTGCCGCTTGTTTCCACACCGTTATAATCAATTTTTACAAAAACCTGAGCAAGGGCATCCATTCCGCCGCCCACCGATTGAATTCGATAGTCCAGCAAGCTGATCTCGCTGCCCAAACATCTTTCAAGCGTGTTATATAAGGCTTCTACACTTCCTGCACCTGTAGCCGCTTCCTGAATCTCTTCATTATCGCCTTTTTTCAGCGTGACCGTTGCTGTCGCCGTCTGATGGGTACCATGGGAAATCTGTAAGGAAATCATGTCATAAAAACTGATATCCGTCGCTTTCTCTTCAAGCACCAGCGCAACGATATCTTCATCCGTCATGTTCTTTTTATTATCGGCCAATTCCTTGAACTGAATGAATAATGAGTTCATTTCCTCATCCGTTACCGTAAAATTCAACTCTTGTAATCTTTCTTTGAAAGCATGGCGTCCTGAATGCTTTCCTAAAACTAACGAATTGGACGAAACCCCGACAAGTTCTGGTGAAATGATTTCGTATGTCGTTTTTTCTTTTAACACGCCATCCTGGTGAATGCCAGATTCATGTGCGTATGCATTGGCACCAATAATGGCTTTATTAGCAGGTACTTGCATTCCCGTAAGGCGGCTGACCAAATCACTGGTCCTTTTTATTTCATTCAATACAAGACCCGTTTCCGCTTGATAGAAATCTTTACGGATGTAGAGTGCCATGGCCACTTCTTCAAGGGCCACGTTTCCGGCACGTTCCCCAATTCCGTTGATTGTGCCTTCGACTTGCGTAGCTCCGCCTTCGATGGCAGCCAATGAATTGGCCGTCGCCATTCCAAGATCGTCATGGCAGTGTGCGGATAAACTAACTTTATCAATAGAAGGAACATGTTCACGAAGGTATCTGAAAATGTTTCCGTACTCGATTGGAGCTGCATATCCAACAGTATCCGGGATGTTAATGACCTTGGCACCAGCCTGAATGACCGCTTCAACGATTTCAGCCAAATAGTCAAGTTCTGTACGGCTTGCATCTTCTGCAGACCATTGTACGATCGGAAAACGCGCTGCCCCGTACTTGACCATATCAACTGCCTTTTCAATCACTTGCTGCTTCGTCATTTTCAACTTATATTCACGATGAATGGGCGAAGTGGCGATGAAAGTATGCAACCTTGGTTCTTCCCCGCCCCTTAATGAATCCCAAGCTGCATCGATATCTTCTTTTACAGCGCGCGCCAGCCCTGTGACAGAGCTGTTTTTGATTTTGCGCGCGATTTCCTGTACGGAGTTGAAATCCCCTTTGGATGCTGCCGGAAAACCGGCTTCGATAATATCAACACCCAATCTTTCAAGCTGATAAGCAATTTCAAGTTTTTCGGTAAAATTCAAATTTACACCGGCTGATTGCTCCCCATCTCGAAGTGTAGTTTCAAATATATTAATTTTTCGCAACGGCTACCACTTCTTTCTCTTTTTGTTGAGGTTTTACGAATGGCATCATTTTTCTTAATTCACGGCCAACCACTTCGATTTGATGTTGGTTTTCACGATTATTGATAGCATTGAAGACTGGACGATTCGCTTGGTTTTCCAAGATCCATCCTTTAGCGAACTCACCGTCTTGGATGTCTTTCAAGATCGCTTTCATTGCCTCTTTCGTAGTTTCCGTCACAACGCGTGGTCCAGAAACGAAATCTCCCCATTGAGCTGTGTCAGAAATGGAATAGCGCATGTTTTCCATACCGCCTTCATACATAAGGTCGATGATTAATTTAAGTTCATGCAAACACTCGAAATATGCTACTTCCGGTTGGTATCCAGCTTCTGTCAATGTTTCGAATCCAGCTTTCACAAGGGCAGTCAATCCGCCGCAAAGTACGGCCTGTTCTCCAAATAGATCCGTTTCCGTTTCTTCTTGGAATGTAGTTTCCAAACCGCCAGCTCTTAAAGAGCCGATTCCCCGAGCGTACGCAAGGGCCAAATCTTTTGCTTCACCCGTAACATTCTGATAGATGGCGAATAATGCTGGCACCCCTGCGCCTTGTTCATATGTACGGCGAACAAGATGTCCCGGACCTTTTGGAGCGACTAATAGTACATCTACGTCTGCCGGAGGAACGATTTGATTGAAATGGACGTTGAATCCGTGTGCGAACATTAACGCTTGACCTGCGCGCAATACCGGCTTGATTTCTTCTTGGTATACTTTCGGCTGAGTTTCATCCGGTAATAGGTTCATGATCACGTCTGCCTGTTCAGCTGCCTCTTTCACCGTGTAAACATTGAAGCCGTCTTCCACCGCTTTATCGAAGGATTTACCTTTCCTGATTCCGATGATTACATCTACACCGCTGTCACGTAGGTTTTGTGCATGTGCGTGTCCTTGTGAACCATATCCGATTACCGCTACCTTTTTATTGTTGAAGAAATTCTCGTTTGCTTCTGCGTTATAATATACTTTTGCCATAATAATTACATCTCCCTTTTCATCATTGTTTTTTGTTTTGGTTTGTTTTGGTTTGTTTTGGTTTTTATTTTTATACGATTGTCGCACTCTTAGCGTGTGCAATTTGCATTCCACGCGGGATGGCGGCTGTCCCTGTCCTTGCCAATTCCTTGATGCCATATGGCTTGATCAGTTCAATGAAGGCTTCGATTTTATCCGATTCCCCTGTGATTTGAACTGTCAGGCTATCTTTACTGACATCAATAACTGAAGCTCGGAAGGGTTCGATGACTGAATAAATCTCAGCTCGGGTTTGTGTAGTCACCAATATTTTAATGAGTGCAAGTTCCCTCGCCACAATCGATTGATTCGTAATATCATATACTTTCAAAACATCGATCTGCTTATTCAATTGCTTGGTGATCTGTTCAATGACAGCTTCGTCATCAACATCGACCACGAAGGTCATCCTTGAAATGCCATCCTGTTCGGAAGGTCCGACAGTCATGCCTTCAATGTTATAATTTCTTTTCGTGAACAGGTTCGTAATCCGATTCAGGACGCCTGGCCTGTTGTTCACGGTGAGGCTAAGAATTCCCTTCATTGATTAAACTCCTTCCATTTCATCAAGCCCTTTTCCTTGTGCTACCATCGGAAAGACATTTTCATTTTGTTTTACCCGGAAATCAATCAACACTGGACCATCAGTCTTTAACGCTACATCCAGGCAGTTGCTTGCTTCTTCCTCCGTCGTCACTTTGTACCCCGGAATTCCATAAGCATCAGCCAATTTCACGAAGTCCGGATGCGATTGAAAAATACTGTGCGAGAAACGTTTTTCATGAAATAGTTCCTGCCACTGTCTTACCATACCTAGTGCCCCGTTGTTGACGATGATGATTTTGATTGGCAGATTCATTTCGGCAATGACTGAAAGTTCCTGCAGGCACATCTGGAATCCACCATCCCCAGATATGGAAAGCACCGTCGCTTTCGGATTCGCCAGTTGCGCTCCGAGAGCCGATGGTAAGCCAAAGCCCATCGTTCCCAATCCACCGGAAGTGACCCATGAATTCGGTTTGTTAAATGGATAGTATTGCGCTGCCCACATTTGATGCTGTCCAACATCCGTCGTAACGATGGCTTCCCCATTCGTTTTTTCGTGAAGCATCTGGATGACCCGCTGAGGTTTCAATACGCCTTCTTCATGGGTATAACGCAATGGGAACTCTTCATTCCATGCAGTAAGCTGTGTTGTCCATTCATCAATTTCCGGTTTCTTGCCATTTTGCGCAATCAACTCTGCCAGTGCTTCCTTGGCACTTCCGACAACCGGAATTTTTGTCGGCACATTTTTACCGATTTCCGCTGGATCAATATCGATATGGGCCACCGTTGCATGCTGTGCGAATTTCGCTAGGTTCCCAGTCAATCGATCATCGAACCTGGCACCGATATTGATTAATAGATCACATTTCGCTAACGCCATGTTTGCTGCATAGCAGCCATGCATACCACCCATACCGATAAAGAGAGGATGTTCCGCCGGAAAGCCCCCAAGACCCAATAAAGTGTGGACGACGGGAATGCCTTGCTGCTCGACATATTCCTTTAATAGATGGGAGGCCTTTGCATGCAGGACACCTGCCCCTGCAAGAATGACCGGTCTTTTCGCCCCGCTTACTGCTTCAACAAGCTTTCTGATCTGTAAGTAATTCGGCTTGGTCGTCGGCTGATAGCCCGGGAGATTCATCTCTGGCTCCTCTTCAGTCGATACACCTTCTATAATGGCCATGTCCTTAGGTATATCGATTAATACTGGACCGGGCCGGCCGCTTGAAGCGATATAAAAAGCTTCTTTTATAATGCGTGGAAGGTCTTCCGGCCTCCTTACCTGATAGTTATGTTTTGTGATCGGGGTAGTAATCCCCAGTACATCAGCCTCCTGGAAAGCATCCGAGCCAATTACACTGGTAGCTACCTGACCCGAAATTACCACAAGCGGTAAAGAATCAATCATTGCATCGGCCAAACCGGTGACAATGTTCGTTGCCCCTGGACCGGATGTAACTATGACAACTCCCGGCTTGCCGGTAATCCTGGCGTATCCTTCCGCTGCATGAATCGCACCTTGTTCGTGCCTTGTCAAAATATGAAAAAGTTCTGAACTGTAAAGCTTGTCATAAATCGGCAATACAGAACCTCCCGGATAACCAAAGATGACTTCAACATTTTCCTTTTTCAATGCATTCAGCAGAAATTCAGCACCAGTATAATGTGTCTTTCCACTTTTCCGATCAGCAACAACTGACTTTTGTGTCATTTCGTAAAAAACCTCCTTCGCTTTTCTATTGAATATTTCTTAACATTCAGAATTTTCAGCTTTTTATGCATACAAAAAAGCCTTTTCACCCCAAATGTACTTGCACTCGGCAAGTTAAAGGGGTGAAAAGGCTTGATGAGCCACTCCACGGTACCACCCTTTTTCGCATGAAACTCCATGCGCACTTTGAATAGCCTACACTATTCTCTGTTTTGGTAACGGGTACTGGTACGCACCCGTTCAGCCCTACTAGTCTGACGTTCAAGCTGAAACTCCAAGGTGAGTTCATCTTTCGGGACAATACCGGCTCTCAGCTACCCGGCTCTCTGTGACTGCCTTTTTAAAAGACTACTTATCCTCTTCAATGCTTTTCGCATTATTCATATTTTTTGAAACGCTTATGTTTGATGTCTTGTATTTGTGATTATCTTACGTGTATTTCAGGTAGTAGTCAACAGGTTTTTTGAAATTTTTTGATAATTCTAAATTGAAAGATTTGTTGTATCCGCTTACATACCTATCATGACCACATTCTATAAAAAAAGTTTTTTCAATATTTAATTTTTAAAAACGTCAGATATCCCATTAAAATTATTAAAATGATAACAAAACTTCTCCACTGAAATATCCTCGCACTACGCACATGATGCCAGTCACTAGTATTAGTATTCTCAAACAGCGGATCATCCATTTTCCCTTTCACTGTTCGCTGACGCCACTCTTGATATAAGATTCGGCCTCAATCCCTTTTGAAGATCTCTAGTGGATAAACCGCCTGACATTCCAAGATGAGGAAAATCACGGAACAATTCAAAATCCCCTCCCCAAACAAATCCCAGGGATTTTGCTATGGCCGCTACCCTTGTCCACTTTTCGCCCTCTGTCCACAATGTCCGCTTGCCGTCATCACTAACAATGACAAAATCTACAGCAAGTCCATAGTTATGCAAGGACTGGCCAGCTCTGGCATAAGTCACGATAGGCATTGATTTATTCGTTCTGCCCCGTTCATACAATTCATTTTGTTCTGGGAAACTTCGATAACCAGCTGTTATTTGAACAAATATCCCCGCTTCATAAGCTAATTTAACCACTTCGAGTATCGTCTCGTTCACGACCGGATCCATACCGCCTCCCATATTTTCCTTTGCGCGATTCAATAGGGTTTGTAATTTGATGGCCATCCTAGCACCTCCCCTATATTAAATGCGAACAACACTGTAGGCGGAAAGGCGTTTAATATTTTTTTCTTGGGGAATTGATGGTGTGAAGATTATCTAAAAAAATGACAATGGGCTGAACACAGGTGATATTAATCATCCCCTGGTCCAGCCCTCTAGTTCATTTAGCCAATACATCCTCGTATTCTTCATTTTTTTCAAATTGTTTTTGAACGAACGAACATACCGGAACAATTTTCAGTTTTTCCTCCCTTGCGAATCCTATTACCTTTTCAACAAGGGCATTTCCTACCTTTTGTCCGCGCAGCTTGTCAGAAACAACGGTATGATCGACCGTGATTTCATCATCACCTGATTTAAAGAATGTAATTTCCGCTAATTTCTCACCAGATTCTTCGACAAAAAAAGAACTTTCACCTTTTCTAATATCAACCATGTTAATGACCTCCTTTTAGTTCCTCTTTATCATATCTCACAAAATGGAAATTAAACAAATATTTAAAATGCGATTGAAATTGAATAAAGTAAAGTACTTTCAAAAGTTTTAATGCTAGCATTGCCCATGTGAAGTTTATTCACAAACTGATGGTGGCTAATATATATTTTTTCAAGAAAGGCAAAACTTGACCGATTTTTCCTTACCGCTTATATGCCCTTCCGGTACTTCAAATTTCACCATGGCTACGTGCACAACACTGTATTTAATGTAATAAAAAGGTTTTAATTATTCCAGTTTGTCGACAATAGGGTTCAGAAAATTTATCTTTCATCAAATGATGCACCCGAATCAACGGACACAAAGTAGCCATACCTTCAAGACCTTTATGATTTCCATCTGAATTTTATTACGAAGTTGATTGTAGAGGAAGGTGCGAGACTCCTGCGGGAAAAGCGAGTCTAGAGGAGAACCCCACAGGCTCAAGCCGAGGAAGCTCAAGCTCCCGAGCCGCCCGCGGAAAGCGAGTGCCTGGATCGGAAATCAACGTCCAAATTGTAAACACCATAAAATTACTGCAGGCAACAGGTTTTCTTCGGATTTTCTACAGTCTGAATAATTCTTCATAACCTGAAATACAGTGTTTTTCAAGCTTTCGTTTTTTGATTGCATTTAATCAATGGAAGAAATCATCCCGTAACGATGTAAGAATAAGTATATAATAGTAGAAATGGAAAAAACTGCCCTTTAAATGTTAGGACAGTTTTACACTTTTATGAAAACAAAATATAAAATGATCATCGATAACAATATGACCATAAAAACAGCGATTAGAATAACGTCGCACTCGAGGGCTCGAATGTCCCTTCATTGATTTGCCGCTTCTTCTGAAGATAACCGAACTTCGCCAGCCCTGCAATCACAAGGCCCAATGCACATGTAAACATCCCCTGCACGATACTGATCAGGTCAATCCGGGGATCCCGATGCACACCAAACGTAAAATGTAGGCTAGTCGCAAGAAAACCAACCCCCACTATCGCAATCACCGTTCTTACCCAGGCTAAAAGGTACGTTCATTAGCCAGATGCTGCTGGGCATATTTCAATTGGTTTTTCTCCATGTCATCACCTTAATAAAATCAGTCATCTTTTCAGGAGTGAAAAGGCCCTGAACATAGACCCGACAAACATAAGCCCTGCACCGCCGAGCAATAAATATATACATAGAGTTTTATCAATAACATTCAAAGGATAAAGTAAGGCCCCCAGCGCTATGATTGCTCCTATCCCCGTTATGGTCCATCCTATTTTTTTCATTCGCAACTCCTAAAATAAATTATTTAGTGAAGGTCTCCACTGGTTTCCCCCTATTTCATAAACAGGACCCTCATTATTAGCTTAAACCATTTAAAAACTTACAACAAGTGAGATCCTCTGATTTTTTTCCCACAAAAAAAGAGCCACAAATGACTCCCTGTTTTAAGGCCACTTACAAGTCAGTGGATTTCATTCTATTGTATCCCCGTTCTTCGTATGGCTGTATTTTTTCCATCCACATTTCTTCAAGTTTTTTCAATTCCCGTTTAACATCAAAAAATCCTGTTTCTTTCGGCTTCAATACTTCCAGCACCTCAAAAGAAAAAGCATCTTTCCCATATTGGTTCCACTCACCTTGCAGCACTTTATTGGTGTTTGTTCCGACTTCCAATTCAAATTGTTTCCCCTTCAACGTCTTTAAATTCCTCGTGCTTCCGATAAAAACTTTATTATTTACCGTATTTCTGATTTGGTATACACCTGCTTCAACTTTCGTTTCTTTATATAATTGCTTCAATTCTTTTTTACGATCCATCTTTCTTGCCTCCAGTCATCATTTCTTCAGCCAATATTGGCTCCCATCAGGCTTTCTATCCAAAAATCCATATTCTATTAAATACCTTCTCAAAAGAACGTAATCATGATAAACGGTACCCAAAATTTGATTGATTTCTTTTTCTTCGTATTTCCGCTCATTTTCAAATCGGTTCATAATTTCTTGAAGAATGATCAGCCTTTGTTTTTCCTTTGGCGGGAAAGACTTTAATGCATCCTGACTGCCTTTAGGGAAGTATTTTTTCAGTACAGCCACCTTTTCATCCTCGGTAACGTTATAACGATCATCAACCATCGTCGCTTTTTGATGAAGCGGGATAAATGCCGGCGCATGTTCATCTTTATCTTTCAAAAGTTCCATCAGGGCTAAAAACAACTTAGCCTGACGCTCTTTCTCTTTCAACACAAAACGATGGTTCCGAATGGTGGACGGACTGCCTATCCCCATTTCCTCCTGAACCTCAGCATCATTCTTCCCTTGGTAAAATAGGCGAAGAAGGCGGTTTTGATGGTCCGTGAGACCTGTAAGTTTTTTATCGAGATCGATCAAGTATTCAAAAACGGAGTTGTGTGCATGTTCAATATGAATCCGCATATACCTCTTTGCTTCATAAAGAACCCCATCTTTCGGGTATACCACCCCCTTTTCAACTGCATTTCCGCACAGCAAACAAACATATTGGTTCTCACCTTCTATATACCCTTGTTTAAGCTCATCCTGAGATGCGCTCCAAAACATTTCAGCGTCCTTCATAAAACAAACACTTCCCTATAAAGTTTATAATATAATAAACATAATATTAATTCGTTTGCATTATGTCAATGTTTTTTCTAATTTAACTCCAGCAAAGTATCCAAAGATGTACTCGGTGGCCAGAGGGCTTCATAACATACAATACAGCTGACAGGCGCTACACCATCCATTAAACGAAACGATCCCCCTGACACTATGCCTTATAGCACATTGAATAATAAGCTTAATTTCCCCAATAATATGCTATATAAGCGTGAATAAGCTTTAGAGGAGGATATATATTGAAAGATGAAAACAATGCAATTGTTCCATCAATCCATAACACCGATTTACACAAGGCAATACAACATTTATCTGAACAATTCAAGGTATCACTGCCAGAATTACGCGATTCGATTGAATTACTTATACAAAACCAATCAAGTGGGATGCAGCTTAGTTTAGGAGATGATAAAAGTTCACCCGTCGAAGAATTGAATACGGCAATAATCAAAAACCGTGAAATCATTAAAAAAAATCTCCAAACATTAAATAGAATTTGATATAGAAAAAAGGCATCCGATTATGGATGCCTGAATTTGTAGACAAACTCGATAATAATTGGTTTTTGTAAATCGAACGTTGATTTCCACTCGAGGCACGCGCTTTCCCCGCAGGAGTCTCGCACACCGGCTCCAATCAACTTTGCTTTAAAATTTAGATACAAACTCAGGCATCCAATCATGGATGCCTGAGTTTGTGGAACATATGAAATTCCTAATATTAGTCCTTCGTTGAGCTCTTTAAGTATTAGCTAGGCACAAACTTAAGTATTCCTTCCAGATAAACACCTTGCTCTTTTCGTTTGCATTCCCTCAACTTGATTCTTCCTTCTTTTTCTAACTCCTTGGCTAATTGGACCACTTCTGTTCCATCTTCGGTTATTTCGACTGAGAAGAAATTGCCCCGAGTGGAAGTTTGAATGAACTTGAATAATCTATCTTTATTCATTTAAACATCTCCTTATTTATAACAAGTTCGACATAAAAGGTCATCCACCTGCGATAAATATGAAATAAAAAACTTCTTGTCGTCATACGAACTTTAACAGTTAAAAGGATAGCAAATTTAAATTACCCTCATTGTCTTAAGCCAAAAGTAAAAAAGCCAAAACCTTTGAAGGTTTTGGCTTTTTTTAGTAGTGTCCCAGGAGAGATTCGAACTCCCGACCGACGCCTTAGAAGGGCGTTGCTCTATCCAGCTGAGCTACTGAGACGTTTATGATATAAGTTGCGGTAAAACTTATGTATTACCTTAACTGTTCCCTTAGGACACTTCTTATTATAGTAGGATATCAAAAGAAAGTCAACGCTTTTTCAAAAAAAGTTTTTTCTTTTTTAAATAACCAGGAAGCGGGGAAAAACGCTTCCTGTTCATTATACATGAAGTCATTCCATTTGATAAGCATTTCTTAGTTCTTCAACGATTTTTCCTTCAAGGTCATAATAGATGATTTCAAGTTGGTCATTTCCGATTTCCAAAATGGCATAGGTTTTTTCTTTTCGTCCACGCGGCTGACGAATGCTTCCCGGGTTGATGAAGAGCTTGCCGTCAATCAATTCAGAGCCTGCAGCGTGGGAATGACCAAAGCAAACAATATCCGCCCCTGTCTCTTCACTTTTATAAGATAGGTTCATCAAGGTCATATTTATGTTATAGAGGTGTCCATGTGTAAGGAAGAAACGCTTGCCTGCGATGTTCTCCACAATGTCATTCGGATATGCCGAATCATAGTCACAATTCCCGCGTACGGCTAAGAACCCCGACATGTGAGGGTCATTTCTTTCCAACTCTGAATCACCGCAATGGATCATGGCTGCAACCTCTTGTTTATGACGGTCGGTAATCATGCTGATTTCATGAGTTAAGCCATGACTGTCACTCATTATTAGCACTTTCATCGTCACATTCCTTCTTCCCTTTTTAGAAATAGATCAAGTTTTTCATCTAGGGCCCTCAATGCATTGGCACGGTGGCTGATTTTGTTTTTTTCCTCTTTTGTCAATTCTGCGTTTGTTTTACCCTGTTCCTCAACAAAAAAGATGGGATCATAACCAAATCCATTCGCTCCTGAAGGCCGTTCTGTAATCAAGCCTTCCATCGTTCCCGATACCGTAATCGTTTCCTGGTTGGGTGACGCTAGTGCCAATGCGCAATAAAACCTCGCCGTTCTATCCTCTTTTGGCACGCCTTCCAGTTCCCGGAGGACTTTTTCCGTGTTCGCTTCATCACTCTTGGACTCTCCAGCATAGCGCGCAGAATATACGCCTGGACGGCCCTCCAATGCATCTACAATCAATCCGGAATCATCAGCAATGACAAAACGGCCTAGCTGATGGGCAATGGCCTCTGCCTTCAGGATCGCATTTTCTTCAAATGTCGTCCCTGTTTCCTCAACATCCGGAGCATCCGGTACATCAAGAAGTGTTTTGACTTCATATCCTTTAGCAGAGAATAAGCTTTCGAACTCCTTTGCTTTCCCTTTATTTTTCGTTGCAATTATTACTGTCTTCATTTTTCATTTCACCCTTTTTCATTTTATCGGCATGTGAGCTCTTTTCGGGCTAAGAAAGAATTTGCTGTACTCATTATATGTTAAGCCGCTTATTCTCCAGTGCCAAACGGACGAATTCAGCGCTGCCTTTCATGATCAATAAAGGCTGCTGAATTTTCCAGATAAGTTAAGTCTAACACAACTCCCTCATCTGCAATAACCTGAAACTTATAAACTAACGTTTGTAATTTTCACTATGTTCAATATGGATATTAACTTTTATGTTATTTATTGAAGTCTTATCAAAGGAATTAATAATTCTGTTATCCCACTTATTGACATGGTATCTGTATGCCTTTTCACTTATGTTAAATAGGTCTGTATTGATTTTCTCCCCCGTCTTCAATGTCTTCAAAATATCATGCTTAACTTTTGTTTCTACCTTTTTTTCGATTTTTTCCATATCCAAGTTATCTATATTTTGTTTCAATATTCCATTTGCTCTAACCTCTAAGTCATATAAGGGTTTCTTTTGTTGTTCCAATACTATGATGTTTGTTTTAGGGTCCATGATTTCAACACTTACCTTTTGTTTGTTCAGGGAAAAAAACATTACTGTCGCCTTGTTTTCAACCCATTTTAAACCTATCAAATCTTGTTTACTTACGTACCCTTTATATTGTTGTTTTGATAAAACATAGCCGCCATTCAATGTTGGTATCTTCTTTTCTTTCCCGCCCTCTGAGTAATGATGCTCATTTATGACCAAAGAGGGAATTAAAATGGAACCAACCGGTTGATAAAACTTCGAAACCAGTTCACTGAATTTTAACGGGGAAATGAAATAGTTCTCGTTAATAACGGTCTCTGGCCTTTGAATGATCGTGAATAAGTTAGGAAGATTAAAGAAACTATCACTGTCAAACACCTTTTTAATATCCTTGTTCGTAACGAACAGCCATGAATTGTATCGCAATAAGGGCTCTTTTCCTACATATTCAATGAAATCCTTCATTTTATTCTTGATTACATTCTCACTTAAAATGAAGGAGTTAATATGCCCGATATAAAGCGGTAATGCGGCATGTTGTTCTAATTCGGTAAATGCTTCCTCGATACTTTCCCCTTTACCTTCCCCAATGACAACAGTAGATCTTTCTTGTAATGCAGTGGCCCCCTCTTGTTTTGCTATATCCGCAAAATTCAACGCTTGAAAGTATAAGATGAATTCACCCTCTTTATAATCGATCCCTAGAGCGGATCCATATGTTTGAGCTTGAATTTCCTTCATTCCCCAGCATCCTGTCGTCAATAAAAGTTGACAGCCAATAACCATGACTGCAATTAGCTTTCTCATTTGTTCGACTCCTTTTGCGGTTCATTATCACTGGACTGTATAGCTTGATTCCGCTGCCTTAACATCCCATACGGAAGCTTG
This sequence comes from Peribacillus sp. NPDC055009, assembly GCF_053608705.1. Lineage (NCBI taxonomy): Bacteria > Bacillati > Bacillota > Bacilli > Caryophanales > Bacillaceae > Peribacillus > Peribacillus sp. NPDC055009. The sequence continues at coordinate 624,353 of NZ_JBSGVZ010000001.1, read as the reverse complement.
AATAAGACTTTTAACATATCCGATTTATTTGGTTTGGAAAATGGATTCACAAAAGGCTGTCCGAAACTTTCCAAGGAAACCACAACAATCAAGATAAGGAATATTCCCATGAAGAATCCAAACAAGCCTAAAAACGCTGAACAAGCAAATATGAATAACCTTATAAGAACGATATTTCCAGCAATATTCTGATTGATTAAGGTATAGCTTGAGAGAACTGTAACAGCTATTACTACTAACATGGAGGGTGAAGTCAGCCCTGCCCGAATCGCTGCATCACCTATAATCAATCCACCCAACACAGAAACCGTCGGACCTACAGCTTTTGGCAGGCGAAGACCAGCTTCTTTAAATAGTTCAAACAATATGATCATCATGAATGCCTCTAAAGAAGCAGGTATCGGTAATCCTTGTCTCGTGATTGAAATCGTCGCAAGAAGCGAAAAGGGAATTTGGTCGAATTGATAGGAAACTAACGCTATAAAAAAACCCGGTAACGCAACCGTTACAAATAAGGCGACTACACGAATGATGCGCATAAAACTAATGTAAAAAAAGCTTGCATGTGCGTCATCAGCAGAATAAAGTAACTGATTAATACTGGTCGGTCCGATCAAGCATGTGGGATTCCCGTCCACCAGGATGGCAAAGCGTCCTTGATTCAAGGATTCAACAACATAGTCCGGTCGACCGATATAATCCATTAAAGGGAAGATGGAAAGTTGAGTATCATATAGGAGTTCTTCAACTTGGTAACTGCTGACTATGATATCAACATTTAATGAATCCAATCGTTTTTTAATATCCAAAAGAATCGAAGGATTAATAATGTCATCTATATAAAGTAGCAATATTTTGGTTTTACTTCTTTTCCCGATTGTATATTCTATGCATTTAAGTGTTGACGTTTTTAACCTTTGGCGAATTAAAGACATGTTATCCGAAATATTCTCAATAAATCCATCTCTAGGTCCGCGAATGGAAGATTCTATATTGGACTCTTCCGGACTACGCTTAGGGGAATTAGCTAATGGGGTATAATAAATTTCATTAGAAGATTCATTAATAATGATTAAGTCTCCTGAAAATAGAATGCTTTCTACTTCCTCTTTTAAATCGGCGTCTTTTTTTAGCGTACTGATCTCCATAATATTGCTTAATTGATCAATTGTTAATTCCCCATTTTCTTGAACCGCTTTTGATATTGTAGGCAGTATCACTTCATTGATAAATTGCATATCGACTAAGTTTGGCGCATATAAAAACCCCAACAAATAACGACCTTCAGGATCAAATGTTTTTTTTCTTAAAAAAACATCAGAGGAATGTTCGAACCATTTTTGGATTTGGTCAATGCAAGAAGGAGTTCCATTCAATTTTCCCTTCCTCATAATGTTTCACCTTTTCCTTTTCCCTTTTTTATAATAAGGAATAACAGTATAATTGCAGCACCCAAGAGAAACAGACTACTGATCGGAAAGAAATATTTGTATATAAAATAAAAAAATGAAGTGGCATCCCAATGGATTAGCGTTCCAATAACAATTAATGAATATAGTGAGAGCAGTATCCACTTCTGATGTTTTGAATTTGAGATTAATTTATATCCTATAAATAAACATAAACTTATTCGAATCATGGCACCTGAAAGCCATTGGAAAATGGACAGGAAATCGAGTCGAGTAATATAATAGCCAAACCTTAACAGCTTCCACTGTTCATAAGCTGGATTCCTCATTTTCACTGCTTCCACAGAACCAAATTCTGCAATCGCCCCCATCAGGGGTCCTAACGTAAGCATGATTAAAATTACACTAACTAATAAAAGCCACTTGGCTTTTAGCTTATCTTTCAGGTAAGGAGTCAAAAATAAAAAAACGATAATTTCTAAATATCCTGCACTCGTATACAAAATACCATTTAGAGTATTGCGATACCCGCTTTCAAATATCGGGAACAATAATTCGTAATTCTTATTACTCGTATTCCCCAGCCCCACAAATATCCCAAAAAAAGTGACGAACGGAAGAAACAGGAGAGCCAAAGTACTTATGGTGCGTATTCCTTTATAAGTTGCAAAAATACAAATAAAAGTGAATAGGCTAACGACTACGATGTTCGGTATGTCATGAGTATAATTAGCTTTTGCCCAAATCACTGTAAACTTGACGGTAATGAAGGCGTTAAATATAAAGTACAACCCAAATGCTATTGTGAAAATATATGTAACAAAAGGTGTAGACCATTTTTTTAGAAAAGCGATTATATCTTCTTTATCTAGTTTTTTATAAATATAAAAAATAAATAGGGTCCAAACGATACATGGAACAACACTTATTATGACACTTATCCATGCGTCGCGTTGAGATGCGGTCAATATATTGGGAAGGAGTAGGACATGTACCATGAATCCTGTATTCATGATGATTAAAACATAGATGTGTAAAGCCTGAATGATCTTTTGATCCATAATATCCCCCCATTAATTACACGATTAAAAGTAATTTCCCCTTTTAAAAATTTATTTATGTAAAAACTTTCTCTTGATACTAGAAATGCTTGGCGGCGGTATTAGCATTCAACTAAAAACAATGTATACAACAGGTGCAATAACAGCGTGGTAATTCAATTGTGGAATAAAAAATAGAGGCAGCTGCAGGCTGCCTCATTGTGATTTCCAGATATAAATTGCTCTTTAAAAACTACCTGTGTTGACTTTCTCTGGACGGACCACTGGTTCGGATAATTTCTTGCCTTCTTCATTAAGAACATCTGCGCTGCCCTGCACTTGCACTTCAACGCTTTCAATTCCTTTCTGTTCCGTTAAGGAAAGGACCAAGGCATCAAGGACTTCTTGTGATACCTTTTTCTCTTTAAAGCTTCCAAGGATATTTTCATTAAAATTGAGGCTGACCTTACCTTCTGCGATTTTAGGCTCGTCAAGTAAAGCTACATCACTCATGAACCCTGTTTGCAGGCTTGAACCTGAAGGACTCTTCGTTAATTCCTGAATGACCGCTGTTACATTATCAGACACCGTTTCGCTGATCCTGCGTGTCACCGGAACATAATAGGTGTACTCCTCGTCACCGCCTACATAATAAACGGTCAGTGATTTGGTATTGGAAATGTCGACTACGTCACTCGTATCGATATTGATTCCTGACGACCTTGAGACATTCTCATCTATCGGTGTGCCATTGACAGGCATTTCGGATATATCTTCCCCATTAATTCTCATTTGGATTTTCTCGACCGAGTCGAATTGTGTCAGTGTCCATGTAATGGCTTGGAGGATTTTAAGTTCATCCTCTTTCTGATAATTTTTGAACTCCGGCGAAAAGTCCGCCACAGCCACTCCGTCTTTAATGTTCACGCTTATTTGGGTATCGGCAGGAATGACGGCCCTGAATCCATTCGGAAGTTTATCCGTGACAGGTCCGTTAGTGACAAGGTAATCAAGGGCCTGTTTGGCGACAGCTTCCGATTTAGGAAGTTCCAATGTTTGTGGAACCACATACCCGCTTTTATCAATTAAATATAACTCCGTCTTCACTGTTTTCGTTTCAACAGCGCCCTCTTCTCCATCAGTCGCGGGCTTTTCCTCACCATTCATTTCTGTTTCTTTTAATGAAGATTCATCCTCGACTAATGAAACATCCTTTGGCGGATCTATTTCCTTTTTCTCTTCACCGCCAAATAATCCGCAGCCTGAAAGCCAAAAAGAAGATGCCAGAATGGTCACAGCCATTGTTACTTTTGATTTATTGGACATAAAATCACTCCTAGGACAGTTTGTACTCCTATTTATACGAGCCCTAGGGGAAAATAGACCAATTATTTTTCTCTTTGATAATGGGGCTGGGCAATTTGCCCGTTTGTCAGCTTCACTGGGATTTCGGGACTACCTGAATGGAACAATCGAATCCGATTCCCCAATATAACCGGAATGATGGACAGAATCATTTCATCCACCTGCGTTTCCCTTATGAAATCTCTCACTAATTCTGCACTGCCGACAAGCCAGATCCTTGAACCTTCTTTCTTTTTTCCGATGAAATCACCTACATCTTCGTCCATAACCCTTTCGCACTTCTTGAAAGCAGGCTTTATGTTGATAGGGAAATTCTTGTTCCAAAATATGAATCTGTCATATGTCTCATAATCACCGTATCGATACTAACACCGTCTGTTCAAGACAAGAAAAAAAGACTTCCAAATGGAAGTCTTATAAGTGATCGATTTTAATTGTTTCAATGGTATTGACATGAATACCGAGCCAGCTCGACGCGATGGAACCAAACATATCTCTGGAACCGGTTGTATAAAAGCGATGAACTGGGCGGAGCTTGCTTTTATTGATTAATTTATAGTAATCCAAAATGACACTTGCCTCACGGGCGGTTTCTTCCCCAGAGGAAATGACTTGTACTTCATCCCCCATATAGGAAGAGATTACAGGCCCCAGCAGTGGATAATGGGTACATCCAAGGATCAATGTATCGATCTTCGTTTTCTTCAACGGGTTCAAGGTTTGTGCCACGACCCTATTGACGATACCCCCTTCAAACTCCCCGCTTTCTACGATTGGGACAAATTTCGGGCATGCTAAACTATCTACTTTCACATCGGAATTGATGGAGGCAAGCGCGTCGTCATATGCTTTGCTTTTCACCGTGCCTTCCGTACCAATCACGCCAATATGCAAGGAATCAGAAACTTTCAATGCCGCCCTTGCCCCTGGATGGATGACACCCAACACCGGAATCGGAAGTGTTGCCCTGATTTCATCCAGTACAGCTGCAGTCGCTGTATTGCAGGCGATGATCAGCATTTTTATTTCCTTCTTCATCAAAAACCTCGTCATTTGCCATGTAAAGGTTTGGACATCTTTTTTGGTCCTCGGCCCATAAGGGCATCTTGCTGTATCACCTAAGTAAATTATATTTTCATTTGGAAGCTGACGCATGACTTCTTTAGCTACTGTCAAACCGCCTACCCCTGAATCAATGATGCCTATCGGTTGTTTCAAAAAACTCGCCTCATTTTTCTTTCATTTCTTGATGTAGTTTTACTAGAATCCCTTTGAGGGACATGATGTCAGATTCGTTAAAATTGACTAACACGCCACTCAAGTACTGCTGCCGCTTATTAATCACTTCTTCGATTATCCGTTCACCTTCTTCAAGAAGGTGAATTCGAACCACACGCCGGTCCTTTTCATCCCTGACACGCTGGACAAGCTGATGTTTCTCCATGCGGTCAATCAGATCCGTCGTTGTGCTGAAGGCGAGAAACATCTTCGTGGACAATTCGCCAATCGTCATGTCACCTGATTCAAAAAGCCATTGCAAAGCCACGAATTGAGGAATGGTAATTTTATAATCATGGAGAATTTCTCTTCCCCTTTGTTTAAGCCATGACGATACATAGCGCAATTCCCTCTCGATATCGGCTACATATGCCGCCTGCTTCTCTTCATCCATACACACAGCTCCCCACTTCATGAAACTTATCATACTACCATTTTGGATGAAAGTGAAATGATTTTCAAGATTGATTACCTGGAATCATAATGAAACGCTCTCATAAAAATAAGCAGCATCCAAAGAAGTCAAAACAACCAAATTGTTTTGCCCTTCCTTATATGCTGCCAATGAACGGGAGAGAAAATATTTATAAGGCTTACGTATTAAGAGTTAACACATTAAAGCTTAAGTTCTCCCATACGAAGGAGTTCTATGACTGCCTGCGAACGTCCTTTAACTCCAAGCTTCTGCATCGCATTCGAAATATGGTTTCGAACTGTTTTTTCGCTAATAAACAATTCACCTGCGATTTCTTTTGTTGTTTTGTCTTGTACTAGTAACTCAAATACTTCTTTTTCTCTTTTGGTGAGTAGTGGCTTATGAGTGAATTCGTTCTCCTTCAAGTAATGTTACCCTCCTTGCCTTCACCAGCATAAAACCCGGAGTGGGTGTCTATTTAGTCAAGATATAGTATGTCGGCTGAGGCAATGGAGTGACTATTTTACTTGTCTAAATGGAAATATTTTTAGGAATGTTCCAGCACAGTTTGCCACATCGAGTGCTTCATCTCTTCCGTCCAAGGTATCGGCTTTCCGGTGGCCTTGGAGACTTGTACAATCGTCCCCCTGCCCGTTAAACAAATTGATCCATCCTGTTTGGTCCCCATATAATGTATGTCCACTGAAGAATTTCCGATATGGTCAGCTTTCACATGGATTGTCAATCGATCATTGAAAAAAACCTGCTTCAGGTAATCACACTGTAAGTTAGCAACAACCGGCATCTCACCGCATTCAGCAGAGGTCCAATCCGACATGAATCCCATGCTATTGAAATACTCAATCCGTGCTTCCTCAAAATAAGTAAAAGGAATCGTGTTATTCAAGTGCCCAAACATATCAGTTTCTGAAAAGCGGACCTTAATCTCATGTTTAAAGGAAAAATCATTGATCCACTCCGTTATATTATCGATATATGATATTTTGCCCAACTTGTGCACACCCTTTCTGAAATGAATGACTATTCACTCATTTTATAAGAAAAAAGCCATAATGAAAAGTATTTTATATTGGAAGATGTTTAATTTTATCATTCTCACTTCATTAATTTAGTCATTCAGCATTTGCGGGTGCCACAAATCATTTTACACATCAATCCAAGCTATCAATCGATAAAAAAAGAACCCATATCATAAGATATAGGTTCTTTCATGTTCATTTTTAAACTTCATCGCTGCCGAAGAAGTTACGGAATTGTTGGATCGTAGTATCACGGTTCAACGCTGCAATCGAAGTAGTTAATGGAATGCCTTTAGGGCAAGACTGCACACAGTTTTGTGAGTTACCGCAGTTTGCAAGTCCTCCATCACCCATGATTGTATTTAAACGTTCAGCTTTGTTCATTGCACCTGTTGGATGTGCGTTGAACAACCGAACTTGTGATAATGGTTGTGGCCCCATGAAGTCTGAATTGCTGTTTACGTTCGGACAAGCTTCCAAACAAACACCGCAAGTCATACATTTAGATAACTCGTAAGCCCATTGACGTTTCTTTTCTGGCATACGCGGTCCCGGTCCAAGATTGTACGTTCCATCGATTGGAATCCATGCTTTTACCTTTTTCAATGAGTCGAACATACGGCTGCGATCGACTTGCAGGTCACGAACAACAGGGAATGTACGCATTGGAGCTAGACGAACTGGCTGCTCCAATTGATCGATAAGAGCTGTACATGATTGTCTTGGTTTACCATTGATAACCATAGAACAAGCACCACATACCTCTTCAAGACAGTTCATGTCCCATGCGATTGCTGTAGTGTGCTTGCCTTGTACAGTTACCGGATTACGACGAATTTCCATAAGAGCCGAAATTACGTTCATATTCGGGCGGTATGCTAATTCGAATTCCTCATCATAAGGAGCTGAATCCGGTGTATCTTGACGAGTGATTATAAAACGGACTGTTTTAGTCTCAGATTTAGTTTCAACCATTTTTTTGCTCCCCCTCTTTAGTGTTTCGTAGTGTAGTCACGTTTACGCGGTGCGATCAGTGATACATCAATATCTTCATAATGGAATTCAGGTGCTTGATCCAAGCCTTTGAATGTTGCCATAGTAGTTTTCATGAATTCCTCATCATTACGTTCTGGGAAATCAGGTTTGTAATGCGCTCCGCGGCTTTCGTCACGGTTTAACGCACCAATTGTGATTACACGAGCCAATTGCATCATGTTTTGCAGCTGTCTAGTGAATGCAGCTCCTTGGTTACTCCATTTAGCCGTGTCATTGATGTTAATTTTCTTGTAACGTTCCATCAGTTCAAGAATCTTGTTATCCGTTTCTTTCAGCTTGTCATTGTAACGAACTACAGTAACATGCTGTGTCATCCACTCACCAAGTTCTTTGTGAAGGACGTACGCATTTTCGTTACCATCAAGAGACATGACTTCATTCCATTTCTCTTGTTCTTGTTTTTCGTACCCTTCATACAATGAAGAAGGAATGGATTCTGAAGTTTTATCAAGGCCTTCAATATATTTAACGGCGTTCGGTCCAGCGACTGAACCACCATAGATTGCAGAAAGAAGTGAGTTAGCGCCAAGACGGTTACCGCCATGTTGTGAGTAATCACACTCACCTGCAGCGAATAAACCTTTGATGTTAGTCATTTGGTCATAATCCACCCAAAGACCGCCCATTGAATAGTGAACGGCAGGGAAAATTTTCATTGGAACTTTACGAGGATCTTCACCCATGAATTTCTCGTAGATTTCAATGATTCCGCCAAGTTTAATATCAAGTAATTTCGGATCTTTATGTGATAGATCCAGGTAAACCATGTTTTCTCCATTAATGCCAAGCTTCATGTTCATGCAGACGTCGAAGATTTCACGAGTCGCGATATCACGAGGTACTAGATTACCATAAGCAGGGTATTTTTCTTCAAGGAAATACCAAGGTTTTCCGTCTTTATATGTCCAGATACGTCCACCTTCACCACGAGCGGATTCACTCATTAGACGAAGTTTGTCATCTCCAGGGATTGCTGTCGGGTGAATTTGAATGAACTCACCATTTGCATAATTTACACCTTGTTGATAAACGATGGAAGCTGCTGAACCCGTATTGATCATTGAGTTAGTTGATTTACCGAAAATGATTCCAGGGCCGCCGCTCGCCATGATGACTGCGTCTCCAGGGAATGATTTGATTTCCATTGAAGTCAGGTTTTGAGCTACGATACCGCGTGCTGTTTGCTCATCATCGATTACAGCTCCAAGGAATTCCCAGCCTTCATATTTCGTTACAAGGCCTTCAACTTCATAACGGCGAACCTGCTCGTCCAATGCGTAAAGTAATTGCTGACCAGTTGTTGCACCAGCGAATGCTGTACGGCTATGTTGAGTACCACCGAAACGACGGAAATCAAGAAGACCTTCCGGAGTACGGTTGAACATAACACCCATACGGTCAAACATATGGATAATCGATGGTGCTGCTTCGCACATCGCTTTAACCGGCGGTTGGTTAGCCAAGAAATCTCCGCCATAAACTGTATCGTCGAAGTGGATATATGGAGAATCCCCTTCACCTTTTGTATTTACTGCCCCGTTGATTCCGCCTTGGGCACAAACTGAGTGAGAGCGTTTAACAGGCACTAAAGAAAATAAATCAACCTGTTGTCCCAGCTCTGCTGCTTTGATCGTAGCCATTAATCCAGCTAGACCTCCACCAACGATAACTATTTTACCTTTACCCAATTCTGTCACTCCCTTATTTCCATTAGCCAAGCTATGTTTTTCCTAATTCTTATAAATGAACTCTATCTTCTTATACGAAAGCGAAAATTGCGCTGATTCCGATATAAGAAAGAAGAACGAAAACGATCAATGTAAAGTAAGTCATGATTCTTTGCGATCTTGGTGAAACTGTAAGACCCCAGCTAACTGCAAATGACCATAATCCATTAGCAAAGTGGAAGATTGCCGAGATAATACCAACAATATAGAACACAATCATAAATGGACTAGAGAAAATTTCAGCCATCATGTCAAAGTTAACTTCAGCACCCATAGCTGCTTGAATTCTAGTTGCCCATATATGCCAAACAAGGAAAATCAACGTTATGATTCCAGTTAGACGTTGTAGCATGAACATCCAGTTACGGAAGAAACTAAATCTGCCTAAATTGTTTTTTGCTGTAAAGGCAATATAAATTCCGTACACAGCATGGAAAATGAGCGGTAGATAGATGACGACCCATTCTACCAGAATCTTCACGGGCGTATACTCAATTAAATGAACTGCCCCATTAAAAGTCTCTTCTCCTTTTGTTGCCATAAAGTTTACCGATAAATGAAAAATTAGGAATAGACCAATTGGAATTACTCCTAGAAGTGAATGAAGCCTGCGATTCCCAAACTCACGATTTTTTGCCACTAAGTGCCCCCCCTTAATTTGTGAAAAATCATGCAAAGATAAACTGGTGGCTACCTTTTATCTCCGCGTGAAAATACAGTATAGAGTCAAAAAAACTCCTCTATACTTCCTTTACAATTATGTGACATGTCCATTTTACTCCTGACTTCTATATGCGTCAAGAAAACGGATACAAGAAATCTCTTTTTCAGAATAGATTTTATTGGATTAAATTAGCTATTTTTTGTATGTCAAGATGATATTTTGAATAAATTTCTAATTTAACTATTAATATCTCGATATAATTTCTCATTTTTTTCCAATTGTTATTTAAATAAATAAAAAACAGTATAATTTGCAAAAGAAATACGTTTATAATAGATTTACAGAAAGAGGCGATAAATTATGAAAAAAAATATTGCTGCTGCGATAGAAGAAGAGATTCAAACTGAAGAAATTCAAACTGAAGAATTCCTGGTTCCAGCTTTCGGATACGAATTAATCAGAGAAGTTCTATTGAACGATATTCTCGGAAAAGACTCTAATCAAATCCTCTATTGGGCAGGTAAACAATTAGCAAGAAAATTCCCATTGAATGGCGATCAGGAAGTGATTGAATTTTTCCAAAGCGCTGGATGGGGCAATCTGGAAATCTTGAAATATACGAAACACGAGATGGAATTATCCCTGACGGGTGAAATAATCAGCCGCCGCCTGGATTTACACCCTGATTGTCACTTCCAACTTGAAGCCGGTTTCCTTGCCGAGCAGTTTACACTGCAAAAAAAATTCCTCAGCGAATCAACGGAAGAAATTAAACGCCGCGCAAAAAAAGTGATATTCACCATCCAATGGGATCCCAGAGATCCAATCTAATAAGCCCTTAAAACAGACTTACCCTTTTTACCGGAAGTCTGTTTTTTATTGGACTCCTGACACTTAAGCTAGCACATTTGCATGCTGACCTAGTTTAAATGCTTCATGAAGAGATTCAACCGCCTTCACCATTTCCTTTTCATTGACGACAGTCGAAACTTTAATTTCCGATGTGCTGACCATTTTCACCTGGATGCCTGTATTGGCCATCACTTCAAACATCTCGGCAGCCACTCCCGGATTGGATACCATACCAGAACCGACGATGGATACTTTTGCCAATCCGCTCTCCGTTTCGACTCGGTCGAATCCCAATTGTTCTTTATTATTTTCCAGCACGATCAAGGCCGCTTCCGTATCTTCACTTTTTGTGGAAAAAGATAGATTGGTCGTATCCTCGGCAGTCATGCTTTGAATGATGATGTCCACATTAATCCGGTTTTTCGCAAGTGTTGTGAAGATTGTGGATAATGCACCAAGTGATTGGGGCAAACCATATATTGTGACCCTCGTAATACTGTCTTCAAAAGCAATCCCGCGTACAATTAAGTTTTCTTCCATAGTTGCTTCCTCCTCAATGATCGTTCCTGATTCTCTCTCCATGCTTGAACGGACTTCAAGCGGTATTTGATAATTTTTTGCATATTCGACAGCCCTTGGATGAAGGACGCCCGCCCCCAAGTTGGCAAGTTCCAGCATTTCATCATAAGAAATCGATTGGAGTTTTCGTGCGCCTTTTATGTAGCGAGGGTCCGTTGTGAAAACACCCGTTACATCCGTATAAATATCGCATCTATCCGCATTCAGCGCTGCAGCGATGGCAACCGCTGTCGTATCGGAACCGCCTCGCCCTAAGGTAGTGATTTCCCCATTTGCATCGTTCCCCTGGAAACCAGCCACGACCACTATTTTCTTATCCTGAAGCTGAGCTTGGATCCTCGTGGCATCGATGTTTAAAATCCGGGCATTCCCATGAACGGATTCCGTTTGCATGCCAGCCTGCCAGCCAGTATACGAAATGGCTTCATGACCTTCTTCAATCAATGCCATCGTTAACAGGGAAATCGTTACCTGCTCCCCCGTAGTCAATAGCATATCCATTTCCCTCTTGCTCGGGGTTCCGGAAATATCCCGGGCCATGGAAACCAATTGATCCGTGGTTTTCCCCATGGCTGAAACAACGACGACTACCTCATTTCCATTCTGCGCTTCCTCGATTACCCGATTGGCAACATTTTTGATTTTTTCTACGCTTCCGACGGATGTTCCGCCAAATTTTTGAACGATTAATGCCATCCTCATGCACCCTCTCTACCTTTTTAGGCAATAAAAAAAGCAATGAGAAATATCTCATTGCTGTGATCACATATCTAAATACTGTAAACACAGTGAGATAGCTCTCCAGGATATAAACCCTGACAATCCGACATTTATTAAATGTCGGACCAGGAAAACAAGGTATGAGTCTTGTCTTCCTTCGGCGTCATCCCCTTTCAAAACCTTTCATGGAAGCTCATACTTCTCCAGGTTTTTACTCTTGAATTCCGCACCTCTATCAGCACTTTTAAGTTGTCTAGTTAAAAATTCTTTTTAATCATAGCATAGAGATTTATCGGTAGCAAGATTATTCTTGTAATTTTCTAACGATTCCCTCTGCTACCCCTTTTGGCATGCCAGCTTCCATGATTTCCTCGGCGGTTGCCTCTTTGATTTTCTTCAATGATCCAAAATGCCTTAATAATTGCTTCCTTCGCTTTTCCCCGACTCCTGGAATATCATCAAGCTGGGAGTGAACTGCATTTTTCCCGCGTAGCTGGCGATGGAATGTAATCGCGAACCGATGGACTTCATCCTGAATTCTTTGCAATAGGTAAAATTCCTGGCTCCGTGAATCAAGAGGTACGATTTCAAGCGGATTTCCGATCATCAATTGCGAGGTCCTATGCTTTTCATCCTTAATGAGGCCTGAAAGTGGAATATCAAGGCCCAATTCATTTTCCAGAATATCCCGAACGGCTTCCACATGTCCCTTTCCGCCATCAATGATGATCAAGTCCGGAAGCGGCAGCCCTTCTTTCAATACCCGTGAATACCTTCTTCTGACCACTTCACGCATCGATTCATAATCATCAGGCCCTTGGACCGTCTTGATCTTATATTTGCGGTACTCCCTTTTTTCCGGCTTTCCATCAATGAACACGACTAAAGCGGAAACTGGGTCACTTCCCTGGATGTTGGAGTTATCGAAAGCTTCAATTCGATGCGGGGTGTAGATACCCAGTTGCTTCCCGAGGTTTTCCACCGCATTGATCGTTCTTTCTTCATCCCTTTCAATCAAAGAGAATTTTTCCTGAAGCGCGATGGAGGCATTTTTATTCGCCAATTTAAGCATGTCTTTTTTCGCTCCCCGTTTCGGGTGAATCGTTTTGACACCAAGCAGCCCTTCGGCCATTTCGGCATCCACTGATTCAGGCAGCAAGATTTCCTTTGGTTTAAAGTGGTTCGTAATCTCGTAAAACTGACCGAGGAATGTAAGAAGTTCCTGTTCGGGTTCATCGTAGACCGGAAAAAGTGAAACATCCCTTTCTATTAATTTACCCTGCCGGACAAAAAATACCTGAACGCACATCCAGCCTTTATCATAAGCAAAACCAAATACATCCCTGTCGATGAAATCTGTCGTCATCATTTTCTGCTTCTCCATCGTAATATCGATATGGGCAATTTTGTCACGGAACTCCTTGGCCCTCTCGAAATCGAGATCTTCCGATGCCTCCAGCATTTTTTCAGTCAGTTCTTTTTTTATTTCAGTATGCCCGCCGTTCAAGAACCTGTTGATATCATCCACCATTTTTTTATATTCCTGTTCCTCTACATCATATACACATGGGGCCAGGCACTGGCCAAGGTGATAGTAGAGACAAACGCGATCAGGTAAAGTATTGCATTTTCTTAGGGGATAGATGCGGTCGAGCAATTTTTTCGTTTCGTTAGCTGCAAATGCATTCGGATAAGGACCGAAATATTTACCTTTGTCTTTTTTGACTTTTCGCGTAATGATTAGACGTGGGTGGCGTTCCGCAGTCAGCTTTATGAAGGGATACGTCTTATCATCCTTCAGCATGACATTATATTTTGGGTCATGTTTTTTGATTAAGTTCAACTCTAAAATAAGAGCCTCGATATTGGAAGAGGTGACAATATATTCGAAATCCTCAATTTCATTCACGAGCCGGAATGTTTTTCCGTCATGAGATCCCGTGAAATAAGAACGGACACGATTTTTCAACACTTTCGCTTTGCCTACATAGATGATCGTTCCCTGACGATCTTTCATTAAATAACAACCAGGTTGATCGGGAAGAAGGGCAAGTTTATTCTTTATTTGTTGATTCATGCATTCAGCCTCCTGTTCTCCCTTTTTTACAATTATTATATATCAAGATAGCGAAAAAAGCTTCAAGTCCGCAGACTTGAAGCTTTTTTTAGCTAACCTACTATTACGCGTGTTTTGAAATAAGTTCAGCAAGTGCTTCTTTAGGTTGGAAACCAACAACCTTATCAACCACTTCACCGTCTTTAAGCACGATTAATGTCGGGATGCTCATCACACCAAATTTTCCAGCTGTTTCTTGGTTTTCATCCACATCCACTTTTACGATTTTTGCTGTATCGCCAATTTCAGTATCAAGCTCTTGAAGAACAGGAGCGATCATTTTACAAGGTCCGCACCATGGAGCCCAAAAATCTACAAGAACGACACCTTCGCTAGTATCTGTTGTGAACGTTTGGTCAGTTGCATTTATAATTGCCATATATATTTCCTCCTCAAATTTACTCAAATAACTAAAAACAGTATATCATTGTTGCTCGAATCGATGCTAATATTTTGCTTCAGTGGTAGGATGTCCAAAAAAAGAGTAAATATGCAGGCCAAATAAAGGGGCAAGACATGTATCGGCTTATGCCAAATGTCTTGCCCCTCATCTGTATTATTTCTATTACGCGTTAACTTTAAGTTTTTTGAATTCTTCCGTTAGTAACGGAACGACTTCGAAAAGGTCTCCGACAATTCCATAATCCGCCACATTGAATATGTTAGCTTCCGGGTCTTTATTGATCGCAACGATAACCTTGGAGTTGGACATCCCAGCTAAATGCTGGATCGCACCGGAAATTCCGCAGGCGATATAAAGGTCAGGTGTTACGACTTTACCCGTTTGCCCGATTTGCAGAGAGTAATCGCAATAATCCGCATCACATGCTCCGCGGGAAGCTCCTACCGCTCCGCCAAGAACTTGTGCCAGTTCCTTTAATGGTTCAAAACCATCTTCACTTTTCACGCCGCGGCCACCAGCGATGATTACTTTCGCTTCTGAAAGGTCGACCCCTTCACTGGCTTTTCTTACAACATCTTTAATGATTGTACGTAGATCCTTGATATCCACACTTAATGTAGAAACATCACCAGAGCGGGACTCATCTTTCGCTAATGGTTCGATATTGTTCGGACGGATTGTCGCGAATATCACGCCATCTGTTACAATTTTCTTTTCAAATGCCTTACCGGAATAGATCGGACGGGTGAAAACGATATTTCCGCCTTCTTCTTCAATGGATGTAACGTCGGAGATCAATCCTGATTCAAGCTTTCCAGCCAATTTTGGTGCAAGGTCTTTTCCTAGGGCCGTATGTCCAAAGAATATTCCTTCTGGTTTTTCCTGTTCGATGACGGCAAGCAAGCTTTGCGCATAACCATCTGAAGTATATTGTTTCAATTGATCATTTTCGACTGCAACAACCCGGTCTGCCCCATACTGGATCAATTCATTTCCGAAATTTTGAACACTGTCACCAACCAAGACACCTACTATTTCCCCGCCATCTGCAGCAAGTTTAGCCGCACCGATAGCTTCAAATGATACATTTCTCAGTGAACCGTCACGAACTTCGCCCAATACAAGAAACTTTCTAGCCATTTATAAAAACCTCCTGTGCACTATTTTATCTTTTTGTCGTGTGTTGTTATTTTGAAAAAGTACCGTTTCGATTAAATCACTTTTGCTTCGCTTCGTAATAATTGAACAAGTACGCTTACTTGATCACCGATTTCGCCGTTTAATACTTTTCCAGCTTCTTTTTTAGCAGGAAGGTAAATTTCAATCGTTTTTGTTTTTGCCTCAACATCTTCTTCTTCCAAATCCAGGTCATCCAATTCCAATTCTTCAAGCGGTTTTTTCTTCGCTTTCATGATTCCCGGCAATGATGGATAACGTGGTTCGTTTAGCCCTTGCTGAGCCGTTACCAACAACGGAAGGGATGCTTCGATCGTTTCAGAGTCCCCTTCGACATCACGGATAACGCTTACATTTCCATTTTCGATGTCCAGCTTAGTAATGGTAGTAATATAAGGAATTTCTAAAATTTCGGCCACGCGTGGTCCCACTTGACCAGAACCGCCATCAATTGCAACGTTCCCTGCAATGATTAAATCGGCATTTTTATCTTTTAAGTATTCGCCTATAATTTTGGCAGTCGTGAATTGGTCGCCATTTTCAATATCGTCTTCTATATTTATCAATACGGCTTTGTCAGCACCCATTGCCAGCGCCGTACGTAATTGCTTTTCAGCCTCTTCGGTTCCGACGGAAATAACCGTTACTTCGCCGCCTTGTGCATCACGCACCTGGATTGCTTCTTCAACTGCATACTCATCGTATGGATTAATGATGAATTCTGCTCCATCCTCATTAATTTTCCCGTTGGATAGAGTAATTTTTTCTTCTGTATCAAATGTTCTTTTCAGCAGTACATAAATGTTCACGATAATACCTCCCGAATGATTTGAGTTTTGAAGATTATGAATTTTATTGATATATAGTATTGTATTCTACAGATTTCATCAAAATCCTGCATGATATATAAAAATAGTTATTTATACTCGAATCATCATTTCCCTGTGAATACAGCTTCCCTTTTTTCAATGAAAGCGCCGATTCCTTCTTGTGCATCAGCAGTATCGAAAGCTTGGCCAAAGAGGGCTGCTTCCCTTTCCACACCTTTATGGTAGGCATCATGCTTGGAATAATTTAATAACTCTATGGCCGACTTTAAAGCAAGCGGGCTTTTCTTGGCAATTTTATTGGCTAGTTCTTTAGCTTTCGGAATCAATTCTTCATCCGTGAAGGCATGATTCGCCAATCCGCATTGTACAGCTTGGGTACCTGAAATCGGTTCACTTGTAAACAGCATTTCAGCTGCCTTTGCCATGCCCACATAACGAGGAAGACGTTGGGTCCCAGCAAATCCAGGGATTAAGCCCAACTGCAGCTCAGGCAAACCCAGTTTAGCCCTTTCGGTTACCAAACGGATGTGACAGGCCATGGCCAGCTCCAATCCTCCGCCAAGGGCCGCTCCATGGATGGCTGCAATGACCGGTTTTGGGAAAGATTCGATTTTCTCAAAAACAGATTGCCCGTTCTTGGTCAGCTTCTCGAAAGCTTTCCCGTCTTTCACTTCCGTAAACTCCTTAATGTCTGCTCCTGCAGAGAAGAATCTTCCTTCACCATGAAGAAGGACAACCCGTACGGCGTCATCATTCTCAATTTGGTCGAAGGCCTGTGACAGCTCTCCGATGATAGCCGAAGAAAGTGCATTTGCAGGTGCATGATCAATCGTTATAAAAGCCACATGATTTTCGACTGAAAGCTTAAGATATTCCATTTCAATCCCTCCAGGCATACTAGTCAAACTTTTTCGAAAATTAAATATGTATCACTTCCCGATAAAGCTGGAAGCAGAATTAACCGATTCTTTCGAGGATGGCTCGCCATCCTCTATTTAAATCGTTAACTTTTCAGGCCACAGCCGCCAATCAGAAGGCGGTGAACATCAGGTGCAAGGTCTGGGAGCGAATACTTTTGCTCGTTCATGACCCAGGTCGTCACTGTTTCGTCAATCGTTCCAAAAATCATCTGCCTGGCAAGTAAATTATTTAAATCAGGCAGGAATTCGCCGTTTTCTTTTCCTTCTATAATGATTTGATCGATTAAATTTAAATACCCTCTTAACACATCATTAATTCTTAGGCGCAATTCTTTATTCGACTGTCTTAATTCCAACTGAGTGACAATTGCTAAATTCACGTCTTCTGAAAGGTTTTTAAAATGTTTTTGGATGAGCACATGCAGTTTATCCGAAGCAGTGGTCTTTCCTTTTAGCTCTTCTTCGATCTGTTCCACAAAATAGCCCATCTTTTCATGGAATAATGATATTAGGATATCTTCTTTATTTTTAAAATAAAGATATATGGTGCCATCCGCTACCCCTGCCTGCTTGGCGATTTTGGATACTTGGGCTTGATAGTAACCGTTTTGGGCAATGACGATAACGGCCGCATCAATAATTTGATTATACTTAGGTCTGTTGCTTTTCACTGGATGTCCCCTTTCAGAAAATGAATGAACCATCATTCATATTTCTATCATAAAATGATGACCCTTTACTGTCAAGCAAAACTTCTAAGGGGCCTGACATTCCACTTCTGTTCATTGTACAGTCCCCATCCATAGGTTGTCCAGCCGTTTTGCAAAACACGGAGCTCTCTTCCGCTGCTCCGTTAAAAGGGGGTGCATGTTTAAGCTTCTTTTCTTTCCTCGGATATTTTTTTCTTTTCCTCCTCGATTAGGACCCTTCTCAGGATTTTTCCTATCGTCGTTTTTGGAAGTTCATTCCTGAATTCATAGCTGCGCGGCACCTTATAGGAAGCCAGGTTCTTTCTGGCAAATTCATTCAATTCCTCTTCTGTGACCCTCGCATTTTTTTTCAGTACGACATAGGCCTTGACGGTTTCCCCGCGATATGGGTCAGGGATACCTGCCACAACCACTTCCTGTATGGCCTCATGCTCGTATAGCACCTCTTCCACCTCACGTGGATATATATTGAAACCGCCTGCAATGATTGTATCCTTTTTCCTCTCGACTACATAAAAGAACCCCTGCTCATCCATGTAACCCAGATCGCCAGTAAGCAGCCAGCCATTTTTAAAGGTTTTTTCCGTTTCATCCGGACGATTCCAATATCCTTGCATCACCTGTGGTCCTTTTATTGCAATCTCTCCAATTTCATTCGGAGGAAGCTCTTCAAAGTTTTCCAGGGACAGAATCACCGAGTCGGTATCTGGCCAAGGCAGTCCAACGCTTCCTTTTACACGCGGCTGATCCCAAATGAAATTAGCATGTGTCACCGGTGAGGTTTCTGAAAGCCCATAGCCTTCAACAAGCTTTCCGCCAGTAATTTTCTCAAACTGCTCCTGGACCTCTAAGGGCAATGATGCAGAACCGCTTATACAGGCATTGATGGAAGAAAGGTCATATTTGGCGATATCCGGATGGTTCAAGAGGCCAATATACATCGTGGGTGCTCCTGGAAACATGGTCGGTTTCTGTTTTTGAATGGTTTTAAGCGTCGCTTCGACATCAAATTTTGGCATGATGATCATGGTGTTCCCTTCCATGACGGATAAAACCAAAACAGTAGTCATACCGTATACATGGAAGAAAGGCAGAATCGCAAGGATCCTTTCCTCACCACGCTTATTTTTATAAAGCCATGCATTGCACATTTTCGTATTTGCCAGCATGTTCTTATGGGTAAGCATGACCCCTTTGGGAAAGCCTGTTGTCCCACCTGTATATTGCAAAAGCGCAAGGTCATTATCCACATCGATTGGCACTGTGACTTCTTCAGTGATCTTTCGTTTCATGATTTCGGAAAATAAATGATGATTCCCTTCATGCTCCACATTGATGACAATGCCGTATTGCTTTTTTTGGATAAAAGGATAGATAAGATTTTTCGGGAATGGTAAATATTCCTTGATAGCGGTTACAATTATATGTTCTATATCCGTTCTTGATGCCACTGCTGTGACACGGGGAAATAAAATATCCATCGCTAAAATTATTTTCGCTCCGGAATCTTTCATTTGATATTCTAATTCACGTTCCGTATAGGTTGGATTCGTTTGAACCACGACTCCGCCGGCCATCAAAATCCCAAAAAAGCTTATGACACCCTGAGGGCAGTTTGGAAGCATGACGGCAACGCGTTCACCTTTTTGAAGACCGATACTTTTTAAATAGGCTGCAAACTTTAAAGCCGATTCATGCACTTCCCGGAAAGTTAATTCTTTTCCCTGGAAATGAATCGATACTTTATCAGGGAATTCTTCAGCTGATTCCTTCAAAAAAGAATAAAGAGGTTTATCTTCGTACGACAAAACAGCGGGTATCTGTTCCGGATAAATAGCTTGCCATGGCTTATTGCTCATTTGCCCCCTCCTTCTGAATATTCTCAATACTCTTAATCATTATAATACAATCGGGATTTTCTTACAATTGCCGAATTTCAGAGTATAAAGACCTTATGATGAGAAGCAGACCAGTATATATCCTATGCCAACCACAGGGAACGAAATACATTAAAAGAGAGAAAAAAAAGGAGTGGATCCACTCCTTACAGACTGTAGACAAATTAGGGTAGAACCAGTTTACCTTCAATTCTAGTGAAGGTTTCATCTCATATAAGTTTGCATGCACGGTAAAGCATTAAGCGATAATGCTTCAATCTTTTGTATCAATTTGGAGTGAGCCATATTTCTCTTCCTTTGCCGTAAAGTCTATTTGACCAATGTTATTTCTAACTTTTGTAAGAGTTCAAATAAAAGAAGCGGCACAATGGCCGCTTCAATTGAAGAATGTCATATAAATGATTCCAAACAGAAAAAAGATACCGCAACAAACAATTAATACTTTTGCAAGTTTCTCCACAGCTTACTCCCTCTCATGAAGGGCATTAAGAAATTCCGGCGCCGATGACAAAAGATAATGCGATTGATATGATCATCGATAGGAATCCAACTGCCCGATTATCTTTTTGTATTTCTTCATCTATTTTAAATCCAGGAGTCATAAATTCAAAAATGAAATACCCGATTAACAGCAGGACAAATCCGTATACGCCCCAGCCAATCATGGTAAGAAGCGAATTCTGATGGAGAATGGACTGTTGGAATACATAGGCGATCCCAAATATTTTACCACCTGTTGCCAATGCGACAGAAAGGTTTCCCTGTTTGATTTCCTCCCAGTTCTTGTACTTTGTGACAAGTTCAAAAATGGCTAAAAAAACAATCATGCACAAAATAACGACACTGTAACGAGCAGCTATATATACATATTCATTTTCCCACATGTTCTCCATGGTCCAACTCCCGAATGGTAACTAGCCACCCGGCTTGGCTAAATAGCCGGAGTGACCGCTTTCCTTTATTTAAATTCCACCACCGTAACACCTGTTCCGCCTTCACCGGCTTCCCCGAAGCGAATCCTTTTGACAGAGCGGTGATTTTTCAAGTATTCCTGGACTCCGGACCGAAGAGCGCCCGTTCCTTTACCATGAATGATGGAAACACTCGAATAACCGGCCAAAAGAGCATCATCAATGTACTTTTCCACTCTTGAAATTGCATTTTCAAAGCGTTCTCCACGGAGGTCAAGTTCCACGCTAACATGATAATCGCGGCCTTTGATTGTGGTAAGCGGCTTTGTTTCTTTTACTTTTGTGCTCTTGATGAATTCCAGGTCAGACTCCTTCACCTTCATCTTCATGATGCCGATCTGAACCTGCCATTCATTATTTGAGACCTTCTCAATCAAGTGACCTTTTTGACCAAAGCTTACTACCTTAACTTCATCTCCAGGTTTCAAGCTTTTATCCAGCGGCTTAGCAGCTTTATTTGACGTTTTTTTCACTTTAGGCGCTGCTTCTTCAAGCCGCTTTTTGGCATCGATCAGTTCATGCTCTTTAACATCGGCATGCTTTTCCAGTCGCAGTTTACGTAAATCGGCAATGATCGCTTCCGCTTCCTTTTGTGCATTTTCAACGATTGCTGCTGCCTGTTTTGCTGCCTTTTCGACCATCGCATCCCGTTCTTCATGGTACTCATCAATTTGCCTTTGAAGGTCTTTATGAAGAATTTCCGCCTCTTTCAGGTGATTCTTGGCTTCCAGCTCCTCTTCTTCAGCCTTCTTGCGGCTGTCCTCAAGTGATGCTATCATATTTTCAACTTTATTCGTGTCCTCACCAATATGACTGCGGGCGCTGCTTATCACGCTTTCTTCCAAACCAAGACGCTTGGAAATTTCAAAAGCATTACTCCGCCCTGGTACACCGATCAAAAGTTTGTAGGTGGGACTCAAGGTTTCCACATTAAATTCGACGCTTGCATTAATGACGCCTTCCCGATCATATCCATACGCTTTTAATTCCGGGTAATGTGTCGTTGCAATTACACGTGCTCCGCGCTTATACACTTCATCCAAAATGGAAATGGCCAAAGCGGCACCTTCCTGTGGATCTGTTCCCGCTCCAAGCTCATCGAATAAAACAAGGCTGTCATAATCGACATGCTTAAGGATATCGACAATGTTGACCATATGCGAAGAGAATGTACTTAAGCTTTGTTCAATCGACTGTTCATCGCCAATATCGGCATAAACAGAAGAAAACACAGCCGTTTCGGAACCATCCAGCGCAGGGATTTGCAGACCCGACTGGGCCATTAACGTACAGAGGCCTATCGTTTTCAGGGTAACCGTCTTCCCTCCTGTATTCGGACCGGTGATGACGATTGTCGTAAATTCATCACCAAGAAAAATATCATTGGCTACGACAACATCACTCGGAATGAGCGGATGTTTCGCTTTGAATAATTTCACGCGTCCCTCATTATTCAGAATCGGCTTGGATCCTTTTATCGCTTTTGCATATTTTGCCTTGGCAACAAGGAAATCTATTTGTGCAAGCACTTTGACATTATGAAGCAATTCAGGGGTGAACGCACCGACTTTTTCCGATAGTTCAATCAATATCCGTTCTATTTCCTGCGTTTCCTTCACACGGGTTTCCTGCAGGACATTATTCAGTTGAACAATTGCTTGTGGTTCAATGAACAACGTCTGCCCTGATGATGATTGATCATGAATGATTCCGCCATATACACTGCGGTATTCCTGTTTTACCGGGATGACGAATCGATCATTCCGGATGGTGATGATGGCATCGGATAACATTGTTGATGCATTTGAAGAACGGATCATACTTTCCAGTTTTTCCCTGACGCGACTTTCGTTCGTCCGAATTTGGTTTCTTAGGGTACGAAGCTTGTCGCTGGCAGAATCCATCACTTCGCCATGTTCGCTTACTGCAAACGTAATTTCCTGTTGCAAATCAATCAACGGATGAAGGGAATCGATATATTCAGATAATAGCGGAACATCAATTTCCTGCTCTGCGAGTTCTTCGAAAAAACGGCTGAGGATCCTGCCGGCACGAATCGTACTCGCAAGTTCCATCAGTTCCATCGGTGAGAGCATTCCGCCAATCTGTGCCCTTTTTGCATGTGGACGGATATCGAAAATCCCTCCCAATGGCAAGTTACCTTTCAACCGGACGATTTTGGCTGACTCATCTGTTTCTTCCTGCCATCTCGACACTTCTTCAAAATCCGTGGAAGGCATTAATTGCTCTGCCTTCTCTTTTCCTATGGATGAGGATGCGTGTGAGATTAATTGTTCTTTTATTTTATGAAATTCCAATGTCTTTAAAGCTTTTTTATGCATGGAGTTAAAGCTCCTCCTTATTTATGGGCAAATAGTTAATCATTTCTCTTTAAAAACGCCAATAATCCATCCGTATCCCTTGCATTAAGAACCGTTGATTCTTTAATCCAGCCCTTTTTGGCTGACGAGACCCCAACAGGCATATGTTCAAGCATGTCGATGCTGTGGGCATCCGTATTGATTATGATAGGAACCCCCGCTTCTTGCGCCTTGCGCAGATGGGGAGGTGCCAAATCCAATCGGTTCGGATTCGCATTCAATTCCAAGGCGGTATTCGTTTCACGAGCCAGTTCGATCAGCATCTCTATATCCACATCATATCCGGCGCGTCTGCCAATGATCCTTCCCGTTGGATGGGCGATGATATCTACATGCGGATTATTCAGAGCCGTTTTTAAGCGCTCCATGATCGTTTCCCTCGGCTGTGAAAAGCTTGAGTGAATCGATGCGATCACCAAATCCATCTCTGCAAGCAGCTCATCGTCATAATCAAGTGTCCCATCAGGAAGTATATCCATTTCAATCCCTGAAAGAACGGTAAAGTCAGCGTATTTTTCATTAAGTTCATGGATGATTCGTTTTTGTTCTCGTAAACGTTCCGCGGTCAAGCCGTTCGCCACTTTCAGATATTGCGAATGATCGGTGATGGCCATATATCGATACCCTTTTGCACGGCATGCTTCAATCATTTCTTCAATCGTATGAGCCCCATCACTCCATGTGGTATGCATATGCAGATCACCTTTAATGGCCTCTATAGATATGAGAGGTTCATTAGCATCATAATGCTCGACTTCCGTTCCATCTTCACGTATTTCTGGCGGAATGAAAGGAAGGCCAAAATGGTTATAAAATTGTTCTTCCGTTTCAAACGTCAATACATCACCGGTTTCAGTCACTTCCACCCCATATTCGCTGATTTTCTCTCCGCGATCTTTAGCAAGCTGGCGCATCCGCACATTGTGATCCTTCGAACCTGTAAAATGATGGAGTGTCGTGATGAATTCCTTATCCTTAACGATTCGGAAATCAACAGAAATATCATATTCATAATCAAGCACGACCGATACTTTTGTATCACCGGCCGCAATTACCTGCTTTATCCCTTTTATTGCTAGCAGTTGATTTTTAACCTCTTCGGGTTGATCTGTCGAAATGATGAAATCTAGGTCCTTGATCGTTTCCCTCATGCGCCGGATGCTGCCGGCCCTGGAAGAACGGATGATGTATTCCATGTTAGCAAGGGCCGTTTCAATATCAGCCGCAATCGGCCTCATGAAGGCAAGGGGGAGTCGATCGGGCCTTGAACCCGCCTCGGCAATTGCAGACAGGATCTTCTCTTCCGTTTTTTTGCCGAAACCGGCAAGCGCCGCGACCCTGCCTTCTTCACAGGCGATTTTAAGATCATTCACATCTTTGACATGCAGCTCTTTATGAAGCTTGGCAATTTTCTTCCCGCCCAAACCTTGAAGCTGCAAGAGCGGAATCAATCCTTTTGGCACCTGCTCCTGAAGCTCTTCAAGTACAGTCGATTTCCCCTCATTTATATACTCTTCGATGACGGATGCCGTTCCTTTCCCGATTCCATTTAAAGCGGTAAAATCTTCGATCTCCGACAGGCTCCGGTCATCCGTTTCCAAGGCGCCTGCTGCCTTTCGGAAAGCTGAAACCTTGAACGGGTTCTCTCCTTTTAATTCCATATATATTGCAATTTTTTCTAATAATTTAATGATATCTTTTTTATTAATTGTCATTTAATTCACCGCCGGAAAAATTAGTAGGGTCTCCCATGTTCACTTTCTTAAAGATACCTTTCTTGGAGGTAAAGTACAAGCAGTCCGATTCTTAACTTAGGGGGAATTACATGCTGCTACATAAAAAGGGGCCTCCCCCGTTCAAAGTATAGGAATCCAGGACTTTGAGAAAGGGAGGCAGGCCCACTTATACTGACATTAAGATTGTTTTAGATCATGAAACCAAAGTTCCTTCACCTGCTCGGATAGGAACGGCGTATGTTTCACGATCGATTCTGCCAGAAACGAGCCCGTTAATGGTTTCTGGATTGAATCCATTGGCAGCATGGCAGCTATATATAATATAATAAACATGATAAGATAGACTTCGAGAAAGCCCAATATCCCTCCACCCCAGCGATTCAGCTGCTTTAATATCGGAAGATGGGTAATGAAGTTGAGCATGGATCCTATCATTTGCCAAAGAATCTTGGCAGCAAAGAAAATGATTGCAAAGGCAATTGCATTGTAATACGCCGTATCAAGCCCGACTGTATCGAAAAACATATTAAGGGTCGAGGAATCTCCCATCGTTGGAAAAGGAATCCACAATTTCAAATTGGGAGCAAGATCTCCGTAAAATACATAGGCGACGATGAAGGCTACTATGAACCCTGTCATATGAACCGTTTGTAAAATGAAGCCACGCTTTAAACCGATTAATAAACCGATTAAAAGAATGGCCAGAATTGCTAAATCAAGCATGTACTCAGTCCTTCTCTCTCTTTAATTCCAGTTGAAGCTGGTCTAATTCATCTTTTAATTTAATATATTCGTGGATGGTATTCACGGCCGTTAGCACCGCTAGCTTACTTGTATCCAAGTATGGATTTTTCATCCTGATCTCTCTCATTTTTTCGTCAACCATCGAAGCGACCAGGCGCATATGACTTGCGCTTTCTGTACCGACGATTGTATATGGTTGTCCGTATATATCAACTGTTGTTTTATTTCGTTTATCGTCTGACAAAATGATGCCCCCAATCTAAACAATCCTAATTCTATCATATCACGAAGTTTTTCGTCATGAAAGAGAGTACATCGTCATTTCTCGCATAAAAATTTCAATAATTTGTCAAACGAAAACGAATTTTAGGAAGAGGATTACCTAATAAACAAAATGAAGTTAGGAGCTTACCCATTATGTCCCATGTTGTTTTACTTATCAGCCCTGAACAAATAAAGGCTATGAAGTCCCACTATTCTTCATCCTTGGCCGCCAAGCAGCCGCCCGGGAGCATCTTTTCCGCCAAACCGCCGTTATGTACGGTGACCGCCTATAAATCTGGAAAGGTGCTTTTTCAGGGTAAAAATGCCGAGCTAGAAGCAGTAAAATGGCAAAATGGCACCACTGCTGCTGCTCCAAAGAAAAAAACGACATCCTCTGCATCAGTCAATGTCCATCGATATTCGCCGCCTGCAAATATCGGAACCATGTCTGTGATTGGATCCGATGAGGTCGGAACAGGAGACTATTTCGGCCCGATCACCGTCGTAGCCGTATATGCAAAAAAGGAACAACTAGCCCTATTAAAGGAGCTTGGTGTCCAGGATTCCAAAAATCTCAAAGATCCACAGATCATCGAAATCGCCAAACAGATTAAGGATGTAGTGCCATTCAGCCTGCTCACATGCGACAACCCGAAATATAATGCGCTCCAGGCAAAGGGAATGTCACAAGGAAAAATGAAGGCACTCCTCCATAACCAAGCAATCAAGAATCTCATGCAAAAAATCCACCCGGAACAAGCGGAAGCGGTCCTTATTGATCAATTCGCCCAACCAGAGGTATTTTTCAATTACCTTAAAGGGCAAGAACTATTTCAAGCCAACGCCACCTATCTATGCACAAAAGCGGAAGGCATACACCTTGGAGTAGCAGCCGCATCCATCCTGGCCCGATATGCATTCGTGAAACGCTTTGACTTGCTGAGTGAAAAGGCCGGATTCAAAATCCCTAAAGGAGCCGGATTTGCAGTCGATGAAGCGGCCGCAAGATTGATTCATGAAAAAGGAATCGATTCATTAAACGAATTCACGAAAACCCACTTCGCCAATACAGAAAAAGCGAAGCGACTATATCAACAGAAATATCATAAATAGAAGAAAGCGGCTGATCTTTTGGAAAAGCCGCCTTTTTCTCATGAGTTCGCGCTTTTTACTGTGAGTTTGCGCCATTTACTCGTGAATTCTCGCAATTTACTCGTAAAATCCTAAAAGACAGCTCCCCAAGATTCAGGGAGCT
Organism: Peribacillus sp. NPDC055009; assembly: GCF_053608705.1. NCBI lineage: Bacteria > Bacillati > Bacillota > Bacilli > Caryophanales > Bacillaceae > Peribacillus > Peribacillus sp. NPDC055009. The sequence goes on along the minus strand of NZ_JBSGVZ010000001.1, from coordinate 596,804 downwards.
GTCTTTTTGGTTTTATCCTCTTAGCTCTGCGCCAGCTTTTTCTTTAACGGCTTCAAGCACTTTATCATGTGCTTTTGTAATGTCCTCGTCCGTTAGAGTACGTTCCGGGTCGAAGTATTTCAGTGAGTAGGCAATGGATTTCTTGCCTTCCTCCATTCTTTCACCTTCGTATAAGTCGAAGATACTTACTTCTTTCAGCAATTTGCCACCGGCTTCTTCAATAATTCCCTGAATGTCCCCGGCTTTCGTAGCTTGATCCACAACGAGCGCGATATCGCGTGTGGTTGATGGGTAGCGCGGAATGGTTTGGTAAGCAATCGGCGCTACTTCGGCTTCTGCCAATGCTTTTAAGGAAAGTTCGAAAATGTATGTTTCTTTAATATCCAAGTCTTTTTGGACAGTTGGGTGCACTTGGCCGATAAAGCCAATCACTTCACCATTCAATAGTACTTCCGCTGTCCGTCCTGGATGCATGTCGTTGATTTCCGCTTGGCGGTAACTGATTTGATCAGCTATTCCAAGTGTGTCGAATAATGCTTCGATCACGCCTTTGGCTACAAAGAAATCCACTGGTTTCTTTTCACCTTGCCATAGATGTGACTCCCATAGGCCTGTGATTGCTCCAGCAATATGTTCTTTTTCTTCAGGCAGCTCTTGTTCGTCACGCTTAAAGAATACTGAACCGATTTCATACAGTGCCAGTGAATCAATTTGGCGGGCATTGTTATATTTCACGACTTCCAGCAATTGAGGCACGATGCTTAAACGCAGCTGGCTCCGTTCTTCACTCATTGGCATTGCTAATCGTATGGATTCTCTTGCTTCCAATGCAAATTGGGACGCTTTTTCCTGGCTTGTCAGTGAATAGGTCACCGCTTGATAAAGGCCTGCGCCTTCAAGTGTACGGCGTGCCTTCCGCCGTTTAATTTGATAGTCAGTCAATTGGCCTGGGGTAGCAGAGCCGATTGGAAGTGTAGCGGGAATGTTATCATATCCATATAAACGTGCAGCCTCTTCGACTAAATCAGCTTCAATCGTAATATCACCACGGCGCGTTGGGACTGTGATTGTGAATGTTTCATTGTCAAGTTCAACGCCGAATTGCAGACGTTTGAAGATTGATTCCACAACTGATACGGTCATGCTTGTGCCAAGAAGTGTGTTGATTTTTTCAAGAGTGATGCTAATGACTGCAGGTTCCATTGTCAATTCGTCAACTTCTGCTGCTCCTTGTAAGACTGTTCCGCCTGCATATTGCGCAATCAATTGTGCAGCACGTTCTCCAGCTTCACGTACACGTGCTGGGTCGACGCCTTTTTCAAAGCGGGCACTGGCTTCACTGCGTAATCCATGGTCCTTCGATGCTTTACGAACTACTGTACCTGCAAAATATGCACTTTCAATAATGATGTTCGTCGTATCATTTTTAACTTCGGAATCAGCTCCGCCCATCACACCAGCTATCGCAACAGGCTCGCTGCCATTTGTGATCACTAAATGGTCAGGTGTCAAAGTGCGTTCAGTTTCATCCAATGTTACGATTTTTTCAGCATCCTTCGCTCTGCGGATGACGATCTCCTTTGAACCAAAGCGGTCATAATCAAAGGCATGGAGCGGTTGGCCATATTCAAGTAAAATGTAGTTCGTGATATCCACGACATTATTATGAGGTCGGATACCTGCAGACATCAACCTAGTCTGCATCCAAAGCGGTGAAGGGCCGACCTTTACATCCTTGATGATTTTAGCCATGTATATCGGGTTATCTTCTTTCGCTTCCACTTTGACACTGATATAATCAGTTGCTTTTTCAGCTGCCTCTTCTTTCTCGACAACCGGCCATTTCACTTCCCGGCCTAGAATGGCTCCCACTTCGTATGCAACACCAAGCATGCTCAAAGCGTCGGAACGGTTTGGAGTCAGCCCAAGTTCCAGCACTTCATCACTTAAACCAAGTTCCTCCAATGCATCTTTCCCTACTTCCACATCATTAGGGAAGACGAAGATACCTGTAGCATAATCCTTGGAAACGAGCTTGGATTCGAAGCCCAATTCCTGAAGCGAGCATATCATCCCGTGCGATTCCTCTCCGCGAAGTTTCGCTTTCTTGATTTTGAAGTTACCTGGAAGGACCGCGCCAACAGTAGCGACTGCGACTTTTTGGCCTTTATCGACATTCGGTGCTCCACAGATGATCTGAACGGGATTTTCAGCCCCTATATCAACTTGGCATTTATTCAATTTATCCGCATTTGGATGCTGTTCACGTTCTAGGACATGCCCGATGACGACCCCTTTTAGCCCTTCACTTTTCTTTTCTACCCCTTCAACCTCAATGCCGCTTTTCGTGATTTTGTCAGCTAGCTCCGTCGCATTGATGCCTGAAAGGTCAACATAATCTTGTAACCATTTATATGACACAAACATGGTAGGTCCTCCTTTTTAAAATAAAAAATTTATGCTTCGTGATGGTTGAATTGTTTTAAGAATCGAACATCATTCGTATAGAAATGACGGATATCGTCCACGCCGTACTTCAACATGGCAATCCGTTCCACACCGATTCCAAATGCGAATCCAGAGTATTTCTTGGAATCGAAGCCAGCCATTTCAAGGACGTTCGGATGAACGATTCCACCGCCAAGCACTTCGATCCAGCCTGTTTGTTTACAAACGCTGCAGCCTTTACCGCCGCAGATTTTACAAGAAATATCGACTTCGACGGAAGGCTCGGTAAATGGGAAGAAACTAGGACGAAGACGGATTTCACGGTCTTGCCCGAATACTTTTTTCGCAAATACGTCTAGTGTTCCTTTCAGATCGCTCATGCTGATGTTCTCATCGATGACCAAGCCCTCAATTTGCTGGAATTGATGGGAGTGTGTCGCATCATCGTTATCACGGCGGTATACTTTTCCTGGGCAAATGATTTTAACAGGACCTTGACCTTTATGTTTTTCCATCGTTCTTGCTTGAACAGGTGACGTATGCGTACGCATCAGGATTTCATCCGTGATGTAGAAGGAATCCTGCATATCACGTGCCGGATGGCTTTTTGGCAAGTTAAGTGCCTCGAAGTTGTAATAGTCGCTTTCAACTTCAGGGCCTTCCGCGACCGTATAACCCATACCGATGAATAAGTCTTCGATTTCTTCCACGACACGTGTTAAAGGATGAAGGTTCCCCTTGTTTACCGGACGTCCTGGAAGTGTGACGTCAATCGTTTCAGTTGCTAGCTTTGCATTGACTGCCGCAGTTTCAAGTGCTTTTTGTTTCTCCTCGATCTTTGTTGCGATCGCTTCCCGTACATCATTGGCAAGTGCCCCGATTTTCGGGCGTTCTTCGGCAGATAATTTACCCATGCCGCGCAATACCTCAGTGATTGGCCCTTTTTTCCCTAAATAAGCAACACGGACTTCATTCAGTTCTTTTAATTCGGAAGCGGCGGCAACTTTTTGCAACGCTTCTTCCTGCAGTTCTAGTAAACGTTCCTGCATCATGTCTTCCTCCTTTATTTTCCTTTTGTAAAAATGAACACAAAAAAACCCCGATCCCTAAAGGGACGAGGTTTATGTATCGCGGTACCACCCTTATTAGTGCACAAAACAAAAAAACTTCTGCACTCACTTCATTAAAAATAACGGCTCTTCACCGGAACATTTTTCAGACATCCTGTCTTCCCAATGCCAACTCGAAAGGTGAATTCACTTAAGCAGTGCCATAAAAATGCTTTCAGTCAAGGCATTTTCTCCCTGGATATGGTTAACTAAAGCTACTAGTCTTTGTCATCGTCGTTTCATTATAAAATTCTGTTTTATTATATTATAATTCTTCGGCCGTTTCAAATCGATTTTCGTAAATGGTACATTAAAATCCCGGCAGCGATACCCACATTCAATGATTCGCTTTTTCCGTAGATGGGAATATAAAGGTTTTTAGTCGTTTTCACCAATAATTCCTTTGATACCCCTTGGCCTTCATTACCGACCAGGAGGGCAAATCGGGAAGACTTTTCCACTTCCTCAAATGGCGATGCGCCTTCTAATGCCGTGCCATAAACCGGTGTGCCGCCTTGCTTCAGCTCATCGATGATTTCGGAAAGGTTCCCTTTAATGACAGGCATATGAAAGAGGCTTCCTTGCGTCGAACGGACCACTTTGGGATTATACAAGTCGGCACACCCTTCGCCAAGTATGACCGCATCGATTCCAGCAGCATCCGCTGTCCTGATCATCGTTCCAATATTACCCGGATCTTGAACGGCATCGATCAACAATAGCTTATCCGGATTGATGGACGCCATGCTCGTTGATTTCTGTTCACAAACCGCGGCAATTCCCTGCGGGGCTTCGGTATCGCATATCGCCTTCATAATATCATTTTTCACATAAATGAGTTCTGTGCCTTCCACCTTAAAATGGGCAGGCATTTCAGTTTCTTCATTTATGATCACTTCCAAGACGATTTCTTCTTTTAAGGCTTCTTCAACTAAGTGAAAACCCTCAATTAAATATTTACCTGTTTTATCGCGTTCTTTTTTGGTCAAAAGTTTTTTCCAATGCTTAACTTGCGGGTTTTTTACGGATTCGATATATTTCAAGGGTAAACGCTCCTTTAACTTCACACTGATTTTCCTATTATAACGCAATTCGCATACATATTGCATGCGAGTTTGTGAAATGCTATTAATGTCAGTCATTATGTGTTAGAGGAGGAATAATTATGAATTTAAACTTACGTAATGCGATCATCCAAAATGTATCTGGAAATTCGCAAGAGCAGCTGGAAGACACGATTGTCGATGCCATACAAAATGGCGAGGAAAAAATGCTTCCTGGATTGGGAGTATTATTCGAGGTCATCTGGCAAAATTCATCCGAGCAGGAAAAACAGGAAATGATCACTGCCCTCGAAGCAGGATTAAAAAAATAACAGCCTTAGCAGGCTGTTATTTTTTTGATTTCGCTTCGCCAGCCTTAAGTTTTTCGATGGAGACTTCTTCATCAAGCAGCAAGATGAGTTTTTTTGAGCTCACTTCTTCAAGCATCGCTTTTGTCTCAGCAAAAGAGTAGCCATATTTCGTGAAAAAGCTGCGTAAATCTCCAGATCCTTCATCTGTGAAGTAATGGAAAATTTTCAAGAAAAGAGTGTCCTCCTTATCCTGATTGGCAATGATCAGTATATCCGTATGTTCATTTCCAAGCTGCACGTGATTTTTTATATCAGCTGCCACTGTCATTTGGGTGCCAGATATGCCTTTAGCTTTTAAGTCTTGAATTGCAGCAAGTATTTCCGGATTAGAGTCAAAAACACCATATACGTTTTTTTCCATGTTTCTCCCTCTCCTTGTTACTCTACTAAAAATAAAATTCCTTAGTCATTATACCTTGTGGCTTTAACATTAAACAAGCAAATAGTATAGCGGAAATTCGCAACTAATGAACGGGAAAACCCTTTGCCTAAAGGATTTTTAAAAAACAGCCTGTAGACAAACTAGATGAAGAATCGAGTTTGCCTGCAATTTCTTTATGGCTTGTACAACTTGGACGTTGATTTCCATTCCAGGCACCCGCTCGCTCCAATCAACTATATCAAACCGGAGGATATAAGATGTTGCTTTGGGTCAGATTTTTCGGGAACATAATTTGATGAAAGATATATTTTCCGAAACCCTCTTTATCCACAAACTGAAGAACAGCCTTGTGCAGGCTGTTCTTTTTGCGTATTACAGATTGTCGGTATTGATTCTATTTTTGATGTATTCTTCTTGCAAGCCTTCCTCTTGCTGTCCGCTCGCATTCGGGCTCAGAGTCTGATCCAGTGATCCTTGGGCATCGAGGGCTTTGTCAGTATCGGCAGAAAACTGGTCTGCATGAGGGTCGCTTGCCAGTGTTCCTTCATGATTACCTGGTTTTTGCTTCTTGAATTTTTCCGTGGAGTTCCCCCAGATTTCCCTTTCTTGAGCTCGCTTCGTACCCAGTTCTTCATTTTCAAAGATGTTAGCTGAATTCCCGTGAAGCTCTTCATTTCTTCCTGGCTGTGCTTCCACTTCTCCTGATTGATAGGCATTCGCTGTTGTTTCAGGAAAAAGGTTAGGGTCCGGATTGTTCACCACTCCTGTTTTAAGCGGATTCTCTGCAGGTTCGTCCGTATCCTCGATGTGGTTGGAAGAGATGTTCTCTCGTGCTGATACGGTTTTCGATTCATCTAAAAGAATCAGGAATTTTCCAGCCTCCACTTCATTTATATAAGCAGTGGCTTCACTATCGGCAAGCCCTAACTCACCTAGTCGGTTCCTTATATCTTCAGAACCCTCGTTCAGGAAAAAATGTTTCATCTTATCAATGAAGGAATCCTCATTTAAGTTAGTAACGACTTCGACATCCGGATCACGCTTTTCATTGACGAAATCCAAATCTTCTTTCCTATCAGCCATTACCGTTATTTCTCCTTCATGGACCCCCTTTCCCTTGAGGGATTGTATAGCCTGGATTAGTTCTCTTTCCGTATTAAAAACACCATATAATGTTTTTCCCATGCTTCTTCCTCCTCCTATTATTCCGATATTTCTTCTTATGTGTATTTATACCCTGATGGGTGCTAATTAAACAAAAAGGTTTGCCTTCCCTAGGCTCGAACCTTTAATAAGTCTCTAAAAATCAAAAAGAAGCCTGCAGTTTTAAAACTGCAGGCTTTTTCCTTCAAGCTTAGAAGCGGTCGGTTCTATGTTCAGTTGCCTTTTTCTCATTCACGATCGAATCATCTGTACTATCAAGCTGAATATCTTCCTTTTTAAGAGTATCCTGAACTTGTTCCGTTTCTTGTACAGCATGTTTCTTGATGACAATTTCATCAGTGACGACCGGTTTTTTCGAAACTTCCAATTTTTCTTCAACAACAGGGATCCTGATTGTTTCCCCATCTTCAATGCTCCCGGTTTCCAGATTCGCTTCACGTCCTGAAACTGATCTATGCTCGACTGTCACTTCTTCGTGTTCAACAGGGACATTTATCGTTTTATGCTGTTCATTGACTTCTTTGTTAATGACGACTTCACCTGTCTGAACTTTTTCTTTATCGATGTTCAGCTGTTCTTCGCGTAGTGTAAGCGTCCTTTCATCCTCTGGCAATTCACGGCCGTGTCCGTTGACTCCATATACATCTTCTTTATTTAATGCATCGGTTTTTTCAGTGCCGTTAAATAGTTGGTTAGTGGAGTTTGTATCAAGCCTTGTACCGGCAGTGTCCATTGTTCCGGTCGTGAATTTATCTTTTGCCGTTCCAAGATGGCCTTCACCTTCTTCAACCAGAACCAGGACTTTTCCGTTCTCTACATCAAAGACATGTTCAGCCGCTTCACTATTCGAAAGGCCTGCATTCGCCAATCTTGTTGAAAGATCTGCCGTATCTTCCGGCATGAAGAAACGTGCCACCTTGTCCATAAAAGATTCGTCGTTAGGAACATTCGTCATTGTATGAACATCCGTTTCGCGTTTGTGGTTCGTGAAATCCAATGTTTCTTCCTTGTCCGCGACGACAGTAATATCGTCCCCTTCAAAACCCTTTGCCTTAAGTGCATTAATTGCTTGGATCACTTCTGCGTTTGATTCATAAACTCCATATACTGTTTTATTCATTTTACATTCCTCCTTAGGTTTTGTTGTTTCGTTTAGTGGATGCTATATATAAACACTACCCGCCATGGTCCTAAGTAAACGAGGAATCAATATTTCTTTTTTGTTATAACATTTACAATTCGTTCTCAGCACAGAACGCATTTTTTTCTAAAATCCAGACTTTACAAGGGATTCCTCATTTATTAAAACGTAATGTTTAACCAAATAATTACATTTATTTTCTATTTACATTCTTTTTTCTTCTATTATAAAGACACAGCCTTTATTAGCAGGTCTGCAATATGCACTGCTTTCGTACAATCCCCCAAGTTTTCCCTCTCGATCCCCAATTGCATTTGTAACAAACAGCCAGGGTTTGCCGTTACAACAATATCGGCGTGTGTCGATTTCGTGTTCTCCATTTTAGAGTCAAGAATATTCATGGACATCTCTGATTCAACAATATTATAAATCCCTGCGGAGCCGCAGCACCGATCCGCATCCTTCATTTCCCTGAAGTCGATTCCTTCTATCGATTGAAGGAGAACTCGCGGAGCCAATGAGGTGTTCATCACATTCCGTAAGTGACAGGAATCCTGAAAAGTTACCGATTGAGCCGGCAATTTCAAGCGAATCTTTTCCTGGAAACGCAAATCAACAAGTATCTCGCTGATATCTTTCAACTTATTTTTAAATGCGATTGCACGGTCGTGCCATTCTGGTTCAGCTTGGAGCAGATGGTCATAATCTATGAGAAAAGCTCCACAGCCGCCGGCATTCGTAATAATATAATCAACTTCCTCTGCTTCAAAAGCTTCTATATTACGCTTGGCCAGTTGCTTAGCACCTTCTTTTTCGCCACTATGCCCGTGCAGCGCCCCGCAACATGCCTGGGATTTCGGAATCACGATATCACATCCGGCCAGTTGAAGAAGCTTTAATGTGGCCTTGTTCGTTTCCAAAAACATCGTATCCATCAAGCAGCCGGAAAAGAAAGCCACCTTTTTGAGCGGCGTTCCGGTTGCAGGCAGCTTGGTCGGCCTATTTTTCATTTCTGATTTTTTCGGGACTTTCGGCAGCACTTTTTCCATGGTTGTCAAATTTTCCGGAAGCAGGCTGAGGACTCCCGTTTTACGGGCAATGTATTGCAGTCCTGATTTCTGATAGAAGCCAAGCAAACTCGTCATGGCCTGCATTCGCTCCTGGTGTGGGAATAACCCACTAAAGACGGCCTTGCGAATCGTTTTTACAGGGTAACTGTGTTTTTTATTCTGATGGATGATATCCCTTGCTTCTTCGAGAAGATGTCCATATTTGACACCTGAAGGACACACAGGCTCACAAGCCCTGCAGCCGAGGCAAAGACTCAACGAACGTTCTACATCCTCATCAGGCTCAATCACACCATCCGCCACCGCTTTCATAAGTGCGATCCGGCCCCTTGGTGAATGGGATTCCTTTAGCCCCGATTCTATGTATGTCGGGCAATGGGGTAAGCAAAAGCCGCAGCGCATACAATTCAACAATTCATCTTCATTCATTTTTTCCGCGAATTGAATGGCAATGGTTTTCCTTTCCTGAACTGTCGTCATGAAGTAACCACCACTCTTTTCCTGGTTTCCTTGGCAAATACTTTGCCGGGATTCATGATGTTTTTGGGATCGAAAGCTTGTTTAATCGCCCTCATTGCGTCAATCCCTTCTTTCTTCAGCTTCCATTCAAGATACGGGGCCTTCATCGCTCCTACACCATGTTCACCGGTAATCGTCCCGCCAAGGTCGATAGCCGCGGCAAAAATGTCGGCAAAAGCGAGCTCCACCCTCTCCATTTCCTCATGATCACGAGCGTCGGTAATGCACGTTGGATGCAGGTTCCCATCCCCAGCATGACCAAAAGTGCAAATATCCACGTCATGCTTGTCTGCGATTTCATTAATTGCTTTAACCATTTTGGCAATTTCCGAGCGGGGAACGGTGGCATCTTCCAAAATGGTTGTCGGCTTTAGGCGTGCCAGTGCGGAAAGGGCTGTCCGTCTTGCTGTTTTCAAGGCGACAGCGTCAGATTCCGTTTCGGCAATTTCCACTGAAACCGCCTTCTCCTCTAGACAGATATCGGCCATCCTTTTCATATCACGTTCCACCACTTCAGGCGGCCCATCCTGTTCAATCAGCAGGACCGCTTCCACATTGGTGGGCAAACCGATTTTCGCGAAGTCTTCAACAACTATCAAAGTCGGTCGATCCAGAAATTCCAATGTAACAGGAATGATTTTATTTGAAATGATCTTGGCCACTGACTGGGCTGCAGCATCCAGATCTTGATATAAGGCAAGCATCGTCTTTGTCGTTTCCGGCATGGGGATCAGCTTTAGGATCGCTTCCGTAACGATTCCCAAGGTCCCTTCCGATCCGACAAATAGTTTCGTTAAATCATATCCGGCTACGTCTTTGGCAAGCTTCCCCCCTGTTCGAATGATGTCCCCGTTCGGAAGGACAACTTCAAGCCCGATGACATAATCACGGGTGACTCCGTACTTTAATCCTCGCAGTCCGCCAGAGTTCTCATTAATGTTGCCGCCAATCGTGGAGATTTTCATCGAACTCGGATCCGGCGGATAAAACAATCCCTTCTCTTCAACTGCTGAAATCAAGTCCAATGTGATGAGCCCAGGCTGTACGGTAGCCGTTAAGTTCTCCTCATCTATTTCAAGTAATGAATTCATTCGATTGAATAAAAGGACAAGCCCACCCTCTGTCGGGCAGGTGCCTCCGCTCAAATTCGTCCCAGACCCGCGTGGAACGATCGGAACATTATATTCGTTACAAACTTTGACGATGGCTGCGACTTCAGCTGTGCTGCCCGGTTTAATGACAGCATCCGGCATCGCTTGAAAGCCTGGCGTTGCATCATATGAATAGACTAGACATTCCACTTTCGAGTCATCGTAATTCTCCTGACCGACGATGGTAAGAAGTAGCTGCTTAACCTGTTTTGTTAACATGTACATCCTCCTCCATAAACATAGGAAATTTCGAGATTTTTTATATGTTGTAAGTATAAGAAAAAAAACACTTGGCCTTCTATGTATGAATATATAGAATTTAGTGCTTTCCAGAGAATTATTTTGTATGTTTATCCAATACTCTTACCGCTAGATACATAGTGACTAAATCGGCTAGCTTCCTAGGGTTCAGTCGGGTCAAATCTTCTATGCGCTTAAGCCTGTAATGAAGGGTATTGATATGGATGTGCAGGGCTGCGGCTGTTTCCTTCAAAGATAGATCACATGCAAAATACATGGAGAGGGTTTTAAGCAGCTCCTCATTAGGAAGCAGCTCCTGAATTGTCCTGGATAAATATTCCTGTTTTGTTTCAGCGGTAACTTCATCAAACAGGACCTCAAGCTTCAAGTCCTCGTCAAATATGATCCCTGATGAAGGACACGCGATTTTCAAGGAACGTTCCGCTTTAAAAAACGCCGACCTGAAAGCGGATCCTGATGCACGCGAACTAACTCCTGCACACACTTTATAACCCGAACTCTCCTCCAGCTTTTTTTGCAGTTTACTTAGTTTCTTATATTGCTGGTTTTTTGAACCGATGAAATCGGCTATTGAAAGAATGACGAATTGGTTCCTCCCCCAACGGACTGCGATGTCATTGGGATGCTGCTGGCTTATGTAAATCTGAAGCGTTCTCCATACATGAGGTTCAATGATTTCCTCAGTCTTGAATTCCCCAAGAGTGATGATTCGGTCTGCATGAACATCGACCCCAAGCAACTTGGCCTTCTGAAGGAAATGTTCATTGAACGTCTGCAGCTGATGCCATTCAAATACAAAGAATTCCATCAGACGTGATTGGGATTCTGCTTGTTCGAAATGATAGCTTTCCTGAATGAACATCTCCGTCATCTTTTTTAATAGTTCCGCATAAGGGGAAACATGTTTGGGGTCACCTGTAATTCCAATGACACAAACGGCTTCCTGGTTGAAGAAAATAGGTAGGTTTATACCTGCCTTCACTCCTTTCCAACTTCGTTCATCCTGTTTGTTGATGATCAATTTCTCACGATTGTTGAAAGCGTGGATGGCTCCTTCATGATAAGATCCAATACGGCTGCTGTCGGTGCTGGCGATAATTGTGCCAGCATTATCAATAATGATGATTTCCTCTTCAATCAGTTTCCGAACCTCATGAACCAATTTCCCTGCCACAGCTGCCAATTGCATTATATGTCCTCCTTTTTTGTATGGGCTTGAAAAATATTTCGAGGCTCCCCTATGAAAAGGGAGCCTCATTCTACTTATGGAATCATCCAGGAAAGGACGCCATTTTGCAAGAAGGTAATCACACAAACAAGCAGCAATAAGAAAAGACTATGTTTGAGCGTGAATCTCAATAATTCCGATTCCCTGCCCGCCAAGCCAACGGCAGCACATGCAATCGCTATCGATTGTGGTGAGATCATCTTTCCGGTGACCCCTCCGGAAGAGTTCGCCGCCAGTGCCAGCACCGGTTCCATTCCAACTTTAAGAGCGGTCACTTTCTGCAGACTGCCAAATAAGAGGTTGGCTGATGTATCCGATCCGGTAATGAACACCCCTAGCCAGCCGAGAACCGGTGCGAAGAACGGAAATAAATCACCCGATTTTGCAAGGGTCATCCCTAATGTTGTCGACATTCCTGAAGAATTCGTCACGTAGGCAAAGGCCACCACGGTAGAAATCATCAAGATGGGCTTTGCCAACTCTTTCATCGCTTCAACAAAGGTGCTATAAAAGTCTTTTGCAGACATGTGTGCGATGAACTTCGTTACGATTGCAGCCAGTAAAATGGCAGTCCCGGCTGCCCCGAGCAGTTCTATTTTATAGAAAGCCGCAATCGGCAATCCATTGCTTCCGATTATCTCATTATGCAGACCTGGGACTTCGATTTGGAAGGTTAATAGCTTCCCGATTTCATTGATTGCGCCAAGCAGCACATTGTTGCCTTCATAATGTCCGGAGAGAGCCGGCTTTATTGGGTTCATCCCCCATATTGTTATGAAAAGCGTTAACAGAAGGAATGGTGACCAAGCATGGAATATCTGCCACTTCGTGTATTTTGTCTCCGCTTCGGCTGTATATAAAGGTTCGACAGTGGCTGCCGTTTCCTCGGAGGCAAAGCGAAAGATCGTTTTAGGTTTCCAGAATTTAAGGAAGATCGCCAATGCAAATAGTGACACTAACGCGGAAAGGATGTCCGGTAGTTCGGGCCCAAGAAAATTTGAACTTAAGTACTGTGTGATGGCAAAGGAAAATCCGGAAACCAAAATTGCCGGCAGGACTTCAAGCGACCTTTTCCACCCAGTCATTATTAAAATGAGATAAAGCGGAATGAAAGCCGAAAGGAATGGCAATTGGCGGCCGACCATTTTCGAGATCTCCATGGCGGCTATGCCAGTAGGGCCTTCCATGGCGATAATCGGTATTCCAACTGCCCCGAATGCTACCGGAGCGGTATTCGCGATCAAACAAATTCCGGCTGCATATAGCGGGTTAAATCCGAGACCGACCAAAAGCGCAGCCGAAATGGCGACAGGTGCTCCAAATCCCGCGGCACCTTCTAAAAATGCCCCGAAAGAAAATGCCACCAATAATGCCTGGAGACGGCGGTCTTCCGTAAGCGAAAGCACTGAAGAACGAATGATATTGAATTGTCCGCTTTTAACAGTCATTTTGTACAAAAATACGGAAGTGATGATTATCCATCCGATTGGGAGCAGCCCATATACGGCTCCCTGTGAAGCAGACATCACTGCTTTTCCTGCAGGCATTCCATATATCAATACAGCCACTGCAAGAGCTACAAGCAAAGTGGTTATACCTGCAATGTAACCTTTCATACGTTTGATGGTAAGTGCCCAGAAAAAGTAAAGAATTGGAATGAGTGCGGCAAGAGATGATAAAACTAAATTATCGGTGATCGGCGTAAAGTTTTGTGTCCATGTCATTCATTTCGACTCCATTTTCTATAGATTTTTTAAAAAATTCAGAAATCAACCGCTAATTGAAACCCCTTACATACCGAAATATTCAAAGTCATCCGATGACTTGATGAGTACTCATTAAAATTAAATGATTGAAAATATAAAATCAAGATTTTTTTTATTTTTTGTTGATTTTTCACCCTTCTGGAAGTGTCATATAGCATTTGTGTTATATAATATTAATCAGAGAAACTCATAGAAAATAGAGGTGCTACTACTTGGTATATAAAAAAATAAAGCCGAAAAAAATTTATGAAGAAGTCAGCGATGAACTTTATGAAATGATTCGGTCAGGCAGCCTGAAACCAGGTGAACAATTGGATTCGATTCAGCAGCTTGCGGAAAATTTCCAAGTCGGGCGCCCGGCCATCCGTGAAGCATTAAGTGCATTGAGTTCAATGGGTCTTATTGAAATAAAACAAGGTGAAGGAACATTCGTTAAAACCTTCGACCCCGCCATCATGAACCACCCCTTGTCTGCCGCCCTTTTGATGGATCAAGACAATATCAAGCATTTACTGGAAGTTCGGAAAATACTTGAGTCCGGTACGGCAGAAGTGGCAGCGAAAAAAAGAACGGAAGAAAACCTTACCGAACTCAAGGACAGGCTTTTTAATATGGAAAAGGTATCTGATGATGAAGAACTCAGTGATAAAGCGGATATCGCCTTCCATGTTGCAGTGGCAAACGCATCACAAAATGAGCTGCTGATTACATTGATGAACCATGTTTCAGAATTAATGACGGAAAAGATGCGTGATATCCGTCGGGTTGCGCTTTATTCCGAAGAGATGACACTTAAGCAGCTTTATCAGCAGCATGTCAGGATTTATGATGCAATCTTGGCACAGGATGAAGACGGAGCCCGCAGTGCCATGCTGTTTCACCTTCAAAGCGTCGAGGAATCACTGGACCGGGTCATCCAAAAAAATCAGTAAAAGCATAGTTGACCTTTCATTAATTTCAAAAATACCCTATACAAAAAAGGATAAAATTGATATATTATTTTGAAAACGATTATCTCATTTAAAAAATCATGGAAATTGGTATATTCTCTAAACCATTTCCTTTTTCCATTTTCTAGTCATCAGATGACCTGTTAACTTATTTGAAATAGGAGGAGTTCAGATTGAAAGTTACTCTCTTTGCAACATGTTTAGTCGATTTGTTTCAATCCAATGTCGGCAAAGCGACAGTGGAGCTACTCGAGAGATTAGGCTGTGAGATCGATTTCCCAGAATCCCAGATATGCTGCGGACAGCCGGCATATAATAGCGGGTATACGAAGGAATCGAAGGAAGCCATGAAAAAGATGATTAAAACGTTCGCGGATGCTGAATACATCGTAACCCCTTCCGGTTCCTGTGCAGCGATGTTCAAGGAATATCCGGCCCTATTCAAAGGGGATGCCGAATGGGAAAAGAAAGCGGCATCATTAGCGGCTAAAACATATGAATTGACCCAATTCATCGTGGATGTCTTAAAAGTGACCGACGTCGGGGCGACCCTTAAGGGAAAGGCCACTTATCATACTTCATGCCATATGACACGGCTGCTTAAGGTCAAGGAAGCACCTGCCATTTTGTTAAGCCATGTCAGGGGGCTGGAAATGACACCACTTCCGGATGCCCAAAACTGCTGCGGGTTCGGGGGAACCTTTTCGGTCAAGATGGGTGACATTTCCGGGCAAATGGTCGAGGAGAAAGTCTGCAATATTGAAGATACCGGGGCAGATTTTTTAATCGGCGGGGATGCAGGATGCTTGATGAATATCGGCGGGCGGATCCAAAGGAAGGGGCAACCGGTGCAAGTGCTTCATATTGCGGAAGTCCTGAATAGTATTTAAAGAAAGCGAGGAGGGGAAAAAATTATGGCTATGAAAACCAGCTCTGCCAAGTTTAAAGACCGGGTGGATGAAGGAATACATAATGATTTTATGCGATTGGCCGTATCGAGTGCCCAAGAACGATTACACGGACGGCGGCTGACTGCCGTTGATGAATTGGGAAGCTGGGAGGATTGGCGTTCCCTTGGGGAAGAAATCAGGCAGCATGTGCTTAGTAACCTTGATTTCTATTTGCACCAGCTCGCAGAAAATGTTTCGAAAAGAGGCGGTCATGTCTTCTTCGCTCAAACGGCTGAAGAAGCAAGCGGTTACATCAAGGATGTTATTGTAAAAAAGAATGCCAAAAAGGTCGTGAAATCCAAATCGATGGTCACGGAAGAGATCAATTTGAATGCCACTCTTGAGGCAGTTGGCCTCGATGTCGTTGAAACGGACCTTGGTGAATACATTTTACAAGTGGATGATCATGATCCCCCTTCCCATATCGTCGCACCTGCTCTCCATAAAAATAAGGAGCAGATTAGGGATGTTTTTAAAGAAAAGCTTGCATATACGCAAACTGAAAAGCCGGAAGAGCTTACCGCCCATGTCCGGGGCATTCTGCGGAAAGATTTCTTAAGCGCCGATGTGGGCATTACCGGCTGTAATTTTGCGATTGCGGAAACGGGCTCGATCGGTTTGGTGACGAATGAAGGAAATGCAGATTTGGTCACCGCCCTCCCAAAAACGCAAATCACCGTGATGGGAATGGAACGGCTTGTACCTACATTCGATGAATTCGAAGTCCTTGTCAGCTTATTGACAAGAAGCGCTGTCGGCCAAAGATTGACCAGTTACATCACCGCACTTACCGGTCCGCGTGATGAAGGTGATGTAGACGGACCCGAGGAGTTTCACCTTGTGATCGTGGATAATGGACGCTCCTCCATCTTGGGAACTGAGTTTCAATCCGTTCTTCAATGCATTCGCTGTGCTGCCTGTATAAATGTCTGCCCAGTCTATCGCCAGGTTGGCGGTCATTCATATGGTTCAATATACCCCGGACCAATCGGTGCTGTGCTTTCACCTTTACTCGGAGGATATGATGATTTCAAGGAACTTCCATATGCCTCCACTCTTTGTGCCGCCTGTACAGATGCCTGTCCGGTAAAGATTCCTCTCCATGATTTACTGAGGAAGCATCGGGAAGTCATCGTTGAAAAGGAAAAAATGGCGCCGTTTTCAGAAAAGATGGCCATGAAGGCCTTCGGAATTGGTGCGGCATCGCCTATGCTTTATAAATTCGGCTCCAAAATCGCACCATCAGCGATGTCCCCTTTTAAAACGGGGGATATCATCTCGAAAGGACCGGGACCGCTCAAAACTTGGACAGAAAGCCGCGAGTTCCCTGCTCCAGGGAAAGAGAGCTTTCGGGACTGGTTCAAAAATCGGGAAAAAGGAGGGAAACCATCATGAATGGAATCATCCATAATGAAGGGACATTTTTAAACAATATAGCAAAAAACCTGGGAAGGGGTCCTATTACGGAAGGCATCTCCGTTCCGGAATGGAAGCACGCCCCCCAAAAAGAAGTTTTGAAACATGCGACACCAAATGATCTTGTCGCGGAATTGGAGGAGCAATGTAAACGGGTGCATACTCAATTTCACGTTACCGACTCCAAGGAAGTGATGCATTGTTTAACACAGGTAATCGAGGAGCTTGGAAACGGTCCCTTGATCATCCCTAAGGACGATCGGTTTTCCGACTATGGGTTAGAGGGTATCTTAAAGGAAAAAGATGTCCATATATGGGATCACCAAGCCGGGAAAGAAAATATCGAAAAAGCCGAAAGTGCTAACATCGGAATCACATTCAGTGAGATGACATTAGCAGAATCAGCGACCGTCGTCTTGTTCAGCGACAAGGATCACGGCCGTTCCATCAGCTTCCTTCCCTCTTGCCATGTTTCCATCATTCCAAAAAGCACCATCGTACCGCGAATGACCCAGGCTGCTGCGGCCATCCGTTCAAAAGTTAAACGGGGCGAGGTCGTTCCTTCCTGCATCAATTTCATAACAGGCCCGAGCAACTCTGCTGATATCGAAATGGACCTTGTCGTCGGAGTCCATGGCCCCATCAAAGCGGTCTATATAATCGTCGAAGATAAGTAGATATAAGAAATAGAAAATGGAGAGGACCTAAATTAGGCCTCTCCATTTTTAATTTCACTATATTATTCGTAAATGATCCGATCAACCGCTTCGCGATCGAGGCGTTTAATCACTTCGACAATGAGCTTAACTGCATTCTCATAATCATCCCTGTGTAGCATTGCTGCGTGTGAATGAATGTAGCGTGTGGCAATCGTGATCGCCAGAGCGGGAACACCATTTGCCGTTAAATGGATGGAGCCGGCATCCGTCCCGCCGCCTGGAATCGATTCATATTGATAAGGAATATTCAATTCATCAGCCGTGTCGGTGACGAAATCGCGCAATCCCTTATGTGCCACCATCGATGAATCATAGATGACGATTTGCGGGCCTTCCCCCATCTTACTCATCGCTTCTTTTTCGGAAACCCCCGGTGTATCACCAGCAATGCCGACATCGACGGCAAAGCCGATATCCGGCTGAATTTTGAATGTGGATGTTTTGGAGCCACGCAGGCCGACCTCTTCTTGCACTGCGCCAATTCCATATACTACATTAGGATGGTCGCTTTCTTTCAGCTGTTTAAGCACATCAATGGCGATTGCACAGCCAATTCGATTGTCCCAGGCTTTGGCGAGAAGCATCTTTTCATTATTCATGACCGTGAATTCAAAATATGGCACAACCATATCCCCTGGCTTGACGCCCCATTCCTTAACCTCTTTTTTGCTGGATGCACCAATATCAATAAACATATCTTTTATATCAATCGGCTTCTTCCTTGCATCGGCTGACAGGATATGTGGCGGCTTGGAACCGATAATGCCAGTTATATCACCTTTACCTGTAACGATCGTCACGCGCTGGGCCAGCATTACCTGTGACCACCAGCCCCCTACCGGCTGAAAACGCAAAAATCCTTTATCATCAATTTGGGTGATCATGAAACCGACTTCGTCCATATGCCCGGTAACGATGATTTTCGGTCCGTTTTCATCTCCCGTTTTCTTGGCAATCAAACTCCCCAGGCCATCTGTCGATATTTCATCCGCAAATGGTGTTATGTATTCGGTCATCACTTTTCTTACTTCACTTTCATTTCCTGCAATGCCTTTAGCATCCGTTAAGTCCCGAAGCATCTTTAACGTTTCATCCAATTGAGCCATTCTTTTACCTCCCTATAACTTACATTACAAGAATAATTATACAGACAATCGATTACATAAACAATCAGTAGCCTTGCTTTTGCCTTTCGTAATTCACTTCATTTTTGCTTACATAAGCTTTTTCCACATCCATTGCCGAAAATCCAAGCAACTCCCCTAAATGTAAATACGCAGCAAATACCTTTTGGAAAGATGACTCTGTCAACTGTGTGCGAAATTCACTGATGTAGCCGTAAATAGCCGTAAATTGAACAGTCAAATCCTCCTGATGCATGGTTGGGGCAGATGGAACTTCCGGTAAAAATCCCCGTTCGATCCCGAGTGACAAAATGAAATGAATGCCATCCACGTATTCAGCCAAAATCGTTTCTTTATCAGAGGGGCCTTTAAGACTCCAGAATTTAAAACATCTCGTTTCATTGGCTAGCTCACCAAGCTCCACTAAAAGAGCAAGTATCTTCCGTTCCACCAAGTCTTCAGAACCCAATTCATGCTTTGATTGTATATGCTCATCCAAAGCTGCCTGCATTTCCATTAATTTACCTATGTTCATTTTCATCACTTCTTTCCTTGTCTTCCCCTAAATTATATCAAATAAATGAAACTTATTAAAAACCCATACGTAAATGAAGGGAATCACTCTGTTTAAGGAGGTAGCTCCATGGTATTGATCATGCGGTTCATTCTTTTGGCTCTCATCATTTTCTTAATATATACAGTCATCAAATATCTATTTAATCCGAAAAGAAAATTAGAGCTGGCACATGAACAGAAAAAGTTCTTTCTGCTCGACGATACAGCCAATATACGAAAGAATTTTTTATTGACGTACAACGGGGTGATGTTTGAAGGGGAAAAGTATCTAGGGACGACGGAACGCTCCTTTGAGGTCATCTCCATCTTCATATGGCCCAAGAAAGTGGCCGGCCTAAAAGGCTTGAAGCGAAATGACTTTTTAAAAATCGAGGAAGCCATAAAAAAACAATATCCGGATGCCGTTATTGATTGGAAAAGCCCTGTTAAGGAATTTTTACAAAAATGAAAAAAAATCACACGTAATGAAGAGCCTTGAGAAAAATGTACTCAAGGCTCTATATTAATCATCTGAACGAAAAAATTCCTTCCAGGGAACGACCGTCTGTTTCTCTCTCAATAAATAGAGCAATAAGGTTAAGGATAATAAAATGATGACGATCAGGGTTGGACTGAAATCTGAAATATAGTGGCCAAAAACCGTATATACGAATGCTACAGGGAGATTGGTCATGAAGGATAGATAAAAATAATTTTTCAGCCCTTTATTGGATTCCAATAAGCAAAGCGACAGCAAGTAAAAGTGAATGAATGGTATTAGCCTCAGTACTGCAATTTGCCGGCTGTTTAGCTTTCGGTTTCCAAAAAGCTTATTCTTAAGCCGCAGCAGCCTATCCTTTGTTTTCGGAAATTTGCCTATCACGAAATAAAAGGCCATACTGGACAACGTCAAACCGATTACCGAATAGATGGTTCCAAAAGCTGCCCCGAATAATACTCCTCCAGACATGCAAACCACAATGACGGGAATGAATAAAAATTGCCTTAATAAATGAAAAGTGATAAAAATCAACGGTGCAAACACGCTTCCTGATTGAACGTAGCTCATCACAAGTGTCAGTTTATCATTCATGCTCTCCCTCCAGCTACTCTTTGCTGCTTCTACAAGCATATACATTATAGCGGCTACATATTACAATTGAATGAATATCTTAATCAATAAGCCTATCTGAAGAATCATCAATATCGGCAGGCCCCACTTAAAAGCGGCATGCTTCGTCTTATGGCGGAATTGCTTCATCCCCAAAAAGGACCCAGTCCCTCCGCCTATAACCGCCCAAAACCAAAGTGTCTTTTCACTGATCCGGTACTCCCCATTACGCGCTTTCCTTTTGTCGATTCCCATTAAGGCAAACCCGATGATGTTTGTGATGATCATATAAGCAGCAATGAACCATACTCCTTGCATCCTTATTCCCTCCTTTAAATATGTAAAAAGCCACCCTCTTGAAAAGAGAGTGGCTGTATCAGTCAGACTTATTTGTCTAATTGTTGTTTAGCAGCAGTTGCTAATTGAGCAAAAGCTTGTTCGTCAGCAACAGCAAGATCAGCAAGCATTTTGCGGTTCACTTCGATACCAGCAAGCTTTAGACCATGCATTAAACGGCTGTAAGAAAGACCGTTGATGCGTGCTGCAGCGTTGATACGAGTGATCCAAAGTTTGCGGAAATCACGTTTCTTTTGACGACGGTCACGGAAAGCATAGTTTCCTGACTTCATTACTTGTTGGTTAGCTACTTTGAAAAGAATATGTTTCGCGCCATAGTAACCTTTAGCTAATTTTATTACCTTTTTACGACGTTTGCGAGTAACAGTACCGCCTTTTACACGTGGCATGTTATTTCCCTCCTATTTAACTCGATAAATCGAACTTATTTAATGTTGTCTAGCATATGACGAATACGTTTGAAGTCACCTTTGCTTACAAGGCTAGCTTTGCGAAGCTTACGCTTTTGCTTAGTAGATTTGTTAGCAAATAAATGGCTTGTGTAAGCGTTAGAACGCTTAAGTTTGCCGGATCCAGTCTTTTTGAAACGTTTAGCAGATCCGCGGTGAGTTTTCATTTTAGGCATAAGGTATTCCTCCTCATTACAAATTACTTTACAATTACTTTTCGTTTTTCGGTGCTAAGATAATGAACATGCTGCGCCCGTCCATTTTTGGGTGTTGCTCGATTGTAGCCACTTCTTTACATGCTTCAGAAAAACGAACGAGTACACGTTGACCAATTTCCTTATGCGTAATGGCACGTCCTTTGAATCGGATAGAAGCTTTTACTTTATCGCCTTTTTCAAGGAATTTAATACCGTTGCGAAGCTTCGTATTGAAATCGTGTTCTTCAATCGTCGGGCTCAAACGAACCTCTTTCAGACTGATGACTTTTTGATTTTTACGTGCTTCCTTGTCTTTCTTTTGCTGCTCGAAGCGGTGTTTTCCGTAGTCCATGATCCGGGCTACCGGAGGCTTTGCATTTGCAGCAACTAAAACTAGATCAAGATTTACACGAGCGGCAATTTCCAATGCTTCGAATTTCGTTTTAATTCCAAGTTGTTCTCCGTTTTGGTCAATAAGACGAACTTCACGGGCTCGGATGCCCTCGTTTACCATCGCGTCTTTACTAATAGTTAGCCACCTCCAAAGATATTGGCGAATACGAATATTTGAATAAATTCGGTCACGCTCACAACTCGCTTACAGGATATAATCATAATAAAAAAGTGTGGATGCATGCTGCACCCACACTGATAGACTCATTCAGAAAGATCCAAATAATCAAATCATGACCTGTTAACTGCATTGTTTGCGTCAACCAGGTGAGAAGCGGGTGCTTCTTCTTTTCATCAAACACGTATTCAATTCACTTTAGAAATATATCATAAACACTGATGACTTGTCAAATGCTAATTTATTCGTTTTTCACAACAAAATTAATATTATCAGACATTCAGTTATTTGACAATACGTTTTTTAAAGTAATTTGGACAAAAAATATTCATCATGATACTTCCCATCAAAAAACAATGATTCCCGCTTTATTCCTTCCTTTTCAAAACCCATCTTTCGATATAAGGAAAGCGCAGGGGCGTTGTTTGCAATCACGGACAATTCCAGGTGCCGGATTCCGTTTGTCCGTGCATGCTCCTCCATTTTTTGAAATAGCTTCGTACCAATGCCTTTTCCCCGGTCAGTTTCATTGATGCCGATGACGATTTTGGCTGAATGCCTCGTTCGGCCCATTTGATTGCCCAATAAGATCAGGTAACCATACAGTTCATGGCCGCTAGCAGCAACGAGGAAAACGGAAAGGGGATTTTTTTCGATTTGCTCCATTTGCTTCTCCATTTGTTTCGCTGTCGCTTTTCTTTCCCCAGGGTTGAACAGCATATACCCGGAATCTTCAACATGATTGAACAGAGCAGCCAAGTTATCCGCGTCTTCCCTTGAAGCCTTTCTAATCTCCATTTATCCCCACTCCCCCTTTGGTTACAGTCCATACTGACAGAAGCCATCAAATGTTAAGAGTTTTCTTTCGCCTTTTTCTTTTTCTCAATGGCGTCCCAAGAAAATAGGGCTATCCAAAATAACAGGACCGGGACGATGGCATATTGTCGATAACCATCCAATAACAATAAGATGATGATGACAAGGAATGTCGGTCCGAATAGATAAGTAAATTTCTTTTTCATGCTGCCCCTCCTTTTCATTGCTGTACATATTTTCACATGATGGTTTCATTTTATCATGCCATAATTAAAAAGAGGGACACAACTATATGTGCCCCTCTTTTTGATGTTAACGGCTTACTTCAGCCTTAATCGCTGAAACGAAATCTTCAAAAGCGATCGTTTCGGATTTTTGTTCACCGTACTTACGTACATTCACGCTGCCTTCTTTGGCTTCGTTGTCTCCAACAACCAGCATGTACGGGATTTTTTGCATTTGCGCTTCACGGATTTTGTAACCGATTTTCTCGTCACGTGTATCCAGGTCGACACGAATGCCTTGCGCCTTAAGTTTTTCCTGTACTTCTTTCGCATAATCCAAGTGCACTTCAGGTGAGACCGGGATCACTTGTGCTTGGATAGGTGCAAGCCAAGTCGGGAATGCCCCCTTGTATTCTTCGATCAAGTAAGCGACAAAACGTTCCATTGTGGAAACGACACCGCGGTGGATAACAACCGGACGATGCTGCTTGCCGTCCTCACCGACGTAATTAAGATCAAAACGTTCAGGAAGCAAGAAATCAAGCTGAACAGTGGAAAGCGTTTCATCTTTCCCTAAAGCAGTACGTACCTGAACATCAAGCTTAGGACCGTAGAATGCCGCCTCACCTTCCGCTTCAAAGTAATCCAGACCAAGTTCATCCATGGCGCCTTTTAACATGCTTTGCGCTTTTTCCCACATGTCATCATCATCGAAGTATTTTTCTGTATCCTGCGGATCGCGATATGACAGACGGAATGAATAATCCTTGATATCGAAATCTTTATATACTTCCAGAACCAGGTTCACAACGCGCTTGAACTCTTCTTTGATTTGGTCGGGGCGGACAAAAATGTGTGCATCATTCAATGTCATCCCACGTACACGCTGAAGACCTGAAAGGGCACCTGACATTTCATAGCGGTGCATCAAGCCTAGCTCGGCAATCCGGATTGGCAGTTCCCGGTAGCTGTGGATGCTGTTTTTATAGACCATCATGTGATGCGGGCAGTTCATCGGACGCAGGACAAGCTGTTCGTTTTCCATCTCCATGACAGGGAACATGCCGTCCTGGTAATGATCCCAGTGTCCAGAAGTTTTATAAAGGTCCACGCTACCCATTACAGGTGTGTAGACATGGTCATAACCCAACCGTTCTTCCTTGTCCACGATATACCTTTCGATTGTCCGGCGGATGGTCGCTCCTTTTGGCAACCACATCGGCAGCCCTTGCCCCACTTTCTGTGAGCTCATGAACAAGTTCAATTCTTTACCGATTTTACGATGGTCACGTTCCTTTGCTTCTTCAAGGAAACGCAGGTGTTCGGCCAAATCTTCTTTTTTATAGAAAGCCGTACCGTAAATGCGTTGCAGCATTTTGTTTTTGCTATCGCCTCTCCAGTATGCTCCAGCGATGCTCAATAGCTTGAATTCTTTGATTTTCCCAGTTGATGGAACATGAATTCCACGACAAAGGTCAAAAAATTCACCCTGCTCATAAAGCGTTACCTGCTGATCGGCAGGAATTGCATCGATCAACTCCAATTTATACTCGTCGCCTATTTCTTTAAAACGGGAAATCGCTTCATCACGACTTACTTCGATGCGGGAAATTTCCAAGTTCTCGTTGACGATTTTCTTCATTTCTTTTTCAATCAATGGAAGGTCTTCGGGAGTCAATGATTCCTCCAGATCCATATCATAGTAAAAGCCGCCCTCGATGACTGGACCCACGCCGAATTTAGCGTTTTTGTACAAACGTTTGATCGCTTGTGCCATCAAGTGCGCTGTACTGTGACGCAATACTTCAAGAGCATCCGCTGTGTCCTGTGTGACGATTTCGATTGAACCATCTTGTTCAATCGGCCGTTTCAAATCATATAATTCACCATTGAATTTTCCGGCAATGGATTTTTTCCTTAAACCAGGACTGATGGATGCAGCGATGTCTTCAGTTGTTGTGCCTTTAGCAAACTCCTTAACCGCTCCGTCAGGAAAAGATATTTTCAGTAATTCTGACATTGAGTTTCACTCCTTCTTATTGTTCGAACAAATTACAGGTATTTGATTCCATTACAACACAAAAAAGCCCGTCCCTGTATAAAACAGGGACGAGCTTAGTAATAAATATCATTAACCCGCGGTTCCACCCTCGTTCCAGCTTGCTTTCACGGCAAAATGGCACTTGTAACTTGGTAACGGCAGCTTCCCGTCAGCTCATATTCACAGGATGCCTGCTTTCCGAGCCGAAGTTTAAAGGTGGTAAGTGTTCCATGCGAATAGGAAGCTTACAGCCTGTTGGCTCCCCTCTCTGATAATCGGCGACTAGAATACCCTTGTCCTCATCATAACTTTTAGTTTTTTAATAGTATGTAGGAAATTATAATTTGTTATACGGTGAAAATCAAGGTTAATTTTCTTTTTTCCACGAAAGATCATTCAAATGCATAGAAAATGACGAAAGTGGCAGGATAGTGGCCCGTTCTTCGAAAATCCTTGAAATGGTCTGGATCAGCCCCTCATCCTTGTCATCGGTATAGATACACAAGTTTTCAGGAGCAATCGATAAAAGCGGGGCAAGTATCACCGTATCGAGAAATAGTGAACTTTTGGCAAGAAGCCTCCTGTCGATCATACTATTGATTTTTGGGCGGTCGAGCTTGCTGAACTTCTGATCATAGAAATGAAAACCATCCCGGTTGACCAGGTGAAGCTTTCTTAATTTCGACTCCTGCCCTTGAAGGCAATCACGGAGCGTAGCAATGAAATTTTGATAGTCCTGTTCCAGCTTGTATTCATCAATCGCCTTGACGACATACTTTTCCAACGTGTGCTGAAATGATTTCAAACGGAAGGTCGTAAAAGAATCGAATGAAAAAGATACCTTTCCAGCCAAGATGCTTTGAAGTCCCTCCTCAATCAATCGTTTCTCCGTACTGAATGCTTCATCTTGACTCCTGGTTCTTTCCACCTCGATGATTGATGATGCAATTTCAATGATGGCTTCAATTTCTTCCCGTTCCCTATAAAAAAATTTACCGACTATTATTTGCTCCAGAACAGGAAGCGTCTTTTCTTCCAATAAAAAAGAATGAAATGCATCACGAAGCAGAATTAGCCATTCATCACCTGAAGACTCCGTCATATCCACATACATGCCTTGTTGCGGAAGAAATCGAATATATGCTTGAAATTCTGCCCCCAGTGGATGGACAGAAACGAAATTCAGTAATTTCAATGCCTCTGAATCGTTTTGAAACGAAATTTGCACTACGACATCCCCCCTTCCCCCTTGCTTCTTTTTTCATGTATATGGGGATGGGGACGTGTTTAGAAGTAGGATGAGCCTTGTAAGATGAAAAAAGTGACCTCCATTAAGAGACCACTTTTCTTCATCTTCTCCGATTCATGCCATCAAGCTTGACCGGCTCAGCTAAATATTGAATTCTTTCCAGTACCCTGGCCGCCTTCACTTCTTCCTTCTCACCACGCTGTGAAAAGGTCAGGTGGTTCTCCAGGCCATTCAAGTCAAAATTCGAAGTGAAAAACGTTGGCAGGTTTTCCAGCATCCTGAATTGTAAAATCGGACCAAAAACCTCATCGCGTCCCCAGCTCGTCATGGACTCCGCTCCAATATCATCAAGCATGAGGACAGGTGCCGTTTTCACCATTTCAATTTTTTCATTGACCGTATTATCACCTATCGATCCCTTAAGTTCCCTCAAGTAGTCAGGTACATAGACAATAAGGGAGGAAATTTGCCTTTTTGCAAGTTCATTGGCAATCGCACCTAATAAGTACGTTTTCCCAACGCCGAATTTCCCATAAATATATAAGCCTTTTTGCCTTTTACCTGGCTCATATTCCATAATGAACGACATCGCTTTACTTAAGACAGACAAGCGTTTGTTTTCATTATCCGTTTGGGTAAAGTCTTCAATGCTCGCCTTTAAAATATCCTTCGGTACATACAGGCTGCGGATCAACTTTTCCCGTTTCCGCTTTTCATCCTCTGCCAATTTCCGCGGGCAGACTTCATAATGCAGGTTCAGGGCTTTCCCTTGAACCACCAATTTGGGATAATACCCCTGCATCATATTGATGCAGCCATCCAAGCTCGGACATTTATCACACTTATTGCTTTGTGAAGTGAACTCATAAAGCTTCCCCAAGTTTTTATCAATCATTTCCTTCGTGACCGTCGAGCTGTTGGCATTCATAAATAACCGCACTTGTTCGTTTTCAAAAATCTCCTGCTTCAGCTTTTCATAACGCTGTTGAAATTGATTTG
Source organism: Peribacillus sp. NPDC055009 (assembly GCF_053608705.1). Lineage (NCBI taxonomy): Bacteria > Bacillati > Bacillota > Bacilli > Caryophanales > Bacillaceae > Peribacillus > Peribacillus sp. NPDC055009. Next base: position 569,423 of record NZ_JBSGVZ010000001.1, on the reverse strand, counting down.
TATTCGCCAATTTATTAAGGGACCTATTAATCTTTTCCATCGTTCATTTCACCTCCTGCTTTCCACTGCTTCCATTTCTCCAGAAGCTCGCGTTTCTGGGCATCCAATTCAGGCTGATCTGCATTCTGCTCCTGCTGTGCTTCTTCTTTTTTCTCAAGCCACTCCGGAACCACTTCTTCACGTATCGCCTTTTTCCGGCCGCCCTTCGCAGCATTCCTGCTTCCTTGAGCCCAGTCCTGATATTTCCTATGTTCATTTTTAGCTAGCTCCATCGCCTCGACCACCGTGGAGACCTTCAGTCGTGCCCAATGGCCTGCCAGCTTTTCGACATAGCCCTTCGTGAACTTCATATCCGTTTTGAGCATGACATATTCAATCAAGACATTGACGACACCCGGATTCAGCTTTTGATTGATCATCACGCCCTCAACGACTTTCAAATCACCGCTTGATGGCTCTGCACCGCCAGACAATTGCATCAGCCGCTCCCTTGGGGAAATCGTCTCCAAATGGCGGATTAACTCTTGTTCCTGTGTTTTCGGTTCCTCTTTTTGCGTCCGTTCACGAATCGGCTGCACCCGATTGACAAGGGAAGGCATATCGGCCTGTCGTTCAATCTGATACCAGTCCCTTGCCGCCTTTCTGAGCACTTCCTCATCGATCTCATCATCCAATGAAACGGCATCCATTACTAGTTTTTGCATTTCAAGCGGATCGATGCCATATAAAAAAGCAAGTTTGGCAATCGTATTTTTTATTTTCGGAGTAAATGCCTTTTTCGGTACGATCGAGGATTTTATCCCGGCAAATAAAAGGTCGAAATCAAATAAGTCATCAAACCCCGATGGCTCGACGCCTTCCTTCCGATCGATGTATTGCTGTTCAGGCATCGGCTGCCATTCATTTTTCGCTTCATCCGTTACATATAAAGAGTCCAAATGATCTGATGAGAATACTTCCGCAAAAGATTTAGTCACACCTTCATATTGATCGGTTAAGATATGGTCATCACAAAAGAATCTCTTTAACCGGTTGAATTGCGCTTTACCGATTTTTTTGTATAAGTAAATATTCAGCATTCCATCCGTGAAAAACTGCTGGGGGGAAAGCGGCGGGTTTAACTCATAGATGAATTCCTTCGTTTCATTTTTCGATTTCTTATATACATTCAACAGACCGATTCCCTCAAGTAAAAGCCGGGCTTCGTAAATATCAGCTAACTTAAGGCCGATGGTATTCATTAATTGATAATGTGAGGAGGTTTCCGACCATAGCCTGTTCTCCTCCAACTCACTCCATAACGTCATATATAGGCTAATGCATATAGGTCCAATAAGAGGTTGATATAGTCGGGTAAGTATTTTCCGATCATAGTCATGAAGCAGCCCCGCAGATGAGACCAAATATGAATCAGCTGGGAGCAATTCTTGCCAATGCTTTGACATCTCCATTCAAACCTTTCAAAAGATGTAGTGAAAAAAGAGCCAAAGTGAATCTTCAGCTCTACTTTCTTTCTTTATTTATCAAATCTTTCAATTCATCGATAAAGACATTGATGTCTTTAAATTGTCGATAGACGGATGCGAACCTTACATAGGCAACCTCATCGACTTCTGCCAGCTTGTCCATCACCATCTCGCCGACATTGTCGCTTTTCACTTCCGATATGCCCTGGTTTCGTAGTTCTTTTTCTACATAACTGGTAATTTGCTCTAGTTCTTTCAAGGGAACCGGGCGTTTTTCGCAAGCCCTGATTAAGCCACGCAGGATTTTATCACGACTGAACTCTTCCCGCGTCCCGCCCTTTTTCACTACAATAAGCGGTGTTTCCTCCACCTTTTCAAATGTCGTGAATCGAAAACCACATGCCTCACATTCACGGCGTCGTCGAATCGATTTACTTTCATCGACTGGCCTGGAATCGAGCACTCTTGTTCCGTTATATTGACATGATGGGCATTTCATCATTATCAGCTCCGTATTTTATGTAGGACTCCCCTATCTAAATGTTCCCCAAGGAATTACTTCTCTATCTTAATCTTATATTAAATGGAACGGCCAGTACAAGTAAAAAGTGTAACTTCCGGCAGCAGGCACTTTTTGTTCTGCCGTTGAAGCACCGTTGTCAAAGTCTTTATGCTGCAAGGGCATCCTCCCCTATAAAGGGAAGCAGACTGCCGATTGATTGCATTAAAAAAGAGATGCACCCATGGCATCTCTGTGTATACGTGTTTTTTATAGGGCACTTATATTGGCTTTTTTCATTTGTACAGGACCTAATCCACGTGGTAATTCTATGTTTTCACGTGTTTGCGCATTCAAAGCTTCTGCAATATAATCTGCCGCAATATTCGGATCCAAGTTACCGCATGTATAGACATCAATGCTCGCATAGCCGTGTTCTGGAAAACTGTGAATCGTTAAGTGTGATTCAGAAATGATGACAACCCCGCTGACTCCTTGTGGAGCAAATTTGTGAAAGGCAACTTCTCGTACCTCTGCACCTGATTTCAAAGCAGCATCAACAAAAATCTTTTCAATTAAATCGATATTGTTCAGTTTTTCAAAGTCACAACCCCAAAGTTCAGAAATGACGTGTCTACCCATAGTTTCCATAGTGTAAGCTGTTTCCATATTAAGCTTCCCCCTTACCATGATTTAAAAATAAGTTCTGATAACTACCACGGGGGAAAGTTAGTCCAAAGAGGTCCTAACCCTTTAAGTAGCCATCATGCAAACCGCTATTGAAGAAGTTCACGATTCATAGTATATATGGTTTGAATTTTTTTTGCAACTCCAAATTGAATTTTTGGAAAGATAAACTTTATATGTAATGGGGATATAGCGAAGGTTCAAATGTGGAGCAAATTCCGTCTTCGGTTTATTCAGCGCCTTAAAGCAGCAAGGAATTAATTGATCACTGTATTAAAAATAGCCCCTAAAAAAATTTAGCAGGCTCTGACTGTAGACAAACTCAATAATTGAGTTTGTCTACAGTATATTAGGCCGTTGATTTCCACTCCTGGCACTCGCTTTCCGCGGGCGGTCCGGGAGCCTCCTCGGCGCCATAGCGCCTGTGGGGTCTCCCTTGGACGCACTTTCCCCGCAGGAGTCTCGTACCTTCCGTTCCAATCAACTTTGTTTTAACAGTAAGATAGAACTCTTTTACCTACAGTCTATTTAAGGAAGAAACCAAGGAGATTAAGGGCAGTTCAACTGATACTGAGAGTAGCTACTATTATGTGAATGATGAACGAACAAAATAAGTTTGCCTATTCGTTTCATACGGCATCATACGCAATGGATTTGTTTTAGGGACGATAGTAACACCCGGAAATACGCATGATAATCATATCTTAGAGCTTCTAGTTGAACTAGTGATGAGAAAGTTGGAAAACCAGGAGCAGATGCAAAAGAAAAGTATGGTATGCGTTAGGTCACCATTCTCTATAACTGCTTCAAATCCGATAAAAAATCAAAAATAGCCCGCTAAAAAATTTTAGCAGGCTCGGTTTTTTCATTTTATTTTACTGATAATTCGACTTCGGACATTTTTTTCAACTCGGAGCCAGCCAATTTTACAAGGTCCACTACACGGTTGGAGTAACCCCACTCATTATCATACCAAGCAAGGACCTTCACTTTCCTGTCCCCGATCATCATCGTCGTCAATCCATCGATGATTGCAGAGTGTGGATTCGTTTTGAAATCACTGGAAACTAAAGGTTCCATCGTGAATTCCATGATTCCTTTGAGTTCATTTTCTGAAGCATCGATGAAGGCTTGGTTCACTTCTTCAATCGTTACGTCACGGTTTAAATCCACAACAAGATCGACTAAAGATACGTTTGGTGTCGGTACGCGTATCGCCATTCCATGAAGCTTGCCTTTTAATTGCGGCAACACTAGTGAGATGGCTTTTGCAGCTCCTGTAGTCGTAGGAATCATGCTTTCCGCAGCGGCACGGGCACGTCTCAAGTCTTTGTGCGGGTTATCGATATTATTTTGATCATTTGTATAAGAATGTATCGTTGTCATTAAACCGTTGTTTATGCCGAATTTTTCATCAAGCACTTTTGCAACAGGTCCAAGGCAGTTCGTTGTACAAGATGCATTGGATATGACGAAATGCTTGTCAATTTCCAGCACCTCCTGATTCACTCCCATTACAATGGTAACGTCTTCATTTTTACCCGGCGCTGATAATATAACTCTTTTTGCCCCTGCGTCTAAATGAAGAGCCGCTTTAGAACGATCATTGAATTTGCCAGTGGCTTCAATTACAATATCTATGTTCATCTCTTTCCAAGGCAATAGCTTTGGATCGCGGTTATTTATTAGTTTTACTCGGCGGCCATTCACTACTAGTGAATCATCTTCAGCTATAATGATACCGTCGAATTTACCATGTATCGTATCATATTTTAGTAAGTGTGCTAAAGTTTCAGCTGGATAGCTTGCATTTATGGCAACAATGTCCAAACTCTCATCTAATATGGCTTTTCGGAAAACCATTCTTCCAATTCTCCCAAATCCGTTAATCGCTATTCTTGAATTCATTGTTCGGACCCTCCAGAAATATTAGTGTTATACTTATTACCCTTCACATGTAATTAGTATAACATAATTCAGAGGAATTGTGCTAATAAAAATGCGGATTGTTCTTATTTTTTCAACATAAAAAGAAGAAACCGGGCGGTTTCTTCTTTTTATCATGATTATATGACATACCATTCGCTTAGTATGGCCTTCACTTGCCGCTTCGTTTCATTAATGTCACCATTATTATCGATGACGGCATCCGCTAAAGCCTTTTTATCGGCCAAGGGCATTTGCGAATTGATCCTGGCAAGTGCCTCCGTCTCCGAAAGACCATTCCTGTTCATTAATCGCTGCAATTGAACTTGCTCATCCACATAAATCAAAAGCGTCTTATCCACCATGAATGTCAGCTTGCTTTCGAATAGGAGCGGAATATCCATGAACACCGTTTCTTCTCCTGATGATAGTGCCGCTTCCGTTTTCACCCGCATCCAATTCCTGACGGCAGGATGCACGATGCCATTCAATAGCAATCTCTTTTCTTGATCATTAAATATGATCGATCCAAGCTTTACGCGATCTATATTCCCATCCGTCAATAAGATATCTTCTCCAAATGCCTTCACAACTTGGTGATAGGCTTCTTCACCTGGCTCAACGACAGCACGGGAAGCCAGATCTGCATCGACAATCGTGAATCCGAGTTCCTGTAAATAGAGGCTGACCGTGCTTTTCCCACTGGCAATGCCTCCGGTGATTCCGATGATTTGTCCCATAAGCTCCCCCTTTTAACCTTATCATAACTTGAATAAACCGATGATAATCAATAGTACACCTGGAAGAAAGGTCAAATGCTGGACAACTTTATTATTTGAAAGCAATTTTCCGCTTTGAATTCCGCTCCAAATGAAAATCGAACTCATAACAGCGATGCACCCTGCGAGGATGATCGGTGAAATCCCGATCATAGCCGCTCCAACTCCAGCCCCGAACGCATCCAGCGAAAGTGCAAACCCGAGAACAAGCGCTTCAACACCTGTAATCGTACCTGATTTATCAAAATCGGCATTCAATGGTTTTTGTAAAATATTAATGACTACCCCAAGTGATTTAATTTCAAAATTAAAAATGATCTTTTCATGATATCTATCATCTTTCAAATCTTTTTCAGGCTTAAAATACTGGTATACCATCCAGGCACCAAGAAAAATGAGGATGATGCCACCCGTTTTTTCAGCCGCCCCGATAGATATGAGCTGACTGATGAATTGTCCGATGACCATCGCTATACCTAAACTCAATGCAGAGCAAAATGAGATGACCGCTATTGACCTTAAGGGGATTTTCATCTTCCGCATACCGAATGTCAAACCTACGCCAAATCCGTCAATACTAACTGCAAAAGCAAGAAAAATAATTTGTAGCCACATCGGAATATTACTCCTTCCCTACTCGTTGCTACCCTAGTATATGGAAGGAGCCCATCCGATGTGTTTGAAAAAACATTACCTATTTAAGCGGCTGGCATAACGGGCAAATATGTGTACCGCGTCCTGCAACAACCAGTTTCTCAAGGGGCGTGCCGCATGTTTTGCAGTTCTCGCCCTTTCGTCCATAAACATTCAATTCCAACTGAAACATGCCGATTTGCCCTTGGGAATTAATGTATGAACGAATCGTACTTCCGCCTTTTTCCACAGCTTCCCCTAAAGTCGCAATGATTTCTCCATGCAACGTCTTGATTTCCTGCAATGAAAGTGAAGAAGCGATTCTCTCTGGATGAATACGGGAGCGGAATAACGACTCATCCACATATATATTCCCAATCCCGACGACAACCGTTTGATCAAGGAGAACGGGCTTGATTTTTCTGTTGGTTCTTGCCAGCTTCCTACTTAGCCCCTCGACAGTAAAATCTTCAGACAAAGGTTCCGGCCCTAAATGCAAAAGGGGAAGCCGATCCAGTTCTTCCCCTTTGGCAAATAGATGCATCGTTCCGAATTTCCGGACATCCCTGTACCGAAGTTCACTGCCATCAGTGAATGTGAAGATCACATGGGTATGCTTATCATACGGCTCTTCTTTTGGATGCACGCCGTATTTCCCTTCCATTCTTAAATGCGAAACCATCGAATAATCATCCAAGGTGAAAATGAGGAACTTGCCCCGACGGCCTATTCCCCTTATCGTCTGTCCCCTTAAAGCATCTTGAAACTGTTCGACAGGTTCAGGCGCTTTAATGATCTTTGGCCAAAAGACGGACACTTCCTTGATCTCTTTTCCGAGTACGAGCTGCTCTAACGTTCTTCTGACTGTTTCCACTTCTGGAAGTTCTGGCATTGCAATCACCTATCTTTTATTATTTGGCATCAAACCATGTTGGCCCGAAAGCATAGTCCACTTTAAGGGGCACGTTCAATTCAATGGCACTTTCCATTTCCTCCGGAACGATCACTTTAAGGATTTCCAGTTCCTCAGGAGGGGTTTCAAAAATCAATTCATCATGCACCTGAAGAAGCATTCTCGTTTTAAGCCCTTCACTTTTCAGGCGCTTATTCATGTTTATCATGGCAAGCTTGATGATATCCGCGGCGCTGCCCTGAATCGGCGTGTTCATTGCTGTCCGTTCGGCAAAGCTCCTTATGTTGAAATTCCTGCTTGTTATCTCAGGTATATAGCGCCTTCTTTGCATCAGAGTCGTGCTATATCCTTTTTGACGGGCCTCATGTATGCTTTCTTCCATATATTCCTGAACACCAGGAAAGCTTCTTAAATACTTCTCGATGAACTCTCCAGCTTCTTTTCTTGTGATGCCAAGACTTTGCGATAGCCCGTAATCACTTATACCATAAACGATTCCGAAGTTGACCGCTTTGGCATGGCGCCTCATGTTCGAAGTGACTTCCTCTGCCGATACATGGAACACATCCATGGCTGTCTTTGTATGGATGTCCATCCCGGCCTGGAATGCTTCCACCAATCCGCTGTCATTGGCGATATGCGCCAGAACGCGCAATTCGATTTGGGAGTAGTCGGCAGCAAAAATGATCCAATCCTTTTCGGAAGGAATGAAGGCCTGCCTGATTTTCCTTCCTTCTTCCAGTCTGATCGGGATATTCTGAAGATTGGGATCTGTTGAGCTTAACCGGCCGGTCTGGGTCAATGCTTGGTTAAACCGGGTGTGCACCTTGTCCGTTTTGCCATTGACCACCTTAAGCAACCCCTCAATATAAGTGGATTGCAACTTACCAAGCTGGCGATACAATAGTATCTCCTTAACGATATCATGCTTGCTCTCCAGTTTTTCCAGCACATCGGCTGACGTCGAATAACCTGTTTTGGTTTTCTTCATGACAGGAAGCTCCAACTTTTCAAACAGGATGGCCCCAAGCTGTTTAGGTGAATTGATATTGAACGCCTCACCAGCCAAATCAAAAATTCGTGCCTCGATGTTTCTTAAGCGAATGGCTAATTCCTGTCCCATGTTTTTCAGTCGGTCTATATCCACCTTGATTCCCTGCCATTCCATATTGGCCAGGATTATCGATAGTGGCAGCTCCAGTTCCGTAAATAGGTGAAATTGCTCGAACTCTTGCAGTTTATCGATCATCGGTTCTTTCAGGGACGAAATCGCCTTCGCTTTTCTGGCGATATGCTCCCTCAATTCCGCTTCCTCAGGTATTTTGCGTTTTGCACCTTTTCCATAAAAAACATCATCCGTTTCAAGGCGGATAGCACCTTGAGTTTTCGTGATTTCAGCCACTTCGTCCACTGACTCTGCCGGATCCAGGATATAGGATGCCAAAAACACATCAAAATCGATGCCTTTTATTTCGACTCCTCGATGGCGAAGTGCCACAACCGTACGCTTCGCATCGAAAACCGTTTTCTTTTTTGTTTCATCCTCTGCCCAGGATTTAAAGGTCCCGGAATTCAGGGCATCATCTCCATGGAAGTAAAAATGACCTTGTTCATTACTGATGGCGATCCCTATTATATCGGCACGATGATAATTATCTTCTAAAATTTCAACATACAAAGCACTTTCATCGGCAAACATTCCTTCTGTCATTTCAGCCGAGTGAACCTCAATCTTCTCCTGTTCAAGCGGCGCACTTTCCGTTACATCCAATTTATCGAGCAAAGTCGAAAAGCCAAGCTCTTTATAGAATGAGATGACTCGATCCTGATCCATGCCAGTATACTCAGTCTCGTTTACGGAAACTTCAAGCGGCGCTTCCCTCGTTATTGTAGCCAACTCTTTGCTTAATAGGGCCAAGTCTTTATGTTCTTCTATTTTCTCTTTCAATTTCTGTCCGCTTACCTCATCAATCGACTGCAAAAGGTTTTCAACTGTTTCAAATTGATGCAATAATTTAAGGGCAGTCTTTTCACCAACTCCCGGAATACCGGGAATATTGTCAGAGGCATCTCCCATCAGCCCTTTTAAATCAATGATTTGCAAAGGGGAAAGACCGTATTTTTCATGTATATGCTTTGGAGTGTATTCCTCAATTTCAGTAATCCCCTTTTTCGTGATGGAAACCGTCGTACTAGGGGAGGATAATTGCGTTAAATCCTTATCACCGGAAATGACCTTCACTTCAAAACCATCTTTTTCCGCTTGCAAAGAAAGCGTACCGATAATATCATCGGCTTCGTAGTTCTCCAATTCATACCTTTTTATTTGAAAACAATCAAGCAGCTCGCGAATGAACGGGAATTGCTCCGATAATTCTGGCGGCGTTTTTTGGCGCCCTCCCTTATATTCTTTAAATGATGCATGTCTGAATGTCGTTTTACCCGCATCGAATGCCACAAGTATGTGCGTTGGCTTTTCTTCTTCAAGAATGCGGTTGAGCATCATGGTGAATCCGTACACGGAATTGGTATGGACCCCCTTATCATTATTCAAGAGCGGAAGCGCAAAAAATGCACGGTATGCTATGCTGTTTCCATCTATTAGTACTAGCTTTTTATCCAAATCCGTCTTCCTCCAGTCATACAGGTTTATGTAGTTATAGCTTCTATATAAAAACGCAAAAAGCCGTTCATTTTCCTTCTCTATTCTACCATGAGTAGAAGCGGAAAGAAAAATGACGGCATCAAGGTTATTTAGTATTTCCCATTAACAAGCTGGCATATGGGGAATCCGAAGGAAGAACGATTACAGTTTGATCTCCGATCGTTTTTTTGTAGGATTCTAGAGTCCGGTATAGTTTATAGAATTCGGGATCTTTGGAAAACGACTTATTATAGATTTTCGCTGCTTCCCCTTCTCCTTCAGCCCTGATCACTTCTGCATCAGCCTCTGCAGTAGAGAGCAATTCTTTCACTTTCCTATCAGTATCCGCAATGATCCGGTTTTTCTTCGCATCACCTTTGGAAAGGTATTCTTGCGCTTTCGATTCCCGCTCTGAAATCATCCTCTTGAAGACAGACGCTTCGTTTTCGGCGGGCAGGTCAGTCCGCTTTATCCGGACATCCGTCAAGCTTATGCCATAACTGTCCTTTTGCAGCAGATCGTTGACTTTTTCGGTTATGCGGTCGTTTAAACTTCCCCTGGATGACTTCTCATCATTGATGATCTCATCATAATTCAGCTGGCCCAGCTCCGAACGAACTGCCGAATAGATGAACTCTTCCATTTTCGTTTCAGCATTCTCAAGTGTCCTTGCATTTGTAATCAATTTCTTCGGATCTTCTATTCTCCAAACGGCATAGTTGTCAATCAGCATCCGCTTTTTATCTTTCGTATTGATTTCCGCTTCTGAAACATCAGAACTCATCTGATACTTCGGCAATGTCACGACACTCTGAATGAATGGCACCTTCGCTTTCAATCCCGGGGTCTTATCGATCCTTACCACCTCACCGAATTGGCGGACGACTTTATATTCTCCCTCTTTGACGATATATACATTGGTGAAGATGATTAGCAGCAGCGCGATGATAATAATCAGGAAAATGCCGAATCTCACATAGCCCCTCCAATGAAAATTACCTTTTTTGAGTTCAGAGAAATCTACTATTTTTCCGCTCATTGTTTAGCGCCCCCTTCCCCTGTCGCTTTTTCTTCCGATCCATTCCCTTTTTTCGTTTCTTCTTCAGGTATAGCGGCTTCATCAGGGGCAGGAGTTTTTTTCGTTTCCTCCTTTTCAAGCGAGCGAAGCGGCAAGTACTTCATTGTGTTTCCATCATCATTCATAATATAAATCTCTGCATTCGGCAATACTTCCTCAAGGGTCTCAATAATAAGGCGGTCCTTCGTAATCCCCTTATTGCCCTTATACTCACTGAGTAATTTTTCAAAGACCGCTACATCCCCGCGGGCAGCTTCCGTACGGGCAGCTTTATCCCCATTAGCCTGAGAAATGAGGGCATCTTTTTCCCCTTCCGCTTCATTCATACGCTTATTTTCATATTTATCCGCTTCGTTGATTTTCGTATTCGCCGTTTCCCGGGCATCCGTTACATTGGTAAATGCTTTCCGCACTTCTTCATTCGGTAACTCCACGTCCTGGAGTTTAACCGCAGATATGGAAATCCCGACATCATATTTCTCCATTAGCTGTGACAATAAATCGCGTACATCCGCTTCGATTTGCGCTTTTCCAGATGTAAGGGCATCATCGATTTTCGTGCTGCCGATAATGCTCCGTAATGCAGCTGAAGTCGTATCATATAAAATTTTTTCCGGGTCATCTGCATTGTATAGATATTTTGGAGGGTCGGTGATTTTCCACTGAACCACTAGGTCGGCAAGGACAATATTTTCATCACCCGTAATCATTTTGGTTTCACTCGGGTAATTCGTCACCTCTCCATCCTCTTCTTTATATCCAAATTTAAGACTGAATGTTTCTTTAGATAATTTCTCGACCGATTGAATGGGCCAAGGCAGTTTAAAGTGAAGTCCTGGTTCCGTTATCGTCTCCTCCACTTTACCAAACGTCATTATGACAGCTTGATCGGATTCATCAACCGTGTACCAGGTCGATATCGCAACTACACCTAAAATTAAAATAAGAAAGACAAGACCTGTGATCGTATATATCCTTTTTAAGCTAACGATATGTATCACCCCTTCTTTGCAGTTATATCTTATTTACGCAAGAAAGGGCCTAAAGTTTCATGAAAATCAAATATTTTCCTAGAAAAATAGGAAAGAGGAATGGTTCCCGGGGAATATAGCCAAAATTAAAAGACAGAGACTATGTCTCTGTCTAAAGTTTTTAAGGGTTTTGTACAATTGGAACGTTGGGCACTCGCTTTCCCGCGGCCGGTCCGCCCTTTGCGCTTAAGGGGACTCCTTGGACGGGCTATTCCTACAGGAGTTTCGCTCACCTGTTCCGATCATCTTTGCTTTAAAATTTAGATTGAACTTATACAAAAAAATCAAACAGAGACTATGTCTCTGTCAATGTTTAACTCCTTGGATGAGGGGTTGTACAACCATTGTACCCCTTCATTATGAAGTCCGTTTTAAGGAATTGTAAAGGACTTGTAAATAAGAAACCCGCTACATTTTCCCTTTTAAGCTTTTATTTAAAGTGACTGTAAAAGTCGTCCCTGTTCCAGGTATGCTTTCGACGTTGATTTTACCTTTATGGACTTCAATTATATGCTTGACGATTGCCAGTCCAATGCCCGTTCCTCCAGAATCGCGGCTCCTCGCCTTATCAATTCGGTAAAATCGTTCAAAGATCCTTGGCAGTTCTTTTTCTTCGATGCCGATCCCGCTGTCTTGAACTGCAATATCGACCGTCTGTTCATTTTCAATGATATCAACGCTGACCCTGCCGCCATTTGGTGTATAGGTCAATGCGTTCGTAATCAAATTGATGAAAACCTGTTTGATCCTGTCAGATTCCCCTTCAATGAATACTGGTTCCGGTGATGTTTTAATTTCCAGGGATACTTCTTTTTCCTTCAGCTTGCCTATAAGCATCTCTTGTATTTCGCCAAGCACTTTGGTAATATCCACGACCCCTGCGTTTAAAACGAATTCCTGTTGCTCCATTTTGGATAAATTCAGAAGCTCCTGAATGAGTTCTTGCAGCCGGTCACTTTCTTTCAGGATAATCGATAAAAAGTGCTTTAGGGTCTTTTCGTCTTTTAGTGCGCCATCTAACAATGTTTCAGAAAAACCTTTAATGGATGTGATCGGAGTCCTCAATTCATGGGACACATTAGCGACGAAATCCTTTCGCATCTGCTCGAGCCTTTTCAATTCGGTGATATCATGAAAAATGAGGAGGATCCCCTTCCATTCATCATGATTCCCGATAATGGGAGCCCCGTAAATCTCAAAATGCTTACGTTCTATGGCAAGCGGTATCTTCACCTGTCGTTTTATCGTTTTTTCCGTTCGAAAGATCTCTTCGATGATGGCTATCACTTCCTGATCTTTAATGACCGAATAATATTCCTGAAACAAAAACGTAGCGGCGTTCACATGGAAGCTTTTCTTGAATTCCCGGTTGATTAAGGTCGTATACCCTTTACTGTCTATCAGCAAGACTCCACTACCGATATTTTCAACAAGCGCTTCCAAACGATCCTGATTCATTTCCCTCGCTACCTCTGTTTCCTGAAGGTTCCTCGCCAATATGTTCAAGGAAGTTGTCAGCATTCCCGTTTCATCGGAATGCCGCCCGAATGTCCGGGTTCCGTAATTCCCTTTTGCCAATTCAATGGCTGCCATCGTCGCCTCTTCGATCGGACGGGTATAATATGAAGTGATTTTGCTCGCAAGCATGAGAATGATGATCAAGGCAACCCCTAAACAAATGATCAATATTTGCCACATTTGTTTATTCACTTGATGGATGGCCTCTATTTCATTGCTATGGACGACAAAGCCTTCAATTTCGCCGTCCTTTTCAACCGTCTTCCAATAATAATGGAGGTCCGATTCCCCTTCGACCACTTCATACCCTTCCCCATGCTTAAGCCCTTTTTCCAATGTTATTTTGCGAAGGACATTAGCGTGGCTTTTAAGTATTTCATTGGATGATGTGGAATCGTATAATATTTCCCCACTCTTGGAGAGAATGGTTAAATTCGAATCTAAAAGGGGTGTCAATTTTGCCGTCTTCCCTTTTTCCAAAAAGGACTCGATTCCGCCATGCTCCTGAATATATGTAGAAATGAAAAATGTTTCGTTCTGTATACGCTCATTGAACGTTTTAATATAATAACTTTTGAACAAGTGTCCTAATAAAAAGCCCACGGCCATCAGGACGACCATCACCAATGTGATGAGGGTATATAAGAGCTTTTTACGATAGGTCGTCATTCTTTTTTAGGCTCCTCAAGCTTATACCCCAAGCCCCTTATCGTTTTAATATAGAGAGGTTTTTTTGTATCTTTCTCTATTTTTTCACGAAGATGGCTGATATGGACATCGACGATCCGTGAGTCTCCCGCGAAATCATAATTCCATACCGCACTGAGCAGTTGATCCCTGGTCAGTACTCTTCCTTTATTCTTCGCCAAGTATAAAAGTAATTCAAATTCCTTTGGAGTCAATTCTAATTGCTGTTCATCAAAGAATGCTTCGTACCGTTCCGGGAACACTTTCAATTCCCCTAATTTCAAGAGACCATCTTCCTGATCCTGACTTGACTCACTTCCGTTCGATTGCAACTGGGATCTTCTTAAAATGGCTTTAATCCGGGCCACTACCTCCCTGGGACTAAATGGCTTGGTCAAGTAATCATCCGCACCTAGTTCCAGTCCCAGCACCTTGTCAAATTCATCGTCCTTAGCTGTCAGCATCAAGATCGGTATATTGATTTTTTGCTGGCGAAGCTGCTTACATACTTCAAGCCCGTCCATTTTAGGCAGCATCAAATCCAATACCACTAAATCGGGGCGTATATCCACGGCAGCCTCCAGCCCTTGTTCTCCATCCAAAGCTGTGATAACCGTATAGCCTGATTGTTCTAAATTGTACTGAAGTAAGGTAACTATTGATTGCTCATCATCCACTACGAGAATTTTCTTTGACATTAGATCCTCCTGAATTATGTATTACCCAAAAGACCAATTCCTTGGTCTACTCATCCAATTCCATTATAAAGAATATTATATGAAAATTACACATAAAAAAAACTGAAATAAAGTTATTCCTATCTTCAGCAGGGAGATTATAAGTTACAGAATTCTTTTGAAGCGGATTAAAAAACTGCCCGGAGTCGGAAAAGGCCTTGGCCTGTTATTCCAATATCCGGGCAGTCTATAGATAATCTCTCTTATTGAAGGACTTGCATAACAGCTTTAACTGATTCGACTGATTTCGAAAGTGCAGCCTTTTCATCTTCAGTCAAATCAAGTTCGATGATTTGTTCAATACCGTTTGCACCAAGTACAGTCGGCACTCCTAGGTAAATACCTTCAAAGCCGTATTCACCTTCAAGATAAGCGATGGATGGAAGAACGCGACGTTGGTCTTTAAGTATTGCTTCAGCCATTTCCACAAGAGATGCAGCTGGTGCATAATATGCGCTTCCGTTTCCAAGAAGGTTTACGATTTCTCCGCCGCCAGTGCGGGTACGAGCTACTATTGCTTCTAAACGATCTTGAGGGATCAATGTTTCCAAAGGAATTCCGCCTGCATAAGAGTAACGCACTAGAGGTACCATATCGTCTCCGTGTCCGCCAAGTACGAAACCAGTTACATCTTTAACGGATAAGTTTAATTCTTGAGCTACGAAAGTGCGGAAACGAGCTGTATCAAGTACACCTGATTGACCGATAACGCGTTCTTTAGGGAAACCAGATTCTTTGTATACAGTGTAAGTCATTGCATCTACAGGGTTAGTCAAAACGATGATTGTTGTATTAGGGGAATATTTAACTACTTCTTTTGTTACTGATTTCATGACCTTTTGGTTAGTTTGAACTAAGTCGTCACGGCTCATGCCGGGCTTACGGGCAATTCCGGCTGTGATGATCACTACGTCGGAATCAGCAGTTTCTGCATAGTCGGATGTACCGGTGATATTAGCATCGAAACCTAGAACAGGTCCTGCTTCCGCCATATCAAGGGCTTTACCTTTTGTAGGGTTTTCAGCTTGCGGAATATCAACCAAAACGATATCACCAAGTTCTTTTTGAGCTGCCAGGAATGCTGCTGTAGCGCCAGTGAATCCGGCACCTACCACTGTGATTTTTTTACGTTTAGACATGTTATTTCCTCCTTAAAATATATAAATACTTTTGGAATACTTTTAACATTCTCTTGAAAATATATATAAGCCTCCTGGAAAAGCAGCCCGTTCAGGCACTTTTCCAGAAAGCATACAATGAATTATTTAAGGTTTTTAATAAGCTCGTCTGCGAACTCAGAACATTTAACTTCTGTTGCACCTTCCATTAGGCGGGCAAAGTCGTATGTAACAACTTTAGAAGCGATTGTTTGTTCCACTGATTTCGTGATGCTGTTTGCAGCTTCGTTCCAGCCAAGGTGCTCAAGTAAAAGAACGCCTGAAAGAAGAACTGAAGATGGGTTAACTTTATCAAGACCAGCATATTTAGGAGCCGTTCCGTGAGTTGCTTCGAAGATGGCATGTCCAGTTTCGTAGTTGATGTTTGCTCCTGGAGCGATACCGATTCCGCCAACTTGTGCAGCTAATGCATCAGAAATGTAATCTCCGTTCAAGTTCATTGTTGCAACAACATCAAACTCTTTAGGACGAGTCAGGATTTGTTGTAAGAAGATATCAGCAATGGAATCCTTAACGATGATTTTGCCTTCAGCTTCAGCAGCGGATTGTGCTTTGTTAGCAGCTTCAGTGCCTTCAGCATCTTTAATTTTGTCATATTGGTTCCATGTGAACACTTTATCGGCGAATTCTTGTTCTGCAACTTCATAACCCCAAGTTTTGAATGCACCTTCCGTGAATTTCATGATGTTACCTTTATGAACAAGCGTTAATGACTTACGGCCTTCTTTGATCGCATAGTTAAGTGCAGAGCGAACAAGACGTTTTGTTCCTTCTTCGGAAATCGGTTTGATTCCGATACCTGAAGTTTCAGGGAAACGGATGTTTGTAACACCGAATTCATTTTGCAGGAAATCGATCAATTTCTTAGCTTCGTCAGAACCTTTTGCATATTCGATACCAGCATAGATGTCTTCAGTGTTTTCACGGAAGATGACCATGTCAGTGTCTTCTGGACGTTTAACTGGTGAAGGTACACCTTCAAAGTAACGTACTGGACGAAGACATACGAATAAATCCAAAACTTGACGCAAAGCAACGTTCAATGAACGGATACCGCCGCCGATTGGAGTTGTAAGAGGTCCTTTAATAGCAATTAGATATTCGTTAATGACATCAAGAGTTTCTTGTGGAAGCCATTCGCCCGTTTGGTCAAATGCTTTTTGTCCAGCTAAAACTTCTTTCCATTCGATTTTCTTTTCGCCATTGTAAGCTTTTTCAACTGCTGCGTCTAAAACGCGGGATGCTGCAGCCCAGATGTCAGGACCGATTCCGTCTCCCTCAATATAAGGAACGATTGGATTGTTTGGTACGTTAAGAGCACCGTTAGTAACTGTGATTTTTTGGCTTTGTGTCATGTCTCTTACCTCCGATTCAAATTCAAAGGTTAGATGGCCTGCCATTAAATAAGGCAGAACCACTAACCTTTTTTACTCACATCTATTAATTTACTACAAATTCGATGAAATAAAAAATGATTTTTCGAAAAAATTTAAATTAGCGGTTTTCAATCGGTACGTATTTTTGCATACCTGGTCCAACATACTCTGCACGCGGACGGATAAGGCGGTTGTTTGAATATTGCTCAAGGATATGAGCGATCCAGCCTGAAGCACGGCTTACAGCAAAGATTGGTGTAAATAGGTCATGCTCGATACCTAAACTATGGTATACAGAAGCAGAATAGAAATCCACGTTCGGCGGAAGGTTCTTTTGACCGGTTACGATTTCATGAATTTTGATGGACATATCATAATATTGCGGTTGTCCAGTAAGTTCAGTCAGTTTTTGTGACATTTCTTTAAGGTGTTTAGCACGAGGATCACCTTTACGGTATACACGGTGGCCAAAGCCCATGATTTTTTCTTTATTGGCTAATTTTTCGTTGATATATGGCTCAACGTTATCAACTGAACCAATTTCTGTAAGCATTTTCATGACTTGTTCGTTAGCTCCGCCGTGAAGAGGGCCTTTTAAAGCGCCGATCGCAGCAGTTACACCAGAATAGATATCAGCTAATGTAGCCACACAAACGCGTGCAGTGAATGTAGAAGCGTTTAATTCATGGTCAGCATGAAGAACCAATGCTTTGTTGAATGCTTCTTCTTCGATTGCCGTTGGTTCGTTACCGCTTAACATATATAAGAAGTTAGCAGCAAAGCTTAAATCTGTACGTGGAGCAACAGCTTCTTTCCCTTGACGGACGCGAGCGAAAGTTGTTACCAATGTAGGGATTTTTGCTTGGATGCGGATTGCTTTACGATAGTTAGCGTCTTCACTCATTACATCTGCTTCTTCATCATAAAGACCAAGTAGAGATACTGCAGTGCGAAGAGCTCCCATTGGATGTACTTTATCAATTGGGTATGTTTTGAAGTGATTAACCACTTCAGCTGGAATTTCAGCATTTTCAGCAAGTTGTTTAGTTAATTCTTCTAGTTGGCTTTTGTTCGGAAGAGCTCCGTGCCATAAAAGATAGATTACTTCCTCGAATGTTGCGTTTGAAGCTAAATCATCGATGTCATATCCTACATACGTTAATGTGTCATCGATAATGGAGCTTACTGATGAAGTTGTTGCTACCACACCTTCAAGACCTTTTGTTGCTGTCATACTAAATCTCTCCTTTTCCTAGATATTCCCCTATGCCCTTGCTATTAGCGTATAAATGTAGCGCTTCCAAGAAATTAGCTTTTGTAAACAACCATCTATTTTTTAGCAGAAGACATACACCTTGTATTGGAAGCGTTCACAGAATATGACCCCAACAATATAAAATGTACGATAATCTTTAATACGAAATTCTAAAAATAATGCTTGTAGCTATTCCTAGTGAGCGCTTGCTCAATAACTACATCTTTTTTTTAAGATTCCTCAAAAATATCAATGATATTCCGAATCCCAATTTTAATAAATCAGAGCAGTTACATGATTATTATAAACAATAAACACTTTTTTGGGAATGAAAAGCACTTAAAATGTGAAAAAATTATTATTTTATTAGAAAAATTAGCTACATATTCTCTTGCTTATTTTAATGCGATTCAATACGGTTTTTTGAAAATTTGCCCCAAGGCAGAATAAATGAAACATTAAATAGAAAATTTATATTCCCGGGACTGACGGACTTTTCTGCCATTAGCCATTCGCTTCATTTAAAGAAATTGAATATCTGCATGCATAAATAAGCAATTCCCGCCCCGATTAACGGACCGACAGCCACACCTTTGAATAATGCGACCGCAAGAATCGTCCCAAAAACAAGAGCCGTGGTAATGTGCGGATCATGTGATAGGAGCGTAATCCCATTTTTTGCTATGAGCGCAACGGCTATTCCAGATGCAAGCGCAATCCAGGCATAAGGAGATTTTATCGCGTCTCCTAGTTCCTTGAAACCTATCGCCCCGTTTGCTATTGGTATCAGTACGGAAATCGTAATGATCGTAACGCCCAGGTTGATTCCTTTCGCTTCCAGGTATGGAAACACTTTGGCATCAAGGCCAATCAGTTTCATGATTAAAAGAAAACCCGCAGCCATGATCAGTGAAGTATTTTTCCCAAACCAACCTATTGCAGCAAGCAGAATTAAAAATACGACAGGACCGTTGATCATTATCCCTTCACCTTCTTCCTTTCTTTTTTGTTATTTTAACATAACAAACTCCCTTGTTTCCTAGGAGAAAAATGATTTATGGAACGATGTATCGGCGAAAAAAGTTAAGCCGAAAGATGAAAGAATCTTTCCTTTCTTTTCCATCATCGTTACAATTATAATACAAACTTTATGATTGAAGGAGGATATGACTTGAATCCGGTATATATGTATCGTTTCATTCGCTCTTTACTGGTCGTTGGAGGGGTAATTTTAGGCGGGATTGCCGTGTTTTATTTATCTAAATATACATATCCATTCATCATTGCCATGATAATCGCTTTCTTGATGAATCCCCTGGTCACTTTTTTCGAAAGGAAAGGGAGGCTGCCCCGAGGATTGGCTGTATTCGTTTCCCTGTTACTCATTTTCCTTTTATTTGCAGGTCTTATCACTTTACTGGTTGCCGAGATCATTTCAGGAACCAATTACCTTGCCGGAGTCATCCCGAAACACATTGAAACCATAGTGGATTATATAGAAACATACATAGCGTCCACCATCATCCCTTTATATAATCAAATAGCTGCCATGTTCAATAATTTGGATATCGAACAGCAAGACACCGTCCTCAAGAACATCCAAAATATCGGTGAGTCCATCACTACCGGAGTAAGCGGCTTCATTCAAGCTTTCTTGAAGAACATCCCCACAATCATCGGATGGTTTCCAACTACAGCAACGGCACTCCTTTTTACCCTGCTGGGCACTTTCTTCATCAGTAAAGATTGGGATACCTTTAGCCGAATGACCGGAAAAGTGTTGCCTGATAAGATTTTTGCAGGTGCAAAGCGTTTATTCAAGGATTTAAAAAGGGCTTTGTTCGGGTTTATCCGGGCACAATTCACTCTTGTTTCATTGACGACTGTCACGATTTTAATCGGATTTCTCATTTTAGGGGTGAATTATTCAATTACCATTGCCTTGATATGCGGGCTGGTCGATATCATCCCCTATTTAGGGACAGGTACGATTTTCATTCCATGGATCATCTTTGAATTCATCGCCGGTAATACAAGTCTCGCAATCGGTTTGTCCGTCCTTTACATAATCGTCGTTGTCCAACGTCAGCTAATAGAACCAAAAGTACTTTCTTCCAGTATTGGTTTGGATCCGCTTGCCACTCTCATCGCCTTGTTCATAGGCTTCAAATTGATCGGTTTCCTAGGTTTGATTGCAGGACCTGTAGTGCTTGTCATATTCAATACACTTCAGCGTGCAAATGTCTTCAAGGCCATATGGACTTTCATCATCGGGGATACAAAGAAAACAACTTAAGTTGATCAAGAATATCCTTAGCATTCACCGATTTCCATTTAAAAATCCGCCTCGGGTACAAGGCGGATCTTTGGTTTTAAGCTAAAATTATTTTGACGTCTCGAATTGTTCTGTTTCAGTGGAACCTGCAAGTGCTGTTGTGGATGATGTTCCACCAGAAACGACTTGTGCCACTTCATCAAAGTAACCAGTTCCCACTTCACGCTGATGACGTGTTGCTGTATAGCCGTCTGGCTCACTAGCGAACTCCGCTTGTTGAAGTTCTGAGTATGCAGCCATGCCGCGGTCTTTATAACCAAGAGCAAGATTGAACATGCTATGGTTCAATGAATGGAAGCCTGCAAGTGTAACGAATTGGAATTTGTAACCCAATTTACCCAATTCCACTTGATAATTGGCAATCTCTTCATCACTTAATTTCGCTTTCCAGTTAAATGATGGTGAACAATTGTAAGCAAGCAGTTTGCCCGGGAACTCTGCATGGATCGCTTCGGCAAAGCGGCGAGCATCCGCTAGATTAGGTTCAGAAGTCTCACACCAGATAAGGTCGGCATATGGAGCATAAGCAAGACCTCTTGCAATTGCTTGGTCAAGACCTGCGTTCGTGCGGTAGAATCCTTCCGGAGTCCTTTCACCCGTGATGAATGGTGCATCGACCGGATCAATATCATCAGTGATCAAATCTGCAGCATCAGCATCCGTACGGGCAATCAAGATAGTCGGTGTACCCATTACATCGGCTGCCAATCGGGCGGAAACTAAATTGCGTACTGCCGTTTGGGTTGGAAGAAGGACTTTACCGCCTAGGTGACCACATTTTTTCTCGGAAGAAAGCTGGTCTTCAAAGTGAACTCCTGCCGCTCCAGCTTCGATCATGCCTTTCATTAATTCGAAGACGTTAAGGGAACCGCCAAAGCCTGCTTCAGCATCTGCCACGATTGGTGCGAACCAATCGATATCATCTTTTCCTTCAGCAAAGCTGATTTGGTCTGCACGCTGAAGTGTCTGATTAATGCGTTTAACCACTTGCGGTACGGAGTTGGCTGGATATAAACTTTGATCAGGGTACATTTGCCCTGCGATGTTAGCATCTGCCGCCACTTGCCAGCCGCTTAAGTAGATTGCTTTTAAACCAGCTTTCACCTGCTGCATGGCTTGGTTACCAGTCAATGCTCCTAATGCATTGATGAAATCCTCTGTATTTAATAGATTCCACAGTTTTTCAGAACCACGGCGTGCTAATGTTTGTTCAATATCGATGGAACCCCTTAGTTTAATAACTTCTTCTGCCGTATAAGGACGCTTGATTCCAGTCCACCGTGAGTCATTTTCCCAGCTTTGTTGTAATTTTTGCGCTCTCTCATTCATCATCATTATTTCCTCCTAATTTATATTATATTTTTTTGAATATTAAGATAATTTTTCATATGCCGCGTTGGTTAAGAAATCTGCAAAGTCATCCGCTTCAATCAATTGTTCAAATAGTTTAGTAGACTCTTCAAACTTTCCTGATATGAAAGTTTCTTCCCCTACTTCCGATTTAATGACCGCCAATTCTTCTTCTTTGATTTGATGGAATAATTCCTCGGTTATTTTCCTGCCATCTTCGAGAATGCCTTTTGGATGACGGATCCATTGCCAGACTTGAGCCCTTGAAATTTCAGCGGTTGCAGCATCCTCCATTAAGTTATTGATGGGTGCCGCACCTCTGCCGCTTAGCCAAGAGGCGATATATTGGATGCCTACGTTAATATTCGTCCTTAATCCTGCCTCTGTAATCGTTCCTTCCGGTACAGCAAGCAGCTCTTGAGCTGTTACATGGACATCTTCCCGTTTTCGGAAAATTTGATTCGGTTTTGGGACGAGCAGGTCAAAAACCTCTTTTGCCGTGCTTACCATACCTGGGTGGGCAACCCATGTTCCATCATGACCGTCTCTTGCTTCGCGTTCTTTATCTGCCCTTACTTTCGCAAAAGCCTCATCGTTCTTAACCGGATCATTTTTAACAGGAATTTGCGCGGCCATCCCGCCAATTGCAGGAGCATTACGAGTGTGACATGTTTTGATTGCCAGTAAGGAATACGCCCTCATATTCGGGACGGTCATCGTGACCTGCTGCCTGTCTGGGAAGATAACATCATCCGAGTGACGGAATTTTTTCAGGAAACTAAAGATATAGTCCCAGCGGCCACAGTTCAGGCCTGCCGAATGTTCTTTCAGCTCGTACAGAATTTCGTCCATTTCGAATGCAGCAAGAATCGTTTCTATCAAGACCGTTGCCTTGATTGTTCCTTGCGGAATTCTCAAATCGTTCTGTGCATATACGAATATTTCATTCCATAATCTTGCTTCGAGATGGCTTTCCAATTTTGGTAAGTAAAAGTATGGACCGCTTTGTTTTTCAATCAATGCTTTTGCATTGTGGTAAAAGTACAGTCCAAAGTCAAAAATGCTGGCTGATATAGGCTGTCCATCCAAAAGGACATGTTTTTCCTCTAAATGCCAGCCGCGCGGCCTTACTTTTAAGACAGCTGTTCTTTCATTTAATTCATATACTTTGCCATTTGGATTTTTAAATGAGATGGTTCCGCGGATTGCATCGCGCAGATTCAATTGACCATCAATGCAATTCTCCCAAGTGGGTGAATTGGCATCTTCAAAGTCCGCCATGAATACATTGGCACCTGAGTTCATGGCATTAATGATCATTTTACGATCGACAGGTCCAGTGATTTCAACCCTGCGGTCCTGTAAATCATTCGGGAGGGCCGCAATTGTCCAATCACTTTCACGAATATGCTTCGTTTCTTCAAGGAAATCAGGAAGCTTGCCTTGATTCAGTTCTTCCTGAACGCTTTTCCGCCGTTCCAGAAGTTCTGCCCTTCTTCCACTGAAATGCCTTTCAATTCTTCCAATGAATTGAAGAGCATCCGTTGTAAGTATTTGTTCATATCCTGGCTTAATGCTGCCTGTAATTTGTAAGCCTTTTGCTTCCGTAATCATGTTGCCTCTCCACATCCTTTCCAACTCTTCTATGTTATAATACAGTTGTTTTATTTCCTGTTTGTATTATATAACACGTTGTATAATTTTGTCACCAGTTTTTTCTAAAAAATCTAAAAAAAGATTTTTTAGCATGGAAAAGCCTGTTTTACCAATGTTTCCAAGGAGTTAATAATTTTTAAATCCTGTTATTATACACATGTCATTCTCATGGAAATCATCATTTTATGGTGAAACAGCGAAAATCCATTTACATTGAAACTCCATTTTAATGAAAGCAAAAAAGCACCCTATAAAAAACTTGGATGCTTTTGTTTGACCTTTTTTCCAGACCAAAAAGGCTGCCTAAAAGCTTGAGCCTTTAGACAGCCTTATATTATTTATGCCGAATGATGGTAACTTTCCCTTTATTCATTCTGTTCATGATAAATCGGATAACAATCGGTTTGAGGAGATTCCGGGTTGGCGGAAACACAAGGATCAATCCCATGATATCCGAGATGAGCCCAGGGGACAGCAACAGTGCAGCTCCGATAAAGATACAGATTCCATCAATGATTTCATTTCCTGGCATCATTCCGTAACGAATCTGTTCCTGTGCCTTTTTCCATGTTTCCATCCCTTGCCGTTTAGCCAAATAGGCTCCGATCAAGCCTGTGGCTACAATCAGGAACAGCGTTGGCCAAAAACCAATCAGATTGCCTGACAGCAAAAGGACAATAATTTCAACGACCGGCATCGCAATGATAAACATTAAAAAATATTTCATCTACATTCCTCCTGCACAGCCCATTTCTGGTGCGGTACATCCATCTTACCTCATTGGCACGGAATCAGCCAAAATTTCGTTTTACAGTACGTTGGCATGTCCATCATAAATGACTCCGCGACCTGCATCGACTGTTATTCTTTGACCATCCTTGAAAACCTTGGTCGCGTCCTCCGCCCCAACGATGACCGGTATGCCCAATGTGACTCCTACAACAGCTGCATGGCTTGTCAAACCGCCTTCTTCCGTAATCAATGCCGCACACTTTTCAATCGCCGGCATCATTTCGCGGTCCGAACCGATCGTAACCAATACAGAGCCTTCCGTCACTTTTTCCAAAGCTTCCTTGGCATTCTTAGCGATAACCACTTCACCTTTAGCTGATTTCCTGCCGATTCCTTGAGCCTTCAAAAGAACCTCTCCTAACACATGAATTTTCATCAAGTTAGTCGTACCTGTTTCACCTACAGGCACACCGGCTGTAATGACGACTAAATCCCCATGGGAAACTAAGCCAGAATGCAAGCTTTCATCTATTGCGGTTTGAAGCATTTCATCGGTAGTCGTTGCTTTTGGACCAATCTGCGGATAGACTCCCCAAACCAATGCAAGCCCTCTTGTAACATGATCATTGGATGTAACCGCAATGATCGGTGCTTTAGGGCGGTATTTGGAAATCATCCTTGCCGTATGGCCGCTTTCCGTAGGGGTGATGATTGCCCCTGCATTAAGATTAAGCGCTGTATGGGCAACGGATTGGCCAATGGCATCAGTGACATTATGACGGTTCACTTTGCTTCTGACTGATAATATATCCCGATAATCAAGGGCAGTTTCAGCACGTGAAGCAATGTTATGCATCGTTTGCACCGCTTCGACAGGATAGGTTCCAGCAGCTGTTTCGCCAGAAAGCATGATTGCATCCGTTCCATCAAATATGGCATTGGCCACGTCACTTGCTTCTGCACGGGTCGGCCTTGGGTTACGCTGCATCGAATCGAGCATTTGTGTAGCCGTTATGACTGGTTTCCCAGCATTATTACATTTTTTGATCATTTGTTTTTGGACTAATGGCACTTCTTCTGCAGGAATTTCCACTCCCAAGTCTCCACGTGCTACCATCAAGCCATCTGAAACTTCCAAAATTTCATCAAGACGGTCTACGCCCTCTTGATTTTCGATTTTTGGGATGATTTGAATATGTTCCGCTCCATTTTGCTGTAATAATTCACTAACTTCAAGCACGTCGGAAGCTCTGCGTACAAATGAGGCAGCAATGAAGTCGATACCCTGTTCGATTCCAAAAAGGATATCCTGTTCATCTTTCTCCGTTATGCCAGGCAGGTTTACCGAAACCCCAGGAACATTCACGCCTTTTTTGTTCTTGAGTGTACCGCTATTCAAGATCTTCGTATGGATTTCTTTTCTTACCTGATCTATCTTCAACACTTCAAGCCCGATCAATCCATCATCCAAAAGGATTTTAGATCCTGGGTGGACATCATGCAGAAGCCCTTCATAGGTAATGGAGAATTTTTCAGGTGTTCCCAGGACTTCATTCATGGAAATAATGACTTCATTGCCGGCTACAAGCTCTATAGAATCATTTTCCATATTATTTGTTCGTATTTCAGGTCCTTTTGTATCCAACAGGATGGCAACCTGTTTACCCGCTTTTTCGCTAGCTTCCCTTATATTGCGAATTCTAGCGGCATGTTCTTCATGATTTCCATGAGAAAAGTTAAGACGTGCCACATTCATCCCTGCTTCTATTAATTGAACCAGCTTTTCTATACTTTCACTCGCGGGTCCAATCGTACAAACAATCTTGGTTTTACGCATGTGTCATCCTCCTTTAAGGAAAACTCGCCGCCTGTCCACCTTTTGAAGACAGGGGCGCAGTGTTTTATGTCCTCTATTTAAATACCCAATTCTTTAAAAAGCAATTCCTATCAATAATGATTAAATCGATAGCTCTGCAGATAAATCATACATCTTCTTGTCAATTGTATGCGGTTTAGCAAGGGCTTCGATGATATCATAATCAACAAGTTGATTTTGTTCTATCCCTACAGCCCTGCCTCCTTTTCCTTCAAGAAGCAATTCAACCGCTTTTGCTCCAAGGCGGCTTGCCAATACCCGGTCATTAGCCGAAGGAGATCCCCCGCGCTGAACATGGCCCAGGACAGTTACACGGGTTTCAATTCCTGCTTTCGCCTCAATACTCCTGGAGATATCAACGGCACTTCCAACACCTTCAGCTACTATGATGATACTGTGCTTTTTCCCTCGGTCATGTCCGCGGTTCAGTTTTCCAATCAAATCATCTATTTCATATTCATATTCAGGACAAAGAATCGTTTCAGCTCCGCCAGCCAATCCAGCCCAAAGCGCAATATCGCCGGCATCTCTTCCCATCACTTCAACTACATAAGTCCTTTCATGAGAAGTAGCCGTATCCCGAATTTTATCGATAGCATCGATGACTGTATTCAGGGCCGTATCGAAACCAATCGTAAAGTCCGTACCCGGTATGTCATTATCAATTGTTCCAGGAACTCCGATACAAGGAAAGCCCCTTTCCGTTAAAGCTTTCGCTCCGCGGTAAGAACCATCGCCACCAATTATGACAATGCCCTCGATACCAAGTTTATTCAATTGTTCAATCGCTTTCAGCTGGCCTTCCTCTGTCTTAAATTCCGGACAGCGAGCCGTATGTAACATCGTGCCGCCTCGATGGATGATATCCCCGACCGACCCAAGTTCTAGCTTCTTTATATTTCCATTTATTAGACCCTGATAACCATGATAAATCCCGAAGACCTCAATTTCATGAAAAATTGCTTTCCGGACAACTGCTCGGACTGCCGCATTCATTCCTGGAGAATCTCCTCCACTTGTCAATACACCTATTCTTTTCATAAATGTCACCTCTCTACAGCACTAATCAATTTCAAGCTCCATTATATCATTGTACCCTTTTTCATGCCTCAATAAGCAGTACTTGTTTCACTTATGCTCACTTGATGTTATAAGCCTAACCGATTCTCTTCAGAAATTGAAGTAAAATGGCGTAAAAGTTTACATTCTACACACAAACCATATTCTTTACTCGTTTCGGTAATGAATACATATGTGCCATGAAAGGATGAAAAAACGTGTTGCCCCAGGCAGCACGTTTTTCCATTTACAAAATGTGTTTATGAATGCTGTTCCACTTCCTTAGGTTCGCCCTCAGGTTGTTTTGCAAATTCATATTCACCGATTTTCTTGAATTTCATATAACGCCGGTTGATAAGATCATCACTATTCAATGGCAGAAGTTCCTTGAATGAACGTTTCAGGATATCCTTGATGGCTTCAGCCTGTAAATTCGAATCCCGATGGGCGCCGCCCCTCACTTCAGGAATGATCTCATCAATGACTCCTAAGCGGTTTAAGTCGGGAGCCGTGATTTTCATCGATTCCGCAGCCCTCTTAGCCTGGGAGGCATCCTTCCACAGCAAGGCTGCAGCCCCTTCTGGGGAAATTACCGAATATGTTGAGTTCTCAAGCATGAAAATTCGGTCTCCGACGCCAAGTGCCAATGCACCTCCGCTTCCACCTTCACCGATGACTATACTGATTACCGGTACCTTCAGCCCTGCCATTTCGAATAGGTTTTTCGCAATGGCTTCACTTTGCCCGCGCTCTTCAGCAGCTTTACCAGGGAAAGCTCCCTTCGTATCAATGAAACAAATGATCGGCCGGTTGAATTTTTCAGCCTGTTTCATCAGACGCAATGCTTTTCGGTAGCCTTCAGGATGGGGCATACCAAAGTTACGACGGATGTTTTCCTTCGTATCCTTACCTCGTTGATGGCCGATGACCGTCACGGCAAGTCCATCAAATTCCGCGATTCCAGCGACAATCGCTTCATCATCCCCATAATAACGATCACCATGAAACTCGATGAAGTCATTGAATAATAGCGGAATGTAATCAAGCGTAGTCGGACGTACTGGATGCCGGGCAATCTGAACACGATCCCACGGTTTAAGATGGTTATAAATATCCACTTCCAGCTTCTCTAAACGCTTTTCCAATGTTTCGATTTCAGCTGTAAGATCTACATCAGCATCCTTCGAAATTGACTTTAGCTCTTTAATCTTATTTCTCAGGTCCGTAATGGGACGCTCGAACTCCAATTCGTAAATCATAACCATTCACCGCCCGGGGCATGGATTTTAAGGATCGTCGTCAAGGTTTCCTTCATTTCCGTACGTTTGACGACCGCATCCAATTGGCCGTGCTTCATCAAGAATTCAGCCGTTTGGAAATCTTCAGGAAGCTCTTCATGGATCGTCTGTTCAATGATCCTTCTTCCCGCAAAACCAATAAGGGCTCCAGGCTCGGCTAGATTAATATCGCCAAGTGACGCGAAACTTGCCGAAACCCCGCCTGTGGTAGGATGGGTCATCATTGATATGATCAGTCCACCTTCATTGCTGAATATCTTGAGTGCTGCACTTGTCTTTGCCATTTGCATCAAGCTTAAAACACCCTCCTGCATCCGAGCGCCGCCTGATGCGGTAAAAATGATGAACGGAATCTTCAACTCACCTGCACGTTCAATGGCACGGGTAATTTTTTCCCCAACAACGGATCCCATGCTCCCCATCCGGAAATTCGAATCCATTATGGCTGTTGAAACTTGGTACCCATTGATGCTTCCAACTCCTGTTACAACCGCCTCATTAATCTTGGCTTTCTTTCTATCTTTTTCCAACTTTTCCAGATAATCCGGAAATTCAAGCGGGTTAACTGAAATCATTTCTTTATCAAATTCATTAAAACTGCCGGCGTCGAATAAAAATTCGATGCGCTCATGGGAAGACATCGGATGGTGGTGCCCGCAATGTAAACAAACTTTCTTGTTTTTCACCAATTCTTTTGTATACATGATTTTTTTACAGCCGGTGCACTTTGTCATGATTCCTTCTGGTACATCTTGTTTCTCCCGATCTAAAGGAACCGTTGCATATTTCTTCTTAGACTTCGCAAATAGCTCTTTAAGCAAGCTTAATCCTCCCTTTACCACCAATTATCTATTTTATGATACTTGGTACAAACTATATCAGAAATAAAATTAGTATCGTGTAAAAAGGTGTCACTCGTCCTTCGACATATTTCTAATTCTAATAAGATACGTTTCGATGGCTTTTTCTTCATCACGTTCGAGCAAATATGTAAGAAGTGACAGATAGTCTTCTTTTTTCACATTACCCTGTACCATCTCTGATGTTCTAGCATAGCTGTTGACAATGCGCCAAATTCTTTCCAGCAATCGATTGCGATTCAAAATGGCAATCCTTAAGAAGAAATCATCATCATGAAACTCATCCGCCTTGACCCAGACCATTAATCTTTTGATGTCCTCAGCCGTAGCGAAAAAGGCGACGATCCGCAAACAGTCAATTTCAATCAGCCTTTTCGTCTCAGACAAATCTTCTTGTACTTTTTTATCTTGCAAAAAAAAGGTTCCCAGAAGCTCGACTAGCTTATGCTCCTGGAAATCCCTGATAAACGTCCCTTCA
Source organism: Peribacillus sp. NPDC055009 (assembly GCF_053608705.1). Lineage (NCBI taxonomy): Bacteria > Bacillati > Bacillota > Bacilli > Caryophanales > Bacillaceae > Peribacillus > Peribacillus sp. NPDC055009. The sequence continues at coordinate 539,372 of NZ_JBSGVZ010000001.1, read as the reverse complement.
CCACGCCTTGTTTCTATTAATCCTAATAGCTCTAAGGCACGCAATGCTTCACGGACAGAGGAACGGCCTACATTAAAACGATCCGATAACTCCCGTTCTGATGGGATTTTATCTCCCGGCAGGAGGCTGTCCGCTTCAATCATGCTACGTAGGCTCTCAACTACATCGAGATAAATTTTGGATGAAGATGTACGACCTGCCAAATTAATTATTCCTCACTTTTTCCAATGATCGCTAATTTCCTTGTTTTTTCTTTAATTTCCTCGGGATTCACATTAATTCTAGCCACTCCCGTTTCCATCGCTGCCTTGGCAACAGCAGCCGCAACGGCAGGTGCTACCCTCTCATCAAATGGAGCAGGGATAACGTAGTCTTCGTTTAACTCATGTTCCTGTATTAAACCGGCAATGGCTTGTACTGCTGCAACCTTCATTTTTTCATTGATATGTGTTGCACGTACATCCAAGGCACCACGGAAAATCCCTGGGAAAGCTAGGACGTTATTGACCTGATTCGGGAAATCCGAACGGCCCGTTCCTACAACCTTGGCACCCGCTGCTTTCGCATCTTCCGGCATGATTTCCGGATCTGGATTAGCCATCGCGAAAATGATCGCATCCCGATTCATCGAAGAAACCATTTCTTTTGTCAATGCACCTGCGGCAGAAACACCGATAAATACATCAGCGTTTTGAATGACAGTTTCCAAAGGTCCTGAAACCTTATTTCGATTTGTGACTTTCGCCACTTGTTCTTTTGTATCATTCATACCTGTCGAACGGCCCTCATAAATGGCACCCTTCGTATCACACATGATGATGTCACGAACTCCATAGCTATAAAGCAATTTAATGATGGCAATGCCCGCAGCGCCTGCTCCATTCGCCACCACTTTAATTTCCGACATTGATTTATTCACAAGTCGTAACGCGTTCACAAGACCGGCAACAGTAACAATGGCTGTACCGTGCTGATCATCATGAAAAACAGGGATATTCATTTCTTTCTTGAGTCGTTCTTCAATTTCAAAACAATTTGGTGCGGCTATGTCCTCTAAGTTCACTCCACCGAAAGTAGGTTCGAGTAATTTAACGGTCTCTACAATTTTGTCCACATCCGTCGTTTTTAAACAGATTGGGAAAGCGTCCACTCCAGCGAAACTTTTAAATAAAACGGCTTTCCCTTCCATAACCGGCATAGCAGCTTCCGGACCGATGTTTCCAAGTCCCAACACAGCCGTTCCATCAGAAATAACGGCAACAGTATTCCCCTTCATTGTATAGTCATAGACGGTTTCCGGCTTATCGTAAATATCTTTACACGGTTCTGCGACACCAGGAGAATAAGCCAGGCTTAAATCTACTGCATTCCTTACCGGTACTTTCGAAACTGTTTCTAATTTCCCTTGATTCAAGCGGTGCATATGTAATGCTTCTTCTCTTAATGTCATAGTTTCACTCCTAAAACAAATTGGATAACCCATATCTTATATGCTGAAATCTAGTGGTCAGACCACAGCGGCCTGTTTTCAATATAACATAACTATTAAAGTTGTAAAACAGTTATTCTTTCTTGTAAACCACATTCCCTTTTCCAACCAAGTCAAATAATGCCTGCATCAGACTATCTGAAGGATTGACCCAATCCCAATAAGATAGCTGTACATAGCGGTTTTCCCTCTCGTAAAAAAGCATGACCTTGGTTTCACCGCTATGCTGCATTAAAATTTTTTTTATTTTTTGCAGTGTATCCTTCGTTTGCTTGCCGGCCTCAATTTTCAGGAATATCGTTCCGTTATGTTCCTCTTTCATCTGCTTCACTTTTTCAAGCGGGTAAACGTTCCTGATCAGGAGCTGTGTTTTTCCATCCCGCTCTTCCAATGTTCCTTGCAGCATAACGAGTTGTCCATGATTTAATTCAGCAGAGTGGTTTTTATAAACATTTGGAAAAACGACCGCTTCAATATCCCCCTCTTCATCACTAACGCTCAAGAAAGCCATCACATCGCCCTTTTTTGTCCTTATTGTTTTAACCGACGTAATGTATGCGCCAAGTAAGACTTTTGATTCCTTTTTATCGGTAGCTTCATCTATGGTCAAGCAGCCGAAGTGCTGAAAAAGTTCTCTGTAGCTTGTCACCGGATGATTCGATAGATAAAGGCCCAATGCGCTTTTTTCCAATGAGAGTTTGTGCTCGATAGGGATGGGATCGACCCGGTTGTATTTCGGTTTGAGTGAAAACTCACCATCCGAAAACATATCGAATAGGTCATCATCCGGATTAACCAATTCCGTATGATTGATCGCTACGTCCAAGCTCGCCAACAATGTTGCCCGGTCTTCACCGAATTCATCAAATGCACCTGAATGCACAAGCGCCTCTAACACTTTCCTATTTACGATTTTCCCTGAAACGCGCAAACAGAAATCGAATAAATCAGCGAACTTCTTCTGCCTCCTCGCAGCAAATATTTCTTTCAGGACCGTACCGCCTATCCCTTTTATGGCTCCAAGGCTATAACGGATCCCTTCCTTTTCGGGTAAAAACGGGTATCCGCTCCGGTTAATCGAGGGAGTCAGAACCGATATACCTTTCTTTTTTGCTTCACGGATATATTGCGAAATCTTTTCATCATTCCCGACGACCGATGTCAAGAGTGCTGCCATGAAATATTCCGGATGGTGAGTTTTCAAGTAACCAAGCTGATAAGCGATGAAACTATACGCCACCGCATGGCTTCGGTTGAATCCGTAGTTAGCGAAGCGGACAATCAAGGAATAAATCTCATCTGCCGTTTTTTCGGAATATCCTTGTTTCAATGAGCCGCTCACGAAATGCTGCCGCTCTTGATCCAGAACATCCTTCTTCTTCTTGGAAACGGCACGGCGGAGCAGGTCAGCCTCCCCTAGTGAAAACCCGGCTAAGCGGGAGGCAATTTGCATGATTTGTTCTTGATATACGATGACCCCGTAAGTAGGCTCGAGGATATCCTTCAAATCCTCGTGAAGGTAATCAATCTGAGCCAGTCCATGTTTTCTCTCGATGAACAGCGGTATATTTTCCATCGGACCTGGACGATATAGGGCATTGACCGCGACGATATCCTCGAATCGGTTCGGTTTCAGCTTTATCAAAACCTTTCGGATGCCATCCGATTCGAATTGAAACACCCCGGTTGTTTCTCCTCTCCCTAAAAGGGCTAGCGTCTCGGGGTCATCCATAGGGATATGGGACAAGTCGAGCTTTTTCCCCGTTCCCTTTTTAATGTTATTTAGAATATTATCGATGAGCGTTAAATTTCGAAGTCCAAGAAAATCCATTTTAAGAAGTCCCAGTTCTTCGAGAAGGTCCATTGGATATTGAGTCAGATGGATTCCGTCATGCCCTCCCTGAATCGGAATATGCTCGGTCAGTGCCTGGTCGCTGATGACGACGCCGGCAGCATGAGTCGAAGCATGGCGAGGCAGACCTTCAAGCAATAACGCGGTTTGAAAAAGTTTTTGATTCAGGTCACTCTCATTAACGAATTCCCTGAGCCTTTTCGATTCCTTGAAAGCCTCGGGAAGCGTGATGCCCAGACGGCCTGGAATCATTTTCGATACCGCTTCCTGTTCCTTTGAATTCAAGCCGAAAACACGTCCTGTGTCCCTTAACGCAGCCTTGGCAGCCAAAGTTCCGAATGTAATGATTTGTGCTACATGAAGTTCCCCGTACTTCTTCGCGACATAGGCAATCACTTCTTCGCGGCGGTTATCCGGAAAGTCAATGTCGATATCCGGCATCGAGACACGTTCCGGATTCAGGAAACGCTCGAACAGCAAGGAATGTTCGATAGGATCGACATCCGTTATCGACAGGACATAAGCTACCATCGACCCGGCGGCAGAGCCCCTTCCAGGACCAGTAAGGATTTGATGGTCCTTAGCGAATTTCATGAAATCCCAGACGATTAAAAAGTAATCGCTGAATTTCATCTTTGTGATGACATCCAGCTCATATCGTAGGCGCTCTTCATATTGGATGGATGGCTCCGGCAATCTTTTCTTCAGCCCTTGGAAACAGATGGCTTCGAGCATTTCCTCGGCTGTTACTCCATCTTCAGTAGGGTACTTAGGCAGCAGTGAACGATGAAATGGGATTTCCAGATTGCATTGCGCGGCAATATGTAGTGTATTTTCGAGTGCATCCGGTCTGTCATGGAATAGTTCTGCCATCTGAGCCCGGCTTTTCAAATAAAATTGATCTGATTCAAGTACCGTATGCGTCTCATCCGCCAGCTTGTCGCCATTTCCAATTGCCAACAGGACTTCTTGTGCGAGTGCATCGCTTTCATTCAAATAATAGACCGGATTCGTCGCGACAATCTTTATCTCTAAATCTCTCGCCAACTGACTTATGGCTTCGTTACATTTTTCCTCATCCGCAATCGAAAGTCTCTGTAAGGATATATAAAAATTATCATGACCAAAAATTTGCAGAAATCGCCCTGCTGCCTGTTTGGCTTCTTCAGGATTTTCTTCTCTCAATAGCGTTTCTATTTGCCCCTCCGCACCCGGTGTGATTGCAATCAAACCCCTGGAATAGGCTTTTAGCCAATTCATCGGAATGCCTGACGGGGATTTCGTTTTTATGGCACTGCTTATTTTAAGCAGGTTTTGATATCCTTGTAGACTTTTTGCCAATAAAAGAAGTCCATGTGGCGATTCCCGTTCATCAAGGACATCCGCAAGTATGCCGATGATCGGCTTTATACCTTGTCTCTTGCATTCTTTATAAAAATAGACCGAACCGTACATAACATTTCGATCGGTTAAGGCAAGACTTGTACAGCCATCCGCTTTCGCTTTGGCCACAAGTTCAGTGATCTTCACCGTACTTGTCAGCAGGCTGTATCCGCTCTGAATATGGAGATGAGTATACACGTTTTTTCTCCCACCTTTGTAAGGCATGTTTCTTTTCATTATAGTGTTTATTTCAAAAAAAGAAAATATGTTCTCATTACCAATGCAATTTAACTTCCTGATTTCCTGCGACTATCATATTACCTCTGAACTTCCCATATAAATGGAATAGAAGAATATCAAGCAAAAAAGGATGATGATATATGAATGAAGCCTTTGTTCCAGCCTTTCTCAACAGCTTTTTCATATCGCTTGGCGTATTGCTTGGCGGCTCTATAATCGGGGGCCTCGCGGCTTTTTTTACTGGACAAGCCCCGATGACGACTGTATTCCGGCTGTCGGACAGCCTTCGTATTTGGGCCATTGTCGCTGCGATCGGGGGTACTTTTGATATGGTCTATAATTTTGAACGCGGTATTTTCCACGGAGAAACGAAGGATATAGTCAAACAGGTCCTATTGATTCTATCTGCACTTGGAGGGGCACAGACAGGAGCACTGATCATAAACTGGTTCACGCAAGAGCATATTTCACCATGAGAATTCCTCCCTATCACAGGTCTCCCACCTGGCAGCGTTTTTTTGCCGGAGCCGCACTTGGCGGATTGATCAGCTGGGTTATTTTCTTTTATATGCATGGTGTTCAGCAGGAGAAGCAGATCCGGATCCTTCACGAACAAAGAGAAGAAATCAAGGATTTAAACGGGGAAATCGCAATTTGGGAGCAGGATTATAAAAAATTGAATGAGAAAAACGAGGATATCCTGACGATTCAGGAAGTGGAAGTAACCATCACGAATGAAAAATACAGTCTGGACCGGCTCAGTATTGCAGAAGCGGAGGATGTGATTGAGGACGACCTTTCCTCTCTTCTCGCCAAAGATGTCGCCAGTGTTTATGACGGAAAGGTGCTTTTGAAAAAATCGATAGAAAATAAGATCGTGACCATCAATAAAAAGCGCTATCAACTTGAAGTCGTCGAGATCATGTTTTATACGAAAATGAATATTGAAATCAAACTAAAAAGGACTACTTCTTAGATGTTGGCTTAATTGATTTCTACTAAATTTAAAGACCAAATCATATGCGATTTGGTCTTTAAGTTTTTTCATTCCGCTTTATTCAACTCTTCCATGTCGGCAAGGATATTATCCACTTCATCCCAAGAATGAATCGAAGCCCCTGCTGCAAGCGGGTGGCCTCCGCCGTTATATTTCCGGGCAATCGTATTGATGATTGGTCCTTTAGAACGGAAACGGACTCTGATTTCTTTATCCTCTTCAATGAAGAAGACCCAAGACTTAACATTTTTAATGGAACCGAGTGAGGAAACGAGCTGAGATGCCTCAGATGTGGAAGCATGGAATTTTTCAAGTATATCTTTTGTGATGATCATTTTCCCTGTGCCATAGGGAAGGATTTCAAAATGCTGCAGCACATAGCCATTCAACCGGACTATGCTTTCCTCGACGTCATACATTTCCTGATATAACTGAGGGCGGGAGAACGAGTAGTGAATCAACTCACTGGCATAGGCAAATGTCTTTTCAGTCGTACTTTGGAATAGGAAACGACCTGTATCGCCAACAATGCCTGCATATAGAAGGCGTGCTGCTTCATCACTCATCTTCAAGCCTTCCTCTTTCCCGAACTGGTAAAAATCATAAATCATTTCACTTGTCGAACTTGCCGATGTATCGACCCAGCGCATATCGCCATATGGATCTTCATTGGGATGATGATCGATTTTAATCAGTTTATCCCCCGTTGTGTACCGTGCATCACAAATCCGGTCCGTATTTGCGGTATCACAAACGATTACCAGAGCACCTTGATATGTATCATCCGAAATCACATCAAGCCTTCTTAAGTAATTCAATGACGGTTCTTCTTTCCCGACCGTAAAAATTCGCTTTTCGGGGAAAGATGCTTTCAGGATTTCCGCCAATCCCCCCTGTGAACCATAAGCGTCCGGATCTGGACGGACATGACGATGGAGAATGATAGTGTCATAACGCTTTATATCTGCTAATATTTCAGCTTTCATATAGATCTCCCCTTAACATATGTATTATCGAGCCTAATAAAGATGATATATTTCATTTAATCAAAAAATTGCGGAAATAGGAAGACTCATCTTGTTTACTGTGGCATTCTCTTTCATTTCCCGCTACAATAAAAAGGTACATATGTTAAATTGGGGGAATTTCAAACGATGCCTATTCTTGTCACCTTGATCGTTCTTTCATTAGGGGTCTATCTGTTTTATAAAATCAAATCGGTCCGAACCAGAATGCCGATGGAGAAAAAGTGGATTTCAGGGAAATCTTCCATTGCCCTAGGTGCGTTTGTCGCACTATTCGGAGTCAATCAGCTTTTTCTATTCCACACGACCATCACTTATATCATTGCTGCCGTTTTCATCTTCGTTGGCCTATTCAGTATTTGGGGCGGCTATAAAATGTATAAATTTTATTTGCCGCATGCAATCGAAGAAGCTGCAAATCAAAAAGGATAATCGAAATTCGATTATCCTTTTTATTTTTCATGATCGGTCAAGCAATTGGCAAGTCAACATCGCCTTGCCGACAAGTTTGCCTTGGTTAAACACTTCAACATCCACTTTTCCGAATTTACGTCCTACATCGAGTACACGAGGATGGATTTCAAGCGTACTGTCGATCTGGACTGGCTTGATGAAATAAATCGTCATGTTTTCCACGACCAAGTCACCGCGCTTATAGCTTCGAAGTGCACGATTTGCTGAGTCGGTGACCAATGTCGTGAACACACCGCTTGAAATGGTTCCAAGGTAATTGGTCATCTGCGGAGTGACTCCATAGTTATACACTTCCTCGCCCTTGCCCCGATTCGAAGTCATCACAAGCTGGCTTGTAATCGTATCGTCGATCGTTTCGCCGACCTGAGGCTGCCTTTGGCTCATTTGCAGTGCCTTCAGGACATCCTGCCTGCTCACGATACCCTTGAGGATATGACTATCATTCACGACCGGGATTAACTCAATCCCTTCCCAAACCATCATATGTGCAGAAGATGCCACACTCATTTTATCGCCTACGGTCATCGGGTTTTTCGTCATCACCTTATCAATGAGCGTCAGCTCTTCCTGTCCGATGATATCTTTTGATGTGACCATTCCTTGAACCTTCATATTGTCATCGACAACAGGGAAACGGCTATGACCGGATTCCTGATTCAGTTCATGCCAAGTCTGAACCCGGTCACCTACCGTTAAAAAGGTCGTTTCCTGTACGGGTGTCAAAATATCCTCCACCAGCAAGATTTCCTTTTTGATCAATTGGTCATAGATTGCCCGATTGATCATCGTTGCGACGGTAAACGTATCGTAACTTGTTGAGATGACTGGCATCTCCAATTCATCGGCTAACCTTTTAACGGGCTCTTCCGTATCGAATCCCCCGGTGATCAGCACCGCTGCACCCGCTTTTAACGCGTGCTCATGGGCCTGTGTACGGTTCCCGACGATCAGCAGGTTTCCTGCACCCGTATATCTCATCATGGCATCCAGCTTCATCGCCCCGATGACGAATTTATTTAATGTCTTATGAAGTCCCGTTTTCCCACCCAGAACTTGTCCGTCAACAATATTGACTACCTCTGCAAAAGTGAGCTTTTCAATATTCTCTTTTTTCTTTTTCTCAATGCGGATCGTGCCTACCCGCTCAATCGAGCTCACGTAGCCCTGGTTCTCCGCCTCTTTAATTGCCCGGTATGCCGTACCTTCACTAACATTCAATGCTTTCGCTATTTGACGGACGGAAATCTTTTCGCCGACAGGGAGCCCATCGATATGTTTTAATATTTGTTCATGCTTTGTAGCCAAGCGCTTCACCCTTTTCACGGTATTCCTATTCCCCATTATAAGGTCAAAGAGCCTAGTTTATCAAACAACTACTAGTATTGGCGCAACCTTTTATATTCAGGCTGTCGTTTTACCTTTTGTTTCTTAGGAGAATATAGTATGCCCGTCAAGTTTCCAGCTACCGCCAACAATGCAAACAACAGCCAAGATCCAGCGAACAGACCCTCCAGACCACCACTTTCCAACGATAAACGCGGCACGGCATAATACAGCATCACACCGCATAGTAGCAAACACAGAAATAACCTCTGTTTCATCAAACCCCCCCTTTTTTTTCATCTATTCATTTTATGCCTGTGAAAGGAAAAAAGACTTGGCTGCAAAACGAGACTTTACTTTCCGATTGCTGTAATGACCCTGCAGGAAAGGCAATGCTGCTTAGAAAATTGGTCATTTCAGCCTGCCATCCCCACGCGATACACAAAAAAACGGAAGCCCTGCAGGCTCCCGCTTCTTTTATAATTCGATTTCATCCCCGGCTTCCATGATCAGTCCATTTCCCTCTTCAAGCATATCGATGAATTTGTTAGGATCCTGTTTGATGACAGGGAAAGTATTGTAATGAATCGGCACGACTTGTTTGGCTTGAAGGAACTTCGCAGCAAGTGCGGCATCTTCCGGGCCCATGGTGTAATTGTCGCCGATTGGCAGGAATGCCAAGTCAATCGGATGTCGCTCCCCGATCAGCTTCATATCGGAAAATACCGCTGTATCCCCCGCATGATAGACCGTTTTCCCTTCTATCGTAAGCAATATGCCAGCAGGCATTCCCAAATAAATGATTTGCCCATCCCCGTTATTGAATCCTGTTCCATGGAATGCTGGCGTCAGTTTCACCTTTCCAAAGTCGAACTCGAAAGCTCCGCCGATGCTCATCCCGTGTGTTCGAACTCCTTGAGCACCCAGGTAGTCGGCCATCTCTGCAATGCCGATGACAAGTGCATCATGCCTTTTGGCCAATTCAACCGTATCACCGACGTGGTCATTATGGCCATGTGTTAAGATGATCACATCCGGTTTCACATCTTCTACCTTCAAATCGGTCAATTCGTTTCCAGTAATGAATGGATCGATTAAAATCGTTTTACCATTCGTTTCGACTTTTACAACTGCATGTCCATGAAAAGATACTTTCATTTTTGATGCTCCCTTCCCATACCCACTAATTTTTTTAAGTAGCTTTCTTAGGCCTTTCCCATTTACTATACTTTTAAATATTGCTATGGTAATTATATCTTATTAATGGAGGTATCGTCATGAATGAACGTTTGACAGAACTACAAAATTGGCTACAGGCCAATGAGACTGAAGCCGCTTTACTTACATCTACAGAGAGCATCTTCTATTTGAGCGGTTTTTTTAGTGATCCTCATGAAAGACTGCTGGCACTTGCCATTTTTGCAAATGCCGAACCATTCCTTATCTGCCCGCAGATGGAAGTCCCGGATGCTAAACAGGCTGGATGGAATGGAGATATCATCGGTTACACCGACATTGAAGATCCATGGGAAAAAGTTAAGCAAGCAGTGGAGAATCGCGGGTTATCCATTCATAAAATGGCCATTGAAAAAGAGCATATGAATGTAGAACGTTATGAAAAGGTCCAACAACACTTCGGAGCTCCAAAGCTCGTTTCCGCAGAAGAAAAACTTCAAAGGATGCGAATGATCAAGTCGGAAGATGAAATGGTCAAAATCCGTGAAGCATGCCGCCTTGCCGACTTTGCGATTGAAGTGGGTGTCAACGAAATTCATGAAGGTAAAACGGAAATGGAAATCCTTGCGGCGATAGAATTCGAGTTGAAAAAGGCAGGAGTCAGCCAAATGTCTTTCTCCACCATGGTCCTGACTGGTAAAAATGGCGCTTCCCCACATGGCACACCTGGGAATACGAAGGTTCAGCGCGGCGACCTTGTCCTCTTTGACCTTGGCGTCGTTCATGAAGGGTACTGCTCTGACATCACTAGGACGGTCGCATACGGAGATATCAATGATAAACAGGCAGAAATATATGAAACTGTACTTAAAGCACAAGAAGCTGCCGTTAGAGCCAGTAAACCAGGTGTATCCTGTTCCGAGATAGACCTGACGGCCAGAAACATCATCAGCAAAAAGGGATACGGTGAATTCTTCCCGCACAGACTCGGCCACGGGCTTGGGATCAGCGTCCATGAGTATCCATCCTTGACTGAAACTAATTCCCTCGAGCTTCAATCCGGAATGGTTTATACCATCGAACCTGGCATATATGTTCCAAATGTTGCAGGCGTAAGGATTGAAGATGATCTATTGATCACGGATACTGGCTGTGAGGTTTTGACCAAATTCCCGAAGAGCCTGCAAATCATAAAATGATAATGCATTAACCAATTAATATAACAAAAACCGGATACCCCCGCCTTCATTTAAGACGGGGGTATTTATTCAACATTTCAACTAATCGGTCCGCAGTTCATACTTCATTGCTTTATCACTGCCGTCAAACCAAATGACCAGCCATTCACTATCAATTCTTATGATTCCCCTCTCTGCACCGAGATAATAAACAACATTATCTTCCTCTTTAAAATATTCCGTTTCTGTTGGAGACCCTAAAAGCGTAAACACTTCTTCATTTGTCATGCCTATCAATTCGTGTTCATTCATTAAATCTTCTACCAGATATACTCTTCCTTCCTTCATCATCATTTAGCCATCTTTCAGCGGTGAAGCTTGATTCATATTCATACACCCTCAACAGAACCACACAAAAAAATAGAAGGGCAAAGCCAAGGCATGTAATGAATATAAATCTAATTTTGAGTTTCGTTTTATTATGCCGGTCGGTATATTTCCATGAAATCCATTGAAAAAATAGTAATAGAATAAATGGAAGCAGCAGTGCTGATATACTCATTAAACTTATAGAAGCATGTGCAGCATTGATGAAAAAAATATAAATGAAATAGATCAAAGCATACAAAAGCACAAATGAATATAATGCATAGTTTACTATTTTTGAAACACTCAAAGAAAAAACTCCCCTTTCACATTAAAGATCACCATAAATAAACAAATGCTTTCCTGCAATGATTCCTTACATCATAAGAGTTGGAAACATATTGTTCCATTTTTCAATTTCCAGATTATTGGCATAAACATTCGCTAATTTGTTACAATTGAAATCAGATCCATTAGGTAAATCATAGTATAATAGGATTTAAATAGAAGGAGGAGATTCACTTGAATAGTATAGATTATAAAAATATTCTTGTTGCAGTGGACGGCTCGGAAGAAGCAGAGTGGGCTCTAAAAAAGGCAATCTACTTAGCAAAACTCAGTGACGCTACCCTTGTGCTCACACACATCGTGGATACAAGGAATTTCCCTACTGTCGAAGCTTATGATATGACTATCCGTGATCACTCTGAAACCTTTGCCAATGAGTTATTGGACAAGTATAAAACGGAAGCCATTGCTTCCGGGATTACAAAGGTCCAAACAGAAGTTGCATATGGTTCTCCTAAAGTTCAAATTCCAAGGGATTTAGCGAAAAAGCATTCGATCGATTTAATTGTTTGCGGTGCAACGGGCCTTAATGCAGTCGAACGTTTCCTTATCGGCAGCGTGTCGGAAGGCATCGTTCGCCATTCAAACTGTGATGTTATGGTCGTGCGTACGAATTAATAAGAGAAAATGATAAAAAGCTCGTTCGCCAAATTGGTGAACGAGCTTTTCCCTGTTATTCACTTACCAGTTTTTCCGCTTTTTCAATCGCCAGCAAGACTTGGGCAAAACCTGTACCGCCCGCACTGTTACGGCGTTTAACGGCTTCATAAGGATTTAATGCATCATAAATATCATGTTCAAACAAATCGGAAGCTTCCTGGAATTGTTCAATGCTTAGGTCCACTAAATAGCAGCCATTCTGGACACAGAACAATACAAGCTTCCCGACCACTTCGTGCGCCTTACGGAAAGGCATTCCCTTTGAAGCTAGGTAATCAGCTAATTCCGTCGCATTCGAGAAGTCATTTTTTGTTGCTTTTTCCATTACGTCCGTTTTCACTTTCATCGTTGAAATCATGCCGGCAAATATTTTAAGTGAACCAACAATGGTCTTAACCGTATCAAAAACGCCTTCTTTATCTTCTTGCATATCTTTGTTATAAGCAAGCGGCAGTCCTTTCAAAACAGTCAATAACCCCGTTAGGTTCCCATAAACCCGTCCTGTTTTACCACGGATCAATTCCGCCATATCAGGATTTTTCTTTTGCGGCATAATGCTGCTTCCCGTAGAAAACGCATCATCCAATTCAATGAATTGGAATTCCTGGCTTGACCAGAGAATGATTTCTTCGCTGAAACGGGATAAATGCATCATCATTGTTGCACTGTTACTCATGAATTCAATCGCAAAATCACGATCACTTACCGCATCAAGGCTGTTTTCATAAATCCCCTCAAACCCCAATAGCTCCGCACTGAGGGCACGGTCAATCGGGAAAGTCGTCCCAGCTAATGCCCCAGCACCCAATGGAGAAATATTGATCCTTTTGAAACTCTCGGTGAAGCGCTGCTTATCACGCTCAAGCATCCAAAAATAAGCCATTAAGTGATGCGCAAATGAAATGGGCTGTGCACGCTGTAAATGTGTATAACCTGGAATTAACGTTTCCACATTTTTCTTGGATTGTCCCAAAATCGCTACTTGCAAATCATTGATGAGTTCCAGGATTACTTTCGTTTGGTTCCGCATATATAGATGAAGGTCGGTTGCAACTTGGTCATTACGGCTTCTTCCTGTATGAAGCTTTCCGCCAACTGGACCGATTTCGCTTATTAGCATACTTTCCAGGTTAAGATGGATATCTTCCATCTCAACCTTAAAAGTCAATTCACCCTTCTCAGCCTTTTCCTGTAAACTTTTCAGACCTGCAATGATCTGATCCGCATCTTCATCAGGTAAAATGCTGCATTGCTTTAACATGGTTACATGAGCTAAACTGCCTTGAATATCTTCAAGCACAAGTTCCTGGTCAAAGGAAATGGAAGCTCCAAACTCATCTACCCATTCTTCGGCAGATTTCGTGAATCTTCCTCCCCAAAGCTTGCTGCTCACACTGTCACCTTCTTGTTATTGACCATGCTGTTCACTTTCGTTGGAAGACCCCATAACTTAATGAATCCAACTGCTGCATCATGATCGAATTCATCTGCTTTTGTATAGGTAGCCAATTTTTCGTCATATAGGGAGTACTCGGATTTTCTTCCTTCAACAATCGCATGACCTTTGAATAGTTTGACACGGACCGTACCCGTTACATTCACTTGTGTTTCTTTCAGGAATGCAGCCAAAGCCTTTTGAAGCGGAGAGAACCAAAGTCCTTCATAAATCAATTCAGTCATTTTCTTCTCAATCACCGGCTTGAAGTGAGCCAATTCTTTTACAAGCGTGATATCTTCAAGTTCTTTATGTGCAGCTATCAATGTCATCGCACCGGGAGCTTCATAGACTTCACGTGATTTGATTCCTACTAATCTATTTTCAACGTGATCGATACGCCCAACTCCGTGTTTGCCGGCAATTTGATTCAACTCGACAATCAGGTCAGCCAGTTTATAGTTTTTATCATTCAATGTAACCGGCACACCCTGTTCAAAACCAATTTCAATGATATCGGCAGTATCTGGCGTACATTCAAGGCTTGTAGTCAAATCATATGCTTCTTCGGGCGGAGCAGCCCAAGGATCTTCCAGGATTCCACACTCGTTACTTCTTCCCCAAAGGTTTTGGTCAATCGAGAACGGACTCGCCATGCCAATCGGAACGGGAATGCCATTTTTCGCTGCATATTCAATCTCCTCTTCACGAGACCATTTCCAGTCACGAACAGGTGCAAGAACTTGCAAATTAGGGTTCAAGGCGGAGATGGATACTTCGAAACGCACTTGGTCATTTCCTTTGCCCGTACAACCGTGCGCAACTGCTACCGCGTTTTCCGCTTCAGCCACTTCCACTAATTTCTTTGCGATCAGCGGACGTGATAAAGCTGATACCAATGGATATTTCCCTTCATACAAAGTATGTGCCTGAAGAGCCGTCAATGCGAATTCATCAGCGAATTCGTCCTTCGCATCAATGACATAGGAACTTACCGCACCAACAGTGATCGCTTTTTCTTTAATGAAGTCCAAATCTTTTCCTTCACCGACATCCAAACAGCATGCCACAACTTCGTATCCTTGATCTTGTAACCATTTAATTGCAACGGAAGTATCCAAACCTCCGGAATATGCTAAAACAACTTTTTGATTTTCCATTTCCATCGTCCTTTCGTGTGAATAAAAATTCATCGTTTGTTATTTTTATTCAATCTATGATTAGTACTTTATCATCTTTATTAAAGGAATACAAGGGGTATTTTAAAGATTTTGCTAAATAATCCGCTAATAATTTTAATGAATTTACACATTGGATGCTTCCGGGGGAATATAGTAAACTAGGAGTATGATAAATCGAAAAGCGGAGGGCATATGAAAGAACTATTTACCTTTGATGAACGGCTTGGCATCCCAATTCCCGATTTGAATCTGGAGTGGGATGAATATACAAAAGGCGAGCAACAGCAAATACTCGTACACTGGGAGAATATCCGGGGAAGCATCCCGGACCGCATCAAGGAACTTGAATCCACCATTAACCGAAAGCAGTTTCGGCTCTCCGATGAGAGTAATTTCGCCAAATCATGCCAGCTCAATTCCGAAATTGCGGAACTTGCTTCCATCATCAATGATTTATGGCTATGGTATCGTGCCAATCAAGTCGTAAGTGAAAAGATGCATAATTAAGGCCTATTCCATGCAAAAAAAGCCACAGTTTAAAACTGTGGCTTTTTTTGCATCCTCTTATAAATCCTTGCGAAGTTCACCAACGACATGTCCCAATTCCGGAAGAATCAATTTATTCATAGCAAGCCGAACCGCCCCTGATGAGCCCGGGGTGGAAAAAACGGCTTTATTGTTCACGACTCCGGCAATCGCCCTGGATAGAATGGCGGCAGACCCGATATCCTCTTGATAGCTAAGCATTCGAAAAATCTCGCCAAAACCGGGAATTTCCTTGGTCATCAACTCTTTGACCGCCTCGATCGTTACATCCCTATTGGCGATGCCAGTTCCACCATTTGTTAATATGACATCGACCTTGCTGCTTTGGCTACCAGAAGTGACCGCATCCTGAATCGCTTCCCGCTCATCTTTAACGATTACATATTCATTTACTTCATGACCATTCGAATTCAGCAATTCCATCATCAGTGCTCCGCTTTTATCGCTTTCTTCATTACGTGTATCACTGACGGTTATCACCATGCAGCGAACTGCCTCCGTGATGGCTTTTTTATGATTCTTGACACTCATTCTTCATCAGCCTTCTTATCCAGTAAATAACGATATTGATAGAACTTCTGGGCAAATTCACTGACACTCCGGGTCATTTGATAATTGGATCCAGCCCCGATGGCCATACTGATGAACGGTATGCCACGAACCAATTTTTTTCGAAAAACAGTAATGGATAATGCTTTCAACAGCTGCTTCAGAGGCTGTTCCATCCAGGTAGGGTTTGTCAGTTCTTCAATTCCTAAATAAAAATAGTCATCTTCTGCGGTCTGGACCTCGCGGATCAATTCTTCCCACGCTATTCCTTGGAGTCTCTTTGGCATCGCTCCTGCATTGAATACCTTAAGGGCCAACATCATTTCAAACGGCGTATTCACCTCAACACCATAAGACATCGCAATTAGCTGTACGATCCTGACATTGATGACCGTCATGGCTGGAATATCGCTCCCTAGCAGAAGGAGGCCTCCTGATCCGCTCATCCCGCCCTGAGCAAATGAATATAAGCGATGCTTAGCGATATGCTGATTGGCTATGTAATTCAACTGATCGATCGATAAGTGATTCAAATCACTCAACGTTTCGATTTCTTCATTAAACACGCGCGCAGATGCTAAAATCCGCTCTCTTGCATCTATTTGAACTTGTGAGCTCTGAACCATGGCATGTAAATGAAAAAGCCAGGTATCCAGCTTTTCAAAAAACTGTTGTTGGACGTTTTCAGGAAGCAGGGCAAACCCCTGCTCCAACCATTTATCATACAGTGCAGCAAGGTCCGTGGGCTCATATTGATAAAGTTTTTCCTGCCATTCACTAATTTCATTCCAAATTTTCATTTCCCGGTTCGTGAATTCCATGCATCAAGCCTCCTATGTACAGAATTGGTGGATTCTCCCTTAAGTATACCATAGAGGGAAGCCTTTCAGAGAACGGATGATAGGAATCCAGTGTGAATGGGGATGGGCTGCATGGACATAAACTCCATGAGGAGTCGGACTTTGAGGAGGGAATTTCATGGGAAAGACCCCTTACCAGTGGAATAAGGGATCATTATAAAAAAACAGGAAGTCATGTTTTCCAAGTTTCGCTCAAGGCTATCTTCATCGTATCCCTGACAATCATGATTTCTTCATTAGTGGGGATGACCATGACTTTTACAGGGGAATAGGGTGCATTGATGAACGCTTCCTTACCCGAGGTGCGATTGAGATCCTCATCCCAATAAACTCCCATGAATTCAAGTCCCTCCAAGATTCGGCCCCTAATGGTTTGACTGTTTTCACCGATGCCCGCTGTAAAAATGATGCCATCCACACCTCCCATTTTAGCTGAATAGGAGCCAATGTACTTGTGAATTCGGTCTGCGAATACTTTAAGTGCGAGTTCAGCCCGCTCATTGCCTTCATCCGCTTCAACTTGAATATCGCGCAGGTCGCTGGAAAAACCGGAAAGGGCCAGGATGCCGCTTTTCTTATTCAGGACATCCAGAACTTCATCTACTGTTTTACCCGTCTTCTCCATGATATAAGGAATCAATGCAGGGTCGATGTTCCCTGAACGCGTTCCCATAGTAACACCGGCCAATGGTGTAAATCCCATTGATGTATCAATTGATTTGCCGCCCTTTATGGCCGTGATGCTTGCACCATTCCCTAAATGGCACGATATCAATCGAAGCTGTTCAATTGGGCGGCCAATCATTACGGCAGCACGCTGTGATACATATTTATGTGAAGTACCATGAAACCCATACTTCCTTATTCCGTATTTTTCATAATATTCAAGAGGCAAGCTGTACAAATAGGAACCTTCTGCCATCGTTTGATGGAAGGCAGTGTCGAATACCGCAACCGCTGGCACATCATCCAGTGCTTGCCTGAAGGCTTTGATCCCGGTGATATTGGCGGGATTATGAAGGGGCGCCAACTCGGAAAGCTTTTCGATTTCCTCTATTACGTCCTCCGTAATCAAGACCGATTCGCTGAATACCTCACCTCCATGCACCACCCGATGCCCTACGCCATCTATCTCTTCAAAGGAGTCAATGATGCGATGGTCAATCAGCTTTTCCAATAAAAGCCCTACAGCCACTTCATGATTGGGTATATCAAGCGTTTCAGAAACCTTGTCGCCTTCGACGCTTAAAGTAAATGCGGAATTTTTCAAACCGATTCTTTCTACAAGACCTTTTGTAATTACTTTTTCACAAGGCATCTCAAAAAGCTGAAACTTCAATGAAGAGCTGCCCGCATTAATAGCCATGATTTTTGACATCCATCCTGCTCCTTTTCTCTAAGCTAGTTCTTCCAATGTTATCTCAACGAAACGTGCAGTGTATTGTACAATCTTATCATGACAAGCAGGTTCAACCAAATATTAATGGACAATTGCAAATAATCACTCTCAAATAAAAAAATGAAAGCCAATGCCCGGGGCATCAGCTTTCATTGACTATTTTTCCTCTTTAAACCAATCGTCCATCTGTTGCATGACAGACCTGGTCGCTTCGAAATCCGACAACTTCGGAAGCTGTACGAGCAATGCCTTCTTCGGTGCTTCGATACCCTCTTTTTTCTTTTGAAGAATCAGGATGCTTTTCGCAGCCGCTTCACTCTTAAACATGGAAAGCGGCAATTGCACCATCCCTTGAATATGTGTATGCTTCTTCAGGAAATCATTGAGTTTCGGCGCTTCCTCCGAGACGAACAGGTTATTCGGGACAATGAAGAATAGATGTCCGCCATCCTTCGCGTGTTTAACACCTTGTTCAATAAACAAATGGTGTGCATACGAATGTCCCTTATCGGCCTTCAATTCATATTCAGCTGCACGCACATCATTCGGATAATAACCAATCGGCAAATCACTGACCACAACATCTGAAGGATCGATGAAAAGCGGCTCCAGGCTGTCCTGGTTGAAAAATTGCAGCGGGTGTTCTTGCAGGTTGGCACCTGCATAAGCAAGCCTGATCAAGGTTTCATCAATCTCGACACCATATGAAGCGATGTTTTTATCAGTAAGTTGATTCAAGATCGCAAATAGTAAGTTCCCCGTTCCGATGGCTGGATCGAGCATGACTATCTCTTTTTGATCCTTTGTGAACTTACCGACTAAATAACTGACGAACATGCCGACTGCATCAGGAGTCATATGATGATTCGGCTGAACGCTCTGCTGCATGCCTTTTAAAATGGCAAGCTGGTACGCTTTTCGGATTGCTTCTTTTTCATATTTCCCTGGTGAAAATGAAGCATAATGCTTCACTAACCTTTTTTTAGATACTTCACTGATTTCCTCCTGCAGGACTTTCCCTTCGAAGAAATTCTCGCCCGTTTCACCCAGGGCATCCAGATACGTACATGATAGTTCACTTTGCAATATTTGGGCTGTTTCATCAAATTCATAAAATAATTGTTCAACTGGGGTAGACTTCACTTATTAATTCCTCCTGTTTGCTTCTGTCCCTATTTTAAAGGTAAGAAGAAAGAGATACAAGCCGTACGTCCTGCTCATCATTCTTCGGCTGTTTAACGTACCGTTTTCCGTTTTGAATTTATTAAATACAAGGTGTAAAATTCGGACGTTGATTTCCACTTCAGGCACTCGCTTTCCGCGGGCGGTCTGCCCTCGGCTTGCGACTGCGGGGTCTCCCCTGGACGCGCTTTTCCCGCAGGAGTCTCGCACATCCGCTCCAATCAACTTTGTATAAAAATTTCAGATAGAAACTCTTTTGTCTAAAAACTCAAATACGGATTGTGTTGTTGCCCTGTATTTTTTATTACTTGGATAGGCTCAATGAATGCCCCAACAGAATACCATGCATGAGGTGGTGATTATATATGGATAATCAATATCAAAACTATCATGGGCAGGTTAATCCGATAAATCAGCAACATGATATTCAGTCAGCAGATGAATTAAACAGGCAACAACAGGGGTTTCAACAAGGGTTTCGACAAGGATTTCGACAAGGGTATCGACAAGGGTATCGAGAAGGATTTCGAGCAGGGCAACAACAGGGGTTTTTCCCAGGACCAAGACAAATGCCGTCGTGGCCTAATGAAATTGACATAAAAGTTGGAACACCTAATGGTCAAGAGTGGTCTGGCAAGGTTGTTTTACCACAAAATGGTCCGACTTTCGAGCCTTAACTGATCCAGCATATAATAAATGAAACTCGTCAAAAGAAACGAACTGTATCGATCGACCTCAGAAATTAATAATAAGTTACAACTTAAATGAATATTAGAGCCTAAAAAGGACCTGTCCACTTCAACGACAAGGTGTTTATCAACAAGAAAATCAACATTAAAACAAAAAACCGGGCACATTGAGCCCGGTTTTTTAAAATTTGCATCTTATTTTGCCGCTTTAGCCGCTTCGATTGCACCTTCGTAATTAGGATGGCTGGTACCTTCACTTACATATTCTACATATGTGATTTCATCAGAGCTGTTCACTACGAATACAGAGCGAGCCAATAGACGAAGTTCTTGCATGACGACACCATATGCTTCACCGAATGAAAGGTCACGGTGATCGGAAAGAACTTGAACATTGTCCAAGCCGCTTGCAGCACACCAGCGTTTTTGCGCGAAAGGAAGATCGTTACTGATCGTAAGTACTTTTACATTATCCAATTTTGCCGCTTCTTCATTGAATTTACGTGTCTGTGCGTCACAAACACCTGTATCCACAGATGGCACCACGCTGATAATGCGGACAGAACCTTTGGAGTCGTTTAAAGTAACCGGTGATAAGTCATTAGCCAATACTGTAAAATCAGGTGCTTTGTCCCCAACTTTTAGTTCTGGTCCCACTAAAGTGATCGGGTTGTTTTTAAATGTAACTGAAGCCATTAAAAATTCCTCCTTTTTCTGCTATATGTACAAGCATAATAATATTTGTTTTGCCGGAATTTTGCAATTAATTGAATTGGGAAATGTGATTGGCGCTTGTACATGACTTCCAAGCTTTTGAATGTGTAATGATATACTGCAGCAAAAATAAAAACTCGGCGGATGCCGAGTCGCAGTTAGAAATCTATATCCATTTTAGGTTCTTGGTACCTTTTTGCAGCTGGTTGACTGCCGCCTTGGTTTTGATTACTGCCCTGCTTTTGATTATTGTCTTTCTTGGATAGCATGGACTGAATCTTATCGACGACTTGAGGAGCTAAATCCATCATTTTTTCGAGAAGATGCGTCCCTTCATCCAGATGGATCATTTTCACCCCATGGGAACCGACAATCAAAAAGGCAATTGGTGTTATGGAAACCCCGCCTCCGCTACCGCCGCCAAAAGGCTGCTTGGAACCACCTTGCTGTCCTTGATGGTTTCCATCCATCACAAATTCACTGCCACCGGCTGCAAAACCAAATCCCACTTTGGATACGGTTAAAATGACACTTCCATCCGGAGTTTCCACCGGATCTCCGATGATCGTGTTCACATCGACCATTTCTTTCAGATTTTCCATTGCTTCTTTCATTAAACCTTGGATCGGATGATCTGACATTTAAATTCCCTCCACTCTAGAACGATTGTTTATTGGAATCACCTGATAGCTTCGCTAATTTACTCGACTTGAAATGCGGCTTTCCGCCTTTCCAATAACGAAGCAGTTTTATTCCAGTCACCATAGCCTGCCCGATTCTAAATTGTAATATGCAGGAAATCGACGTGTTTGCCTGCCATCTCTGAAAGTCGGGTGTAATGGAATAGGAGGGCATGATCCGGAAGTTGAAATAGGTTGTCAGCAAACCGATGATGGAACCTTTGAGTGCCCAGCATGCTCCAGTTAAAACACCGGTGTGTGCAGCGTTTTTAGTACCGACCTTACTATGCCAAGTGAATTTTTTGACTTGGACTTTCCCAGCGAAGTGACGGACGATCTTATGGAAACCGATTATATGCTGAAGCATCTCCAGAATGTCTGCGAATCCGTCACGCATATCTTCGGCTGTAATTTTTTTCTTTTCTTCCTTTTTTGTTTTTCCGTTCATTTCTTGCTCTTCGTTTACTACTACAGTTGTCGAGTCATCTTCCATTTTGATGACCGGAACCTTGAATGTATAGTGAAAAAGCCCATACCAAGCTGATAATTTAATATGTATTAGGTCATTCGTTTGGACACGTTTGTAGTCGATGGACACTCTTACTTTAGTGAAAACAACTATTAGCAACACCAAAATGAGGATACCTATAATCAAAAAAAGCCACTTCATGCACCCACACCCCTTCAGCCTATCATTATCGGCATATGCAAAAAAAAATAAACCTGTAAAAGCGAAAATCACGCTCTTACAGATTTATGACTGGAAGAAATCATCTTCTGATCAACACAACGCCCGTGTCTGCAAAGATATCATGCAAAGCCTGTTTCTTCGGTAATAGGCCTGCCAAGAGATAGCCGATCCAAGTGATCTTTGAAATATAACGGCCAATCAGCTCCCTGAACAAAATCGTGCCCCATGAAATGTTTCTTTTCTCTTCCTTCAATGCAACGACTTTCAGTCCAAAAATCATTTTACCAAGAGTTTGGTTCAAGAATTTGGTCATCAAAACAAAGTATAAGAAGAATACGACCCCCGTTAAAAATCCCTCTGCGGAAAACCAGAGATCATCTGTCCCTTCATAAAACTTGAAGATGGGATGAATCAAAATCCTGTTCAAACTTCCGATAACCAATAGGTCGGCTAAATAGGCCCAAAACCTCATCCAAAAACCGGCAAAATGCACTTTCATTACTCCGTCATCATCCACGGCATTACTGACTGGTGTAAATCCCTGCTCAACGGGAACCTCTTGATCTGCCATTAGATTGGATGAAGCAATTTGTTCATTATTTTCATTTCGTTCCGTCATCCTTCAGCCCCCCTATTCCGCATACAAATACATTAAGCGTGGAGAATTTGAAGAGGAAAGGATTTTTGTCAAGACTGCCGTTTCCACATCATTTCCCAACATTTTTTGCGCACCCATACTGAATAATGAACCGAATCCTGCCTCATCTGTATAACGGATAACTTGAGCATCCTTTTCACCGATATCCGTTTTCATCGCGGCAATTACATCATCCAAATGGCCGAAATCATCGATTAGATGGTTTTCTTTAGCCTGACGTCCATCATAAATGCGGCCATCTGCGATTTCCCTTACTTCCTTCTCTGACATACCGCGTCCATCTGCAATGATTTTTACAAATTGGTCATAAGAATTATCGATCATGTCTTGGAGTATTTCACGTTCTTCACCAGTCATTTCCCGGGTCGGACTCATAATATCTTTGTGTGGTCCGCTTTTGATGGTTTGGAACTCAACACCATACTTCTTGGCCAACTTCTCGTAATTATACCCCTGCATGATGACACCAAGTGAACCCGTCATCGTTTCCGGACTAGCATAAATCTTATCGGCTGGTGCAGAAATATAATACCCACCTGAAGCTGCCATAGACCCCATTGATACATAAACAGGTTTTTTCACTTTCTTGATATCAAGGATCTTTTCATATATCTCTGCACTTTCGACGACACCGCCGCCTGGAGAATTCACCCGAAGGATGATTCCTTTGATATCATCATTTTCCTCAGCCATCTTCAGCTTATCCATGAAGGCACGGTGATTATATGTTGCCGAACTAAGTAATGAGGCTTCTCCTGTATCTTGAATCGTGCCCTCTACATCGAATACGGCAATTACATTAGAGAAATCATCGCCTTCTATGACTTCCTCGTAAAATGCACTTTCAGAAGCAAATAAGTCATCAATGATATTTTCCGTATCCGCTGTAAATATAGTCGTAGCCGTGCCTACAACAATAGAAACAAAAAATAAAACGGCTGCAATTCCAAGTGCCGCCCAACGCTTTCCATTCATCTGTTTTCCCCCTTAAATATATGTATCCTTCTTACCATACGAACTAAAGACGAAAATGTTTCATTCCATGATAAACCAAGACATATAAAATTGTAGCAAATAATCCTCTAATTGGAAATGAATTGGTGCATTTTGCACAATCTCCATTTATTTTTCAATCTTCATTAATATATTAATTTTACCAAGTTTCAATTTTTAGCGGAGCAGTAAATGCCGTAAACGGAAAATCAGCTCAACTAAAAAGCTGCCGGGATCATCCCGGCAGCTTCTCTATTTATTGCTTTGGAGCTAATTCAATTGCTGACTGAATGGCCGCAAGCATGCTTTTTTCATCAGCGATGTTCTTTCCAGCGATATCAAAGGCTGTGCCATGATCTACGGAGGTCCGGACAATTCCGCCCTTGAGCCCTACGGTAATATTGACCCCAGCCTCAATCCCCTCTTTCTTTTCGTTACCGCTTTAACAAAAATGCTTCATTCCATGATAAACTATTTCATATAAAAATGTACGAAATGTGCAGCTGCATTTTGTACTGCGGTTTTACTTTCTCAAAAGAAAAGAAAGCCCTTTCATAAACATACATACTAGGAGGGATCATGATGAACACTCGAAGGAATATTTATTTTTTCCATGCACCGAATGCAGAGATGCTTAGCAAGATTGAATACTTGTCAGACTTGGCGAAGCAACATTCGTATGAAGTCATCCAGGATTTCACAAAAGCAAACATCATCGTAAGCATCGGTGATGACGGCACATTCCTGCAGGCAGCCCGTAAAACCGGGTTCAGGGATGACTGTTTATATGCTGGCATTTCCACCACAGGTAACTTGAATATGTATTGCGATTTCCACTTGGAAGATACGGATAAAATGATCGATGCCATGACTAGAGAGCAAATCGAGGTGCGTAAATATCCAACCATCGATATCCAATTGGATGATCAGCCCTCCTTTTATGCCCTTAATGAACTCAGTATCCGGTCTTCCATCACCAAAACGTTCATCATGGATATTTTCATTGATCGACTCCATTTTGAAACTTTTCGTGGGGACGGAATCATCATTGCTACTCCGACCGGAAGCACCGCCTATAATAAATCGGTCAATGGGGCGGTTGTCGATCCCCTTCTCCCTTGCTTTCAAGTGAGCGAGCTTGCTTCCATCAATAATAATACCTATCGGACCTTAGGTTCCTCATTCATTCTTAGCGGTGATAGGACTTTGACCATCCACCTTGAACAAAACGGACCAAGCTATCCGATCATCGGAATGGACAATGAAGCCTTAAGCATCAATCATGTCGAACAGGTAAAGGTCCGGTTAAGCGGTAAAGTCATCAAGACCGTTAAGCTAAAAGACAATTCCTTTTGGGAAAAGGTTAAAAGGACCTTCCTTTGAACGTACTAAAAAGGTACCGGATATGATAGCCGGTACCTTTAAATATGATAAAAATCTTTCGTATTTTGATAAAGGGTTTCATAAACATCCTCAATCGGCAATCCTTTAATCGAAGCAATTTGACGCACACTGTCATGCATCATGCCGGGATGGGTCCATTTCCCTTCGAAAACCCCTTCAAACGGCCATGGGCCATCCGTTTCAATCATCATCAGCTTAAGTGGGTATGCCGAAACTAATTCCTGTATTTCCCTCTCATAACAAACATCAGGTGTAATCGAAATGAGGTAGCCCTTTTCGGCCATTCTTTCGACTGTGCGGATATCTCCTTTAAACCAATGAAAGTGCGCCTTTGTGATTTGATGCTTATCCAACAGGTCGCAAACGATAGGTGCATCTTCATGGACGGCATGAAGGATAACCGGCTTTTCCATCTCTTTAGCAAAAGCCAGGAACTTCTCCAATATCACTATATACGCTGAGTTATCCATATCGGGATTTTCCTGCCTTAGATAATAGGGCAGTCCAACCTCACCTATGGCAACCATATCTTGACGATGTTCCCGCATCCAGTTCAATAATTCGTTCACTTCTTCATCACTCGGGAGGGGCTGCTCTGGATGAAAGCCAAAGGCTGGCTTAACTCGGGAATCCTCCAGTGAAAGCTGATAATTGTTAATAGAAGAAGCCAAATTCATGGAAACAGTCAGCAAGGATTGCAAATGAACCTTTTCCATGTCAGTCAGAATCTGCTTCCGCTTAACAACATCATATTTATCCAAATGGATATGGCTGTCGATGATTCTCAAATTTAATAGCCTCCTTACTTAAGTAGAAAGAGTTGGCATTAATGCTGCATATAACTCTCTTTTCAAATGAAAAAATTCATCACTAAGAAGCTGTTCTTCACTTCTTGGCCTTGGAAACGGAACTTTGACTTCTTTGATGACCGCAGCCGGTTTTGCAGATAACACATAAATTCTATCGGATAGGAAAACCGCTTCATCTATGCTATGCGTAACAAAAAGCACCGACCTCCGATTTTCCTCCCAAACCGACAACAGCCATTTTTGCATTTGCAATCTTGTCAGTTCATCCAAGGCAGAAAAGGGTTCGTCCAGGCACATCAAGTCCTGTGGACTTAAGATACTCCGGATGAATGCGGACCTTTGCTTCATGCCTCCTGATAATTCATGCGGATATGCTTTCTCATACTCTTCTAATCCAGCTTTCATCAATAGGGCTTTTGCCTTTTCTTTATCTCTGATCCCAGCAAGTTCACTTCCCAGCAAAACATTTTCCAATACCGTTCTCCAAGGTAAAAGGGAAGGCTGCTGCGGCATATAGCTGATATGGCCCTTTAAACCATTTATCTTTTTACCATCCAGTGAAATGATGCCATGATCCGGCTTCAAAATACCTCCGATCAAGTGGAACAAAGTACTTTTACCGCTGCCCGATGGCCCAAGGATCGTGACAAATTCCCCATCAGCCACACGAAAATTCATGTTCTCCAATATATTCTGTTTACCATCGAAAGAATAGGAGACATCTTTAATTTCCAGCTTCATCCTTGCCGCCCTCCTTTCTCTTCCAAGAAACTAAGTATTTCTCCAGGAAGGTGATGATTCCAAAAAAGACCATGCTCATTCCCATAATGATGAAAATGGCAACAAACACCCGGTCTGTCCTGAACGCAGAGGACGCGAGCGTCATATAAACACCAATCCCCGATTTTGCCCCGAGCCACTCTGAAATAACCGCACCCATTACGCTATAGGTTGCCGAAATTTTCAGGCCGGAGAAAATGAATGGGATTGAGTGAGGAAATTCCAGCTTCCAAAATAACTGGTTTTTCCCCGCTCCCATCATCTTGAAATAATGCTTAAGTTCGTATGGTGTCTGGCGAAAACCGTCCAATGATGCAACCGCAACCGGAAAAAAACATACGAGCGAAATCACTATTAGCTTAGGCAGCATGCCAAAGCCAAACCAGATCACCAATAGCGGGGCCAAAACTATGATAGGTATATTTTGTGATAGTATGAGCAGAGGATAAACCGCGTCCTTCACACCTGGAAATAGGTGTAAGGTTGCAGCAACCAATAAGCCGATGCAGCTTCCAATAAAAAAACCCGACAACGCAAGCTCGGTTGTCGATATAAGGTGTCCGTAAAGATTGCGCGACGACTCAATTCCTTCAATGAAAATGGCCGATGGAGCGGGAAGCAGCCATTGTTCAACCTTCAATAAGACTGTCACTGACTCCCAAACTATCAGCAACAATAATAAAAGAAAGAAGGGAGCCCCCTTCTTCCAAATTCCCCTTCCGATCATGCCCGATATTTCTCCGTTAACGTATCCATCGTAATCCCGCTTGGCTGATATAATATTTTCACTTGGGAAATGACATTCGGCGATCCTATTTCAATCATTCTTACATTCATTTTTTCTATCACGGCAAAAAGTTCGGAAAGCTCCCCCTCCATTGTCGTTTCAAGCGGGTGAACCTCATACTTGACACCTGATTCTTCAATGATCTTGATTGCTTCATCGACCATAGGGATGACATTTTCCCCTTTAGGAATAATTTGTATACTAATTAATGAATTGGCCATCGTATTTCCTCCTATTTTGGTAAAAATTCATTGGTAAATGCCTTTTCAGGATCGAAATCACCTTCAAGAAGCTTGTTTTCTGTCATCCAATCACTGTAATTCTTCCAGATTTCCAGTTTTTGTTCACCCCAACGCGGAGCATCATCCTGATACTTGGCTGCAAGCCACTCCTGGCTTTTCTTAACTAGTTTTGCATCAAGATCCGGCGCAGACTTAATTAACATGTCTGCTGCATCAGCAGGATTCTTAATCGCAAACTGGTACCCTTTTGATGCTGCATGAACGAATGCTTTAACAGTTTCGGGATCTTCTTTTATCATCTTTTCATTTGTAGTTAAAACAGGCGTATAGTAATCAAGTTTATCAGAGTATTCGGTTAAGTAAACCATATTAAGCTTTTCATTTCGCAACTCAGCCTCAATGCCTGTCCATCCATAATAAATCCAGGCAAAATCTATATCCCTTTTAACCGAAGTGAAAAAATCCATGTCTCCTGTATTGACTATATCCACTTTATTTACATCCGCATTTTCTTTTTTCATGAGTGAATCAATAATGGCCTTTTCAACCGGAGAACCCCAGCCACCATACGTTTTCCCTTCAAAATCCTTGGGAGTTTTAATGTTCTTTGCCTCAGGGGAAGCGAATCCAGAGGTATTATGCTGGATGACTGCAGCAACCGAAACAATTGGCACGCCCTGCACGCGGGCCTGTGTTATGCCCTCCTGGTAGCTCACGCCAAATTCAGATTTTCCTGAAGCGACAAGCTTATCCGCTCCAGCTTCACCTGGCATGATAATTTCCACATCAAGACCTTGCTCTTTAAAATAACCTTTTTCCTTGGCAACATACAATCCTGTATGGTTTGTATTCGGTGTCCAATCGAGCACGACCGATACCTTTTTTAATTCTTCATTTTTAGATGCTTCTTCTTTTTCATTAGTTCCGCCTGCACCACATCCAGCCAAAAGGAACAACGAAGTTAACAGTGGTAAGAATTTATTCAAGTTATTATCCTCCTACACATCATATAAGATCCATATGCCGGAACCATAATGGGGCTCCAGGGTCTATTCAAATACTGGATAAAAAGCAAAAAACGCCCGAAGATGAATTCGGACGTTAACATACAAAACAGAAAGTCAGTAATAATATGTTCCCTCCGCTGGCATCACCCAGATCAGGTTCAAAGAGTCAGCATCTAAAGGATGCAATCTCAGCCAGCAGTACTGGCCCCCCTACATTTCTCGCACATATGAACTTTTCTCTCTCATTATATCAATTCATATGGAAAAGGGAATACTAATTTGCTTCTTATCACTAATTGGAAAGGTATTCCTTACTCTTAAGGATATCTAGCAAAACATCTTTTGGAACGAAAATCATTGAAATCAATGTAATTCTGCCTCTTTTCATTCCAATCATTCTTGACTGCAGAGGTGGCTGACAATTTCTAAATAGTCATTTCTTTGCAGGCATTCATATAATGAGCATTATCTGTAGACATTTATGTTTACTGGTTTTATAAACCGTTAATTTAATAAGCAAAAGGTGGATATGATCATGATAAAGATTAATCACAGATGGTTAGATGTCAGTCACATCCAACCAGGAATAGCATCTGCTGAGTCGCTTGAAATTCTCCAATTGCTGGGTGAAGATTCTAACGTTTTTGAATACCGGAACTTTGGAGATTTTAATTTCGATATACAGCTGAGGAACCGAGTCATAGAAGCAGCTATTGCGTTGGATAAAAGCGGTCCAGAATTTTCCACACTTGAGGAATCTCAATCCAATCAACAATATTGGCACCTTTCAAAGGATGGCACCTTTACCCTTCAGCCAGGGATTCTCCCTCATGCTGCACTCGTTGACATTTTCATGAATGGAAGGCTTTATGCCTTCGAATGCGGGACAGCAATCGTCGTCACTTTTTTAAAGGCCATTTTGGATTCAATCGGCCCTAGGAATTTCGATTACCTTTTTTCAAACCTATTTTTATATGACTGGCGCCCTCCACAGAACATGGAACTTAATATTCACAAAGGGAGGGATTATTTACCAGGCGATTGTGTTTACTTCATAAACCCTGATCATGACGAGACAACTCCTGAATGGCAAGGTGAAAATGCCATATTATTAGGGAATAACCTCTTTTATGGCCACGGGATCGGGATAACGACGTCACAGGGAATCATCGATGAATTAAATAGCAATAGAAAGCCGTACGCAACCATATCAGCATTCCTGACAACGCATATCATTTTCCTGGATAGTTCCTTCTATAGACAATTCCAACTAAATATCCCCCGAGCAAAGCCCGATCACTGTCCTGCCAGCCTTTCCAATTGTATTGTTTCTGAAATAGGTTCGAAGATTTACCTTTCATGACCTCTTTGTTTTATATACCCGCATAAAAAAATGCTTGGGGAGAGATCTCCTCCCAAGCATTTTTTCTTATTCATGCACCAATATTCCCTTTGCCTTTAAGCCTGCGGGCATTCGCCTGACCCCATTTCGTTATGGATAGTGTATAAACGGCCAAGGCTGACCATATGAACAAAAAGGCTAAAAGATGTGCTTTGGTAAAACTTTCATGATAGATGAATACGCCTATTAAT
This sequence comes from Peribacillus sp. NPDC055009, assembly GCF_053608705.1. NCBI lineage: Bacteria > Bacillati > Bacillota > Bacilli > Caryophanales > Bacillaceae > Peribacillus > Peribacillus sp. NPDC055009. Next base: position 508,662 of record NZ_JBSGVZ010000001.1, on the reverse strand, counting down.
AAAGATAAGGTCGGAGCGATATACTGAAAAATGCCAAGCATCGATAACGGGATCTTCTCCGCCCCTTTCGCAAAATATAAAAGAGGCAAGGCCGTGGCAATCCCGCCGCCCACCAGCAGCAAGCTTGTGCTTCCCGCTGTAAAGAACTGCATTTCTGATTGGTTCATCAAGTAAATCAGGTAACCTAGGGCCAGAGGCGTTACCATCATTGTTTCAAGAGTCAGCCCGATCGCCGCTTCAGCCTTGATCATTTTTTTTGCCAGACCGTATAATCCAAAGGTCATGGCCAAAACAAGAGAGATCCACGGGATCGTGCCGAAATGAATGCCCAGGATCAAGACTCCGATTCCTGCAAGCAGGAATGAAATGATTTGGGCCCCGCTCAATTTTTCTTTTAAGACTATCACTCCCAATAGTACACTGACTAGCGGATTGATATAATATCCAAGGCTCGTGTCGAGGATCCGTCCTGTATTAACGGCCCAGATGAACACTCCCCAATTAGCTGTAACAAGCAGTGACGCCGTAAGTAATGCCACAAAAAGTTTGGGATTTCCCAATATGTTTTTGACATAGACAAGAAACGCCTGCCATTTTTTCATGAACATCAATAAAACCAGCATGAACACGAAAGACCATAATACCCTCTGAGCTAAAATTTCTATTGCACCGACTCCCTGAAGGAACTTCCAGTAAATCGGCACGATTCCCCACATCATGTAAGAAAGGGCTGCATAAATCGCCCCTTCTTTTTGTTCATCCACTTTCATAACAAGCCTTCTTTCCATTTACATTCCTTTATCTAATTCCATCTAACAATTTTGTATTTATCATTTCTTTTTTTGCAACTGTTAATTTTTATCATACATGATTTTATCATCGATGACCGTCATGACCGCCTCAGCTTTTAGGAGGTCATCCGGCGCAACAGCAAAGACATCCAGATTAAACACGGTAAAATCGGCATCGTACCCTTTATTGATCACACCGCGGCGTTTTTCCTGGCCGATTGCTGCAGCACTCCCTTTGGTATACAATGCGAAAGCCTCGTAAACGGAAAGCCTTTCAGACAAGCCATATACGGTATGGTCCTCACTATTGATTTTCATCCTTGTGACAGCTGCATGAATGCCCAAAATTGGATTTAATGGCTCAATGGGTGCATCCGACCCACCCGCACAAATGATGCCCAAATTCAAATAGGTTTTCCAGGCATATGAGGATTCCAACAGATTGGCTGGAACCTTTTCTTCCACCCACGGAAAATCGGACGGGACGAAGCCCGGTTGGATATCAAAGATTAACGGCAGCTTTGCCGCCCGCTGCAACAGCTCCGGCCGGACGATCTGTGCATGGATGAGCCGGTCCCTCTGTCCCTCTTGCGGGGGGAGTGCCTCAATTGCATTCAAGACGTATTCAAAAGCGAGATCGCCAATCGCATGGACAGCAATCGGCATTCCGGCAGCCCTTGCTTTTTTCACCCATTCCTGAAGCTCGTTTTCAGTAAATATCGCGACTCCATTCGTATTCTTTTGATCTACATAAGGCTCGCTCAACAGGGCTGTTCGTCCCCCTAAGGAGCCATCCGTAAATATCTTCATGCTGTCGAATTTAATATATCGCGTACCTTTCTGATAACCGCCTCCTGCTGCCAGCATTTCTTCAAACGCTTCATGATGGACAAGCAAGTTCGCGCGAAAGGCCATTTCCCGGTCCTCGATTACCGATTTAAACGCCTGATATGTCGGCATGAAGCCATTATAGTAATGGAGGTCCTCAGTATGTCCGCCAGTCAAACCTAGCTTATATGCGTCTTCTATGGCCTCTGTGAGTGCGTTTTCGATATACTCTTGATCAATGCCGGGAAGACTGTCTAAAATAAGGTTCTGTGCCTGACTTTCTTTAAATAAACCATTTAAACGTCCGTCAGGATAACGGCAAATCACCCCGCCTGAAGGTTCTTTAATATCTTCTTTAATATCCGCTTCCAAAAGGGCGCGGGAATTGACCACCAAGGCATGACGGCAAATCCTTTTCAATACGATGGGATGTTCCGTCGATATCACATCGAGCTCATCCCGTAATATCAATTCAGGACTCGGCCATTCGTTTTCATTCCACCCTTCGGCAACGATCCACTTTCCAGCCGGGGTCTTTGAGCACTTTTCCTTCAAGGATTTCATGATCGACTCCCTGCTATCCATCAAAGAAAGGTCTAAACGAAGCAGCCTTTCACCATGCCCGACCAAATGAAGGTGACTATCCACTAACCCCGGCAGCATCGTTTGTCCTTTTAAGTCGATTTCCCTGGAAATATTGCCAGCATACTCATTTTTCAAATAGCCCTGGCTGCCGGTATCAACAATTACCCCCTTTTCAGTGTAGACTGCCTCCACTTGATCATTTTCTTTAATCATCGTATAAATCGACCCATTGAACCATAACGTTCCCACCGGCTTTACACTCCTTATTAAATGATTGTTACTGTGCAGATATGCAGTAAGTGTACCATCTCATATCACGAATTCCCATATTTATGCTTTTATCCAAGCCCCTGTCAATAAAAAACGCCAGCCTTGGAGGCTGACGGTCATGCATTTCGATCAATTGTTAAGGAGTGCTTCTTCCCTTTTCCGTAAATCCACCCGTTTGATTTTACCTGATGTCGTTTTGGGCAGCTCTTCTAAAAATTCGATTTTCCTTGGATATTTATATGGGGCAGTCAATTCTTTCACGTGCGATTGAAGCGTCTTGATCAAGTCCTGGCTGTTCGGATCGATATCATCCATCAAGACGACATACGCCTTGACCACATTTCCCCTTATTTCATCAGGACTTGCTATAACGGCACACTCTTTAACATATGGATGCTTAACGAGTGCATCTTCCACTTCAAACGGTCCAATCGTATACCCCGAGCTGATGATGATATCATCGGAACGACCCTCAAACCAGAAGTAACCATCCTCATCCTTTTTCGCCTGATCGCCAGTGATATAATAATCCCCACGGAATTGCTGCGATGTCCGCTCGGGATCTTTAAAATATTCTTTAAAGAGTGCAGGTGTATCGACATGTACGGCAATATCACCCACTACACCAGGAGAACAGGGCTTACCGGAATCATCAATGATATCCACATGGTTGCCCGGTGTCGGTTTGCCCATGGAGCCCAATTTAATTTCCATTCCTTTTGTTACACCTACCAACAGGGTATTTTCGGTCTGTCCATATCCATCACGCACTTCAATATGGAAATGGTTTTTAAAGACCTCGAACACTTTTTGATTTAAAGGCTCTCCCGCTGATACAGCACTATGAAGATGGGATAAATCATAGTCATCAAGGTTTTCCACCTTTGCAATCAATCGATACTCGGTTGGTGTGCAGCATAATGCATTCACTTTGTAGTCCTGAAGCAACTGTAGATACTTTTTCGCCTCGAACTTCCCATGGTAAGCAAGACCGGTCGCTCCCGTTCCTAGAACCGCCAGGAAAGGACTCCAAATCCACTTTTGCCACCCTGGACCCGCAGTTGCCCAAACCACATCCGTTTCGCTGATGCCGAGCCAGTTTGCAGCAGACGTTTTCAAATGTGCATAAGCCCAGCCATGTGTATGGACGACCCCTTTTGGATTTCCTGTCGTTCCGGAAGTATACGATAAGAACGCCATATCCCCACTCTTCGTGTCGGCCATTGTCAGCTGATCGGATTCTTTGCCGGCAAGCTCATTCAAATCCAGCCAATTTTCGATTCGTTTTCCGATTGAGAATTTCAGAAGGCTTTCCGCTCCTTCTATTTCATTCAATTCATGAGTATATTCATGATAACTGATGATTCCTTTAACATCACCATGGTTGACTCGATACTGCAAGTCTTTCGCACGAAGCATTTCCGAACAAGGTATGACAATCATGCCAATTTTCAATGCGGCTAAATACACTTGATATGCTTCCACCAAACGAGGAATTATGATAAGGACCGTATCACCTTTACCCAGTCCTTTTTTCTTTAAGGCATTTCCAATTTTATTTGCACTTTTTAATAAATTCTCATATGTAAGTTGTTTTTTATCTCCGGTTTCGTTCTCCCAGAGTACGGCAACTTTTTCTGGATCTTTTGCATAACGTTCCATTTCACTCACTAAGTTGTAATGTTCCGGAGCCAATAAGTCTTCACGCTTCATATTCTTCCCCTCCAATTATGAACTCTTAGTACCTACTCATTATACAAGATACTTCTCTAATATTTCTATTTATTTTTACAAATAAATAAAGAGAGCGGGTTTAGGAATCCACTCTCTTATAGCCTTTTGACAACTCTTAAAGTGAGTTTGTCTGCAGTTTTTCTTTTTAAAAATTCCGCTGATTTCAGAAACCTGCTCCCTTTCCGCTGACTGTCTGCCAAGCCTCCTTGGCGCAAGCGCCTGTGGGGTCTTGGCTAGCCAGTTATTCGGCAGGAGTGTCGCAAATTTCTTCCATCCTTTAAGAAATACTGTAAAAAACTATGAAGGATAATCTAGTTTACTTTTAAAATTTTGGTTCGGGGCGAGAGCAATTCGGAACTCCTTTTGCCGGAAAATTGATGGAACCGCCAGACTGTAGACGAATTGGAGAAGATTAGCCAGTTTCCCTACAATATTTCTTAAAATAGAAGTTCCAGTGATTGGAACGTAAGGTACGAGACTCCTGCGGGAAAAGCGTGGCCAAGGGAGACCCCGCAGGCGAGCGCCGAGGAGGCTCCCGGACCGCCCGCGGAAAGCGAGTGCCTGGAGTGGAAATCATTACACATACCCCCTTTCGGAAATCCGCTCCCTTTCCGCCGACTGTCTGCCAAGCCTCCTCGGCACAAGCGCCTGCGGGGTTTTGGCTAGCCAGTTATTCGGCAGGAGTGTCGCAAATCTCTTCCATCCAATAAGGTTTCATATTATATAAAACAGTAAACAATTATGTAGTAAAACTAAGGAATTTATTAAATCGTTAATTATTCAGCCGTCCACGAATTCAGTCCACAAACGAAAGAGAGCGGGTGTTAAAACCCGCTCTCTGTAGCCATATTTATTAAATTATCTGTTGAAGCCTCCGCCTAATTGTTGTTCAGCCATTTGAACAAGGCGTTTTGTGATTTCTCCACCAACTGAACCGTTAGCGCGAGATGTTGTGTCGGCACCAAGTTGTACGCCGAATTCTGTAGCGATTTCATATTTCATTTGTTGTAGAGCTTGTTCCACTCCAGGTACCAATAATTCGTTTGAGCTGTTGTTGTTTGCCATGTGTTTTTCACCTCCTTGTGATTATAGAGTGTGTTAAAACACATGGCTTCATTCGCACTATTTTATTGGTAATTACAGGATATTAAAATAAGTCTTCCATCGCTTCTTCCTTATCGAAAGTCTGACCAGGTTTAACTGTCAATACTTCTGTTTCGGAGACTGCTTTTTCAATCAAGGAATCAAAGTCGACGAAGCTTTCATAGTAATTGACTTTTTCACGTTTCGGTTTCGTTTTTGGGCTTGCCGGCGTAAAGACCGTACAGCAATCTTCGTATGGCAGATTGGATATTTCAAAAGTATCAAGCTCTCTTGCAATTTTGATGATTTCCGTTTTATCCATGGTAATCAGGGGGCGCAGGATCGGTGTATTCGTCACCTCATTGATGGCGAACATGCTGCTCATCGTCTGGCTCGCAACCTGCCCAAGGCTTTCACCGGTAATCAGTGCCATGGCTTCTTCCTTTTCACGAATTCGATCGGCGACCCGCATCATTAAACGACGGGTAGTAGTCATTGAGTAGTTTTCCGGGATTTGTTTTTGAACTAATAATTGGATTTCCGTAAATGGAACGATATGCACTTTCATGCTTCCATTTATTTCGGCAAGCTTGCCCGCCAAATCAATGACCTTTTGACGTGAACGTTCGCTCGTGAACGGTGGGCTGTAGAAATGGATAGCTTCCACGTCCAATCCCCGTTTCATCGAAAGGAATCCCGCAACAGGGCTATCAATCCCGCCTGAAAGCATCAGCATCGCCTTTCCGCTTGACCCGAATGGAAGACCGCCTGCCCCCTGGATGATTTCACCTGTCAAATACACGGCTTCGCGTCTCACTTCCACTAACAGGTTCAAATCAGGGTTCTTTACATCCACTTTTAAATCCTCTGTATTTCGAAGCAAATGCCCGCCGATTGCCCTGTTAATTTCATCGGTATTATATGGAAAATCCTTATCCGCGCGTTTTGTCGTGATCTTGAACGTTTTTACCTCTTCAAGAGTATGATTCAGGTAATACAATGCTGCCGTTTTCATCACTTCCAGATCACGCTCTATTTTTATCGCAGGGCTTAATGACTGAATTCCAAAAATGCCTTTCAATCGTTCAATGACAGGCTTATGGTCAGCACCGTTCAGGAGTACGTACATCCGCTCCCGGTTGGCTGTAAGCACTACACCTTCAATATCTTTTAAACTCCAGCGAATATGTGCCTTCATTTTGTCTACAAAGCCTTTACGGTTTCTTTTTTTCGTGGAGATTTCTCCATAACGGATAATTATATGATCAAATTTCATTTTGCAACCCTCATTATTTTTTCTAAATTAGCGACTATTTTCTGTATCGCCGCCAGAACTTGCTTTGCTTCTTCGATTTCATTGCCATAGGTAGTACTGATTCGGATGACGCTTTCGGAACGAGCCGAATTATGGAACATTGCATCCACCGTTTTGCTTATCGTCCTTTTTTTCGAAGAACAGGCACTAGTTGTCGAAACATATATTCCTTCCGATTCTAGTGCATGCAGCAATACCTCGGATTTAAGTCCGGGAACGGAAAAATTCACAATATGTGGTGCCCCTTCTTCAGGACTGTTAACCAATACCCCGTCCATTTCCTTCAAACCTTTATATAAATAAGTTTTGATTTGCTGCAGCTTATCATGATACAGCAATTGATTGTTCATACTAATACGCAAAGCCTTCGATAGGGCGACGATTCCCGCAACATTTTCGGTGCCGCTCCTGATTTTCGTTTCTTGATTGCCGCCATGGAAAAGCGGATCGATCCGAACGCCTTCACGAACATAAAGGATGCCCGTCCCCTTCAAGCCGTGGACCTTGTGGCCGGAAATTGTACATAAATCCACATTGGCATCACGCAATGATAAAGAAACTTTGCCTGCTCCCTGCACATTATCGACATGAAAGAGCACGTTTGGGTATTGTTTTATCAATTTGCCGATTTCAGCAATCGGCTGTATCGAGCCAACTTCATTATTAACATGCATGACGGAAACCAGAATGGTATCCTCCCTCAATGCATCCTTTAGGTCCATTACATCAATTTGCCCAAATTCATTAACGGGAAGATATGTGATCTCATAACCCATTTTCGTCAATGATTGGCATGCATCTTCTACAGAAGGATGTTCAATCACTGTCGTGATTATGTGTTTGCCGCGATTTCCCTGAAAGTGTGCGGTTCCTTTAATGGCAAGATTATTTCCTTCCGTCCCCCCGGAAGTGAAATATATTTCCGAACTCTTCACCTTTAATAAATCAGCGATTTGCTTTCTTGCAGCGGAAAGCAGTTTTTCGGATTGCACCCCAAGTCCATGAAGTGAAGAGGGGTTCCCGAAATAGTCCGAAGTAACCTTCATGAATGATTCGATTACTTCGGGATATGGTTTTGTTGTTGCACTATTATCAAAATAAATCATGGGCTCACCTTCCATGTTTTTGTATCTATGATGGTCACTCTACTAAATATAAGTTTCAATGTTGCTGTTGCAACATCTAATATTAACATAATTGAATTTGAAAGAGAATGTAAAACACTGGTCCATGAATGATAGGAGAATTGCTTTTTTTATTCCTCAGAATGATTTAAACTTCCCACCTGTCTATTCACGGTCCATCCGGTAAAAGAAAAAAACCCGCCTTGGCGGGTTTTTAGGAAAGGACTTCTTCTATGTTCGCCCCGATTTTTCGTAAACTGCCTGGGTCGACCTTTTCTATGGCCGTTGCTGCCGTTTCCAACGCTGCTTGATATTCATAGCTTCGGAATTTCGCCTCGGCTTCCCTAAGGCTCTCGGCAACCATATCGTGACTGCTTCGATAGCGATTTCCGAATTGGATCACCTTTTCGGCCAAATACATATGTTCGATTATTTCTTGGGCTTTTTCGTGGACCCTATTCACCTGTTGAACCGCTTTTTCCAAATAAATATAAACAGCTGCCATGTCAAGCGGCTTTTCTTCAAGTTTCCCCTGGACATCATCCATGCTTTCTTTGGCATCAGATAGCACCAATTTATACTCTTCCGGAAGACCCGGAATATTGCTTTTTGCAATTAATCGTCCAGTATCGACCATTTTACGTTTCAATTCAGCCAGTGAATCCCTGGCATCCATTTCATCTTTCCGTAAAGCCTGTAATTTAATGGTGAAGTCTTTCTGATTTTCCTGTAATTCCTTCAACTGTACAGCCAGCCCCTGCATCTCTTCGCTGATAAGGGAGCTTGCCATCACATTATCCTCCATTTTCAATACAAGCAATTGATGGCGTTTCGAAATCTGGGCAATCTGCTTTTCCATTTTCCTTTGTGCATCGAGCTCATTTTCCGTCAGATGATATGTGTGTTGAACATGTATGGTTTCAACTTTAAGTTTATCGTTTTCATATTCAAGGTCACTAATCGTTTTCCTGAGAACTTCATCATTTTTCAAGATATACTGTTTTGAAAGTACTTCTTTTTCCAAAAGGTCATAAAGCACCTCAATGCTTTCGCGCATATCTTTAATGCCTTTATCCACTGCTTCCGTTTCGGCATTTTCCAATTGTGTTTTATATAGTTCCAGCTCTTCCTCAAGCCGGGATATTTCCTGCTCGAATTGGATATGGCTCAACAGATACCCCTGTCCTGACATCTCCTCATAACCATCCTTCAATTCTTGAAGTTGGGAACGCAGCTCGGATTGGCTATCTACCAATAATTTCGGGAGCATTTCCATTTTAACCGACAGAACCGCCAATTTTTCCTTAATGGATAGAACAAGCTCCCTCGCATTCAAATAATTGCCATTCACGGTCTCTTCGTCATACTTTTGAAGGATCTGCAATACTTCATCCAAGGTACTTTCCAGCTTATCAGCAGCTTTCCCGTAATTATGCCTGTGTGCAAGCAGGGATTTCTTCAATTGACGGTAGGATTCCTTGATATCCTCAATTTCCAATCGGTTTTTTTCCTCACTGCCTACGAGTTCATTCAGTTCGTATAAGATCTTTTTGATCATTTCCTCGATTTCATTCAGCTTGACTGTAATTTTGCGCTGTACTTCTTTTGATCGGCTGAAACGGTATTTATCGACGAATTCCTCGGCATCGAATAAAAGCTCTTCGACTTCGGGCATATGATCAGTAATGATGGCGTCCCATTCAATGCGCCAGTTTTCGAACATTTCCTCTGTTTCACCTGTCATGTTCAATTGTTTGACTTTAGAAAGCTCTTCCAGCACGGGGCGGTGCATGATGCTTATTTTCCAGGATTCCAGTCGATCGATTTCTTTAAAATATCTCTTTTTGAAAAAATAACCCCAAATGATGAAAATCAAAATTAATACAATTACCCCAATTATGTAATCCATGGTAAGCCCCCTGTTCTAATCCTTACAGTCTTGCCCGTTTATATATCAATTTTAAAAATGTTAAATTTAATGCTTTTATGATACCATGTTAGCAATAATTTTTGACGAGAAAAATGTTTTTTTTGTAGAAAATTGCTACAAATACCTGTTTTTTGGGAGGGAAGGACCATGAAAGCTGACGGTCATGTGCACACTCCGTTTTGCCCTCACGGCTCTACGGATAAATTCGATGAATATATTACGCGGGGAATCGAACTAGGATTAAAGGAAATCACATTTACGGAACATGCTCCATTGCCACGAAATTTTCAAGATCCTACGCCTGAAAAAGACAGCGGCATGGACGCTGCCCTGCTCCTGGATTACTTTCAAGAGCTCCGCGTACTTAAAGAACGCCATAAAGACAAAATCCTGATCAAAACAGGTCTGGAGGTTGACTTTATAGAGGGTTATGAAAAAGAAACAAAAGAATTCCTCGACGAAATCGGAGAATTCCTTGATGATAGTATACTTTCCGTCCACTTCATCAAGCATCAAAGCAGTTGGCACTGCATCGATTTCAGCGAAAATGGGTTTGGTGAGATTGCCAATGAACTAGGTTCAGTTGAATCGGTGTATGCCAAATATTACGATACTCTGGAAAAATCAATAACAACTGATTTAGGCATTTATAAACCAAAACGGATCGGGCATATTACGCTTGTCCATAAATTCCAGCATCGATATCCGCCGGCTTCTAGTTTTGACGAGCGGGTTTACAAGGTGCTCGACATGATCAAAGAACAAAGGTACGAACTAGATTATAATGGAGCCGGGCAGGTAAAGCCGCTATGCCGTGAACCATACCCTCCTGAACGGTTTGCAAAGCGTGCTTTCGATCTCGGCATTCCGCTTATTTACGGTTCCGATGCACATCAGGCTAAGGATTTGGGTCAGGGCCATCAGGCACTGATTGAAGGGTTCAATGGGTAACTCATGTATACACTTCAGCTCCGCCCGGCTAACAGTGGCTGTAGGTCGATGAAAAGGGTATCCTGCAAAAAACGTCCGACTTCATTGGCATATATATTCGTGTAGTAGGCTTCCTGCGGGAACACATGAAGCACATCCATCGCATAATGGGTATGCAGGACAGGGGCCGTCAATAAACCCTTCAATTGCAGCATATACATGGGAACCGAGACCTGCTGGAAACTCCTGCTCTTGATCCCCTGTTCCAAAATATATTGAAAATAAGACTTTTCCTTTGTAAAATAAGTCGAATGAATTTCACGATTTAAATTGGAATCGAGTGAAGATTCCCCATATATGAACCGTGCAGCAAGGAAGTTTTCCCTCTGGAAAGCGAGAATATCCTTTACAAGATTCATCAAGCAATGCTGCGGACCTTTTAGTTCCAGCAGTGTCATGTTCGTCTCAAGGACCAGGATATACTCTTCTAAATAGGAAGTGAAACAGAATTCCAGCAACCCCTGCTTATTCTTGAAATAGTAGGCAATATTCGCAGCGTTCACTTTGGCTTTATTCGCAATATCCCGTATGGATGTAGCATGATAGCCTTTTAAATGAAATAAATGCAATGCAGCTTCCACAATGGCTTGTTTCGTTGGCGTCTGGCGATTCATTCAGGCAATCCCTCGCTTTCTTTGAGACAAGTCTTGTGGACTATTTCTTCACGGAAGAGCCTGAATCCTTTAGTAAGTTCTCGACAATTTCCCAACAATAAAGCAACATGATTAGAAAGTGCTGTAAAAATATGCGGAAGACAGGTGAACGCTTTTGTTTAATGTCGAAATGTATCAAGGAAAAAAAGAAAATAACTATGATCTGGTCCAAAAGCAGCTTCTTGCCTTAATTGAAGATGAAACGAACCGGATAGCCAATTTAAGCAATGCGGCAGCTTTACTTAATCAGTTTCTTGATGAGATTAACTGGGTCGGCTTCTATTTATACGAAGAAGGCCAATTAATTTTGGGACCCTTCCAGGGCCTTCCAGCCTGTGTCCGCATTCCAATGGGCAGGGGCGTTTGCGGGACTTCAGCGGCGACTGAAAAAACCCTTCGCATAGAGGATGTCCACCAATTCCCTGGACATATCGCCTGTGATGCGGCATCAAGATCTGAAATTGTCATACCGCTCATGAAGGATGGCAAATTGATCGGTGTCCTCGATATCGACAGTCCGGTCACGGACCGTTTTGACGAAATGGATCAGCAAGGACTGGAGAAGTTCGCTGAAATCCTTTCCAGGCATCTATAAAGTTAAATGGAGCGGCAATCCTTGCCTGCTCCCTTTTCCATTAAAGGCCCCATGTACATGTACCCGGTCCTTCCTGAATTCTCACAATATATAACGCCTCATCGGCCCATTTGATATTTTTCTCCATTCATTATCACGCTTACATTGAAAAAACCTCACTAAAAAATTGCAGTTTTTAAATTTACCTGCTGCGATTCTCTTTATCTACGCCTTTTAATTAATCACAACTGGCCTTGACTCATTGAGCCAAATATTATACAATACTCTTTGTGTAAAATATTGCAGCCTATGTGACAGCCTTTATGTTCTCATTTTGTTCCTCAATACAGAGGTGTATCTCGTAACCCTCTGCTGCTAGGGCGAAGGTACATGAAAACAAAATGGTCATGATCGTACATTCACACGGTTTTTATTTTACCAAAATAAAAACATTTAAAGGAGGAGTCATCCTATGGCTCGTTATACTGGCCCAAGCTGGAAACTATCCCGTCGTTTAGGAATTTCCCTAACAGGTACTGGTAAAGAATTAGAAAAACGCCCTTATGCTCCAGGACAACATGGTCCTAACCAACGCAGAAAAATTTCTGAATACGGAATGCAACTGCAAGAGAAACAAAAACTTCGTCACATGTACGGAATCACTGAACGTCAATTCCGTTCAATGTTCGACCGCGCTGGCAAACTTAAAGGTGTTCATGGTGAAAACTTCATGATTCTTCTTGAATCACGTCTTGACAACCTAGTTTACCGTCTTGGTTTAGCTCGTACACGTCGTCAAGCACGTCAACTTGTTAACCACGGTCACATCACTGTAGACGGAAGCCGCGTAGACATTCCATCTTACAAAGTGTCTCTTGGACAAACAATCTCAGTTCGTGAAAAATCACGCAACTTCTCAATCATCAAAGAATCAGTTGAAGCAACTAACTTCGTTCCTGATTTCCTTACTTTCGATGCTGAGAAATTAGAAGGTACTTTCACTCGTTTACCAGAACGTTCTGAATTGCCTGCTGAAATTAACGAAGCTCTTATCGTTGAGTTCTACTCTCGTTAATAACTTCAAAAAACCTCATCCTTGGATGGGGTTTTTTTTGCACCTAAACACACTTGCATGACAAAGCCCGGCTGGGATTCAGCCGGGCCTTGAACAATCATTTCACTAATGTGTATTTCTTCTTGCCGCGACGAACGAGGATGAACTCCCCTTCAATCTTGGCAGCTTCCGTCACTACATATTGCAGATCAGTCACTTTCTCCCCATTAATGGAGATTGCCCCATTCTGAATATCTTCACGTGCTTGACGCTTTGATGGCGAAATTTTCGCTTCAACGATTAAATCGACCAAACCGATATCTTCTTTGCTCTCACGTTCGAAGCTAGGGACATCTTTAAAGCCCAATTTGATTTCCGCCGCACTTAAATTCTTCACCTCACCGCTGAATAGGGCGGCAGAGATTTTGATTGCTTGGTCAAGAGCTTCCTGACCATGAATCAAACGGGTCATTTCTTCCCCTAATGCTTTTTGCGCTTTACGCAAATGCGGTTCGGACTGTACGGATTGCTCTAACTCTTCAATCGCCTCACGAGATAGGAATGTGAAGAATTTCAGGTATTTCACGACATCAGCATCGGCAGTATTGATCCAGAATTGGTAAAATTCATACGGAGTCGTCTTTTCCGGGTCAAGCCAAATCGCTCCGCCTTCCGTCTTACCGAATTTCGTTCCATCCGCTTTCGTTACGAGCGGGATCGTCATACCGAATGCTTTAGCATTCTCATCATTGGATTTCCTGATCATTTCAAGGCCGGTCGTAATGTTGCCCCATTGATCACTGCCGCCAATTTGCAATTTACAGTCGTAATTGCTGTATAAATGGCCGAAATCAATTCCTTGTAAGATCGTGTACGCGAATTCAGTAAAGGAAATTCCCGTATCCAAGCGGGAAGCAACCGTATCTTTTGCCAGCATGTAGTTAATGCCGATGTATTTCCCGTAATCACGCAAGAACGTGACCATATCGATTTTACCTATCCAGTCATAGTTATTGACCATGATCGCACCATTTTCACCTTCGAATTCAAAGATGTGGGATAGCTGCCCTTTTATGCAGTCGGCATTATAGAGCACTTTTTCCAGCGTTTGCAGCTGGCGTTCCTCTTTTTTACCGCTTGGATCACCGATAAGTCCAGTCGCACCACCCACTAATACAATGGGACGATGGCCATGCTGCTGGAAACGGCGCAATGTCAAGAATGGCAATAGATGTCCGATATGCATACTATCCGCAGTTGGATCGACACCACAGTATAAAGAAATTTTCTCTTTTTCTAAAAGGTTCTTAAACCCCTCTTCATCCGTTTGTTGATAAATAATCCCTCTCCATTCGAGGTCTTTAAGCAATTCCATTTAATATTCCTCCTCATCTTAGAAAAAAACCGCAAAAAGCACACAAAAACGCCCCTTCATAAATATGAAGGGACGAATGAATTCGCGGTACCACCCAACTTGAGGACATACTATGCCCTCCGCTCAAGACGAATAACGGTCGTCAACCGTTTCCTGCTACTAATCATTTCACAGCAAATGCTCCAGGAAGTAATTCATCATACTATTTGTACCGATTTCCACTAACCACCGGCTCTCTGAAACAGGGATAGTCTGACTACTGGGTCCTATCATCGCGATCATTTAATCATTTTATTGTTGTTAATAAACTTTTATCATACATAAGATTCCTTGTCAACATACCCTTACAGATTATAGAAAAATAAGAAAGATGCCCTTTCCCCTACCTGTTGTATGCTATAATATATGTGATTTCAGGGGGTATGATACGATGAATAATAATCAAAAAGATAGATTTCTAACAGTCTGGAAGCAGCTGACCCGTTTTTTTCAAAATGAAAAAACACATAAGAACGCGCGGGTTACATACCAAGTCATTTGGAATTTAACGCTGATTTTCATTATTGTCGGGATTCTAGGATTCTCATTCGCCGGCGGCGTCGGAGCCGGCTATTTCGCTGCCCTCGTCAATGATGAGCCGGTACGCTCAAAAGAAGATTTGAAAAAAGACATTTACAATTATGAAGAGACCTCTGAGGTATACTTTGCTGATGAAGTATACTTGGGCAAGCTTAAGAGTGACCTTGAGCGTGAAGAAGTGTCCATCGATAAAGTTTCCGAGCATCTAAAAAATGCAGTCATCGCTACTGAAGATGAGTATTTTTATGAGCATGACGGGGTTGTTCCAAAAGCTATCCTGCGTGCGATTTACCAGGAATTTTCGAATGCAACCGTCCAATCGGGAGGAAGTACATTAACACAGCAGCTCATTAAAAACCAGGTCCTGACCAACGAAGTATCGTTTGAACGGAAAGCAAAAGAAATCCTGCTTGCGCTCCGGGTCGAAAAATTCTTTGAAAAGGAAGAGATTTTGGAAACGTACTTAAACGTCTCCACTTTGGGACGAAACTCTTCAGGCCGCAACATCGCCGGGGTCGAGTCCGCCGCTGAAGGTATTTTTGGCGTGGAGGCCAAAGATCTGACACTGCCCCAATCAGCCTTTATCGCTGGATTGCCGCAAAGCCCTTTCGGATATACACCTTATACCCAGAAAGGAAAATTGAAGGAAAATCAAGAGCCCGGCATCAACCGGATGAAAACCGTTTTAAAGCGGATGTATAGTAACGGATACATAACAAAAGCAGAATATGATAAAGCAAACGCATACGACATTACAAAAGACTTTATCGGTAAAACGGAGATGCCGTCGGAGAAATATCCATGGCTCACCTATGAAATCGAAAAACGCTCCATCGAAATCCTATCTGTCAGTCTGGCAAAAGAAGATGGATATGAAGAGAAAGATTTAAAGAATGATGATTTAAAAGCTCAATATCTAGCACTTGCCGATCGTAAGCTGCGGCAAAACGGCTATCAGATTTATACGACAATCGATAAAAAGATTTATGACAAGATGCAGGAAGTTACGAAAAACTATCCGAATTATGGATACGATAAAACGGCACAAGTCGTCGATCCAGATACGAAGGAAATGAAAACGGTGAGTGAGCCCGTTGAAGCCGGGGCCATTCTCATCGAAAATAAAACAGGAAAAATCATCAGTTTCGTAGGCGGCCGTGATTTCAAGCGGGAACAGACGAACCACGCCACCGCATCATTGCGATCGAACGGATCAACGATGAAGCCCCTGGTGATATATGGCCCAGGCATCGAGCTAGGCAAGATCTCGCCTGGCAGCGTATCGGCTAATGTGCCGATCTCCATTCCAACAGGCGGCAAACCGTGGAGTCCAGGAAACTATGGCGGCGGCAGCTATACGGGAGTATCGACTGCCCGCGAGGCCCTGAAGAATTCCTACAATATCCCGGCAGCGCTCTTTTACAAGAAAATAATCAACCTGAGCCCCGCTTCGTATTTGGAAAAAATGGGCTTCTCCACCGTGACGAAAGGGGATTACTCCAATCTTGCCTTGTCATTAGGTGCGATGGAAAAAGGTGTAACCGTTGAAGAAAACGTCAATGCATTTGGTACATTTGCCAATTCAGGAGAATTCATCGATGCTTATATGATCGATAAGATCGTTTCGAAAGATGGCAAAGTCATCTATCAGCATAAAGTGAAACCAGTGGATGTTTTCTCTCCGCAAGCCGCTTACTTGACGCTTGATATGATGCGAGATGTCGTAAACAGCGGGACGGCGTCCTCGGTCAGGAACCGACTTGCCTTCTCAAGCGATTGGGCAGGTAAGACCGGTACTTCACAAAACTATTGGGACGCTTGGTTCGTCGCTACGAATCCCAATGTATCATTCGGTACATGGCTGGGATATGATACACCGAAATCCTTGCAAGGGACCTATAATGGTCTTGAATATAATAAACGTAATATGTATTATTGGGCAGATCTGATCAATGCCGCATATAAAGTCGACCCTAAACTCATCGACCCCGATAAGAGATTTGAAATGCCGGGCGGAATTGTCAGCCGTTCCTTCTGTGGCGTTTCAGGACTGCTTCCTTCAAGCTCATGCCAAAAGGCCGGGCTTGTCAAATCGGATTTATTCATCGCGAAATATGCTCCATCCAGGGCGGATGATAGCTTCATAGATGGACAATATGTATCAGTCGGCAGCAAACGCTACGCAGCCCTTCCGCAAACGCCTGGCGAATTCACAAGCGGCGGGTTCATGTTGAATCCAGATTCATTTGCAGATATCGGATTGAGATATGTCGTTGACCCGGGCTCCGTGATTCCTGGAGCCGAAAAATCAGGAAATGTCGTCGGGGCGACAGCGAAATTGAATGATAATGGCAAGGCACCAGATCCCCTATCCATAACGATCGGTAACGATAAAATTACATGGGGCTTGCATGATGAAGGAGATGTCGTCGGTTATCGTGTCTATAAAGACGGCAAGAAAGTGGCAAGCATCAATGCTGGGGAGAGCCTTGTTTATAAAGTCGGCTCAGGCGGTTCCTATTATGTAACGGCCGTAGACATAGTCGGCAAAGAATCAGCCCCTTCTCAACGTGTTGAAAGCGGCGCTAAAAAGACCGGTTCAAAAGAAGATTCCACAAAAACTAAAGATGATCGTGGAAAAGATAAAATAGCTAACGAAGATAAAAAAACAGACTCAAAAGAAGAGAACGGTTCAGATAAAGATAAAGATAAAGAACCAGAAAAAGAAACGCAAACGGATAATAATAAAGAGCCAGCTCAAGACAAAGATCAAAACAAAGAGAATACAGATCAGGAAAATCAAGAGACCGACAAAGAGCAAGACACCGTCAATGATAAAGAGCAAGACACGGATAAAGCTGAAGAAGAGGAAGAATGACACTCTTTCTTGAACTAAAAACAGGCTGTCGGTTACCCCGACAGCCTGTTTCCTTATACTCTCCCCAAAAAGGCATCCATGGAAGTGACCATGGATGCCTTTTCCTTCTCAATAATCAGTAAGACTAAGTTTTCAATCCTCCATCGATGATAAATCACCAGTTGGCAGATCAAGTTCCCAAGCTTTCAAGACACGGCGCATGATTTTACCGCTTCTTGTTTTAGGAAGTTTATCCCTGAATTCAATTTCACGAGGTGCCGCATGTGCTGCTAGACCATGCTTTACAAATGTACGAATTTCCTCAATCAATTCATCGTTTGCCTCGTATCCGTCACGAAGTGCGATGAACGCTTTGATAATTTCCCCCCGAACCGGATCCGGCTTACCGATGACCCCCGCTTCGGCTACGGCTGGATGCTCGACCAATTTGCTTTCCACTTCGAAAGGACCTACCCTCTCCCCTGCCGTCATGATGACATCATCAACACGGCCTTGGAACCAGAAATAACCATCTTCATCCATATATGCGGAATCTCCTGAAACATACCAATCACCTGGCATAAAGTAAGATTCATATTTAGCTTCATTCTTCCAGACTGTCTTCATCATCGAAGGCCAGCCTTTCTTGATGGCAAGGTTCCCCATTCTATGCGGCGGAAGCTCGTTGCCTTGATCATCCACTATTGCCGCCTTCACACCTGGAATCGGTTTGCCCATCGAGCCAGGTTTGATTTCCAGGCAAGGATAATTGCAGATGACCTGTGCCCCGGTCTCCGTCATCCACCATGTATCATGGATACGGTGATTGAATACCTTCATTCCCCAGCGCACCACTTCCGGGTTCAACGGTTCACCCACACTTAATATATGGCGGAGAGAACTCAAATCGAACCGCTTAACGATTTCGTCACCTGCGCCCATCAGCATCCTGAAGGCAGTCGGGGCACTATACCATACCGTGACACCAAAGTCCTCCAAGGTCTTGTACCAGGATTCAGGCTTGAACCGCCCGCCTACAATGACATTCGAGGTCCCTGTCAGCCAAGGTCCAAATATCCCATAAGACGTCCCTGTCACCCATCCAGGGTCCGCTGTGCACCAATACACGTCCTCATCCTGCAAATCAAGGACCCACCTTGCCGTTTGATAATGCTGGATCATCGCATTATGAACGTGCAGCACTCCTTTTGGTTTGCCTGTGGAACCTGAGGTGTAGTGAAGAATCAGACCGTCATTCCGATCCACCCATTCAATTTCGAATTTTTTGTCGGCTTCTTTTAATTTTTTATTGAAGTTATGGTAATTTCCTTCTTCTTTTATATTTTCCCCCACCAAGAAAATATGCTTTAAATGGGGTAATTCATCCACCGGGACACGCGGCAAAAGTTCAGGTGTCGTCACTATCACACTTGCCTCACTATCCTCAAGACGGTCCCTTATGGCGCCTTCCATGAAGGCTTCGAACAACGGCCCTACGACCGCTCCCGTTTTAATCGCACCCAACAATGCAAAATAAAGCTCCGGGGAGCGAGGCATGAAGATGAAAACACGATCTCCTTTTTCCACATTGGCAATGTTCTTGAACACATTGGCCGCTTGATTCGTATAATCTTTCATTTCCTTGAATGTATACTTTTCATTTCTTTTATCATCTTTGTAATAAAGGGCCACTTTATTCTTTTTGTATGTTTCGACATGGCGGTCAATGGCTTCATACGCAAGATTCACTTTACCGGTTTCAGACCAGGAGAATTCATTTTCCGTCTCAGACCAGTCAAACTTATTGTATTTTTCATCATAATTCTTTAAATTAAAATTACCTTCCACTACTGGTAACGCTTTCACATTCATACGACAAACTCCCCCTTCATTCGGCTCTATATTTTTATTATAGTATAAGAATCGAATTATCTCAATTTTTAAAATATTTAATACTTCCATATAAGGGAAATCCCTTCTTGGTGAATTTTGAAAGCAGCTGGTATATTGTTATGGTTAAGGCGAATCCATATGATGGCCGTGAAAGACGAAGCACTGTAACAAAAGCGCCTTGAACTTTCTGAATTATGCCCCTCGTTTTCATGTATAATTTATGTAAGCTTTCCATTCGGTCAGTTTTTAAAAGCAATGCTTCGTATACTCCGGAATGCGAGAGTGTAAGATTACTATATAACAAGGGTGGTGAAAGAATGGAATATAGTAAGACCTTTTACACTAAGGAACTGCAGACATTAAGCGGAACGCTCATCATCGAGGGGCCGCTAAGCGGCGAAAAAATGTCCGCTTATGAGTTTCACGAAGACTTGGTCGCCTTTCGCCCGCCTGCTTTGCAGCATAAAGCGTTAATAGAGATTGCAGACTTGCCTGAGGGCAGGATCTTTATCGCCCGTGAAAATGAAACAATCGTGGGTTATGTAACTTACTTATATCCCGATCCCTTGGAGCGCTGGTCTGAAATCAAGATGGAGGACCTGATTGAGCTTGGTGCAATCGAGGTCATCCCTAAATACCGGGGTGCCTCCGTCGGGAAAAACCTAATCCGCCTTTCCATGGAAGACGATTCGGTTGAAGACTTCATCATCATCACCACTGAATACTATTGGCATTGGGATTTGAAAGGGACAGGTCTGAATATTTGGGACTATCGCAAGGTCATGGAAAAAATGATGAGTGCCGGTGGTTTGGTCTACTTTGCAACAGATGACCCTGAAATCAGTTCCCACCCGGCCAACTGTCTGATGGCCCGTATTGGCAAAAGGGTCCCGCCGGAATCCATCCAGAAATTCGACCAATTGCGTTTTATGAATCGGTTTATGTATTAAAGAGGCGAGTAAGAGGAGGAAGGAAAATGATTGTTGAAACAATAATGAATGAGGATATTATCACCCTCACTCCAACCGATACAATCCATAGCGCTGTCTTGATCATCAAGGAGAAGCGAATTCGCCATATCCCCATTGTCGATGACAGCTTTCAACTTGTGGGATTAGTCAGCGACCGTGATATTCGGGATGCTGCCCCTTCTATATTCCGTACCGAAGAATACAAAAATGATTTACAAAAACCACTATCAAGCATCATGAAAACGGAAATAATCACAGGGCACCCGCTGGATTTCGTGGAAGAAATCGGGGCTGTTTTCTGTGATAACAATATCAGCTGCCTTCCAATCGTAAAGGGAAGGAAGTTAGTGGGAATCATAACCGGTTCTGATTTACTTCATTCATACGTTGAGTTGACTGGAGTCAATCAGCCCGGTTCCCAAATCGAAATCAGAATCCCGGATAAGGCAGGTTCCCTTCATGATATTGCCCATATTTTCAAAAGGCGCAATACGAATATCCTGAGCACCCTCGTTTATCCTGAAAAAAATGGAACCGACTATAAAATTCTTGTAATTCGTGTACAGACGATGAATCCATTTATGGTGGTGGAGGATTTGAAGAAAGAAGGCTATACCGTTTTATGGCCTAGCCTACCGGGGTTTTCACATGAATGATACATCCCTTTTCGTATATTCGGATGAACTCCTTACCTACAAATTCAACGATGAGCATCCATTCAATCAAAAACGGCTTAAACTCACGCTTGATTTATTAA
This sequence comes from Peribacillus sp. NPDC055009, assembly GCF_053608705.1. Lineage (NCBI taxonomy): Bacteria > Bacillati > Bacillota > Bacilli > Caryophanales > Bacillaceae > Peribacillus > Peribacillus sp. NPDC055009. Next base: position 487,299 of record NZ_JBSGVZ010000001.1, on the reverse strand, counting down.
AAAAACACCATGCAATCAATGATGATCAAATTATCAAGCCCAGAATGGCAACCGATGCAGAATTGGAACTGATTCATGATCACCATTATGTAAACGCTGTCAGGTTGGCAGGCCAGGGAAAGCTCCCCCCTGAAAAGGCTGTGAATTATGGGCTAGGAACGGAGGATACCCCCATCTTCCCCAAAATGCACGAAGCAAGTGCATTGCTTGTAGGCGGTACCTTGACGGCTGTGGATGCCGTCATGACCGGCCAGTCCCTGCACGCACTTAATCTTGGCGGTGGCCTGCATCACGGTTTCCGCGGAAAAGCCTCGGGCTTTTGCATTTACAACGATAGTTCGGTCGCGATTAAATACCTGCAAAAAAAATATGGGGCGCGTGTCTTGTATGTCGATACCGATGCACATCATGGTGATGGAGTCCAATGGTCATTTTATGATGACCCGGATGTTTGTACACTATCCATCCATGAAACGGGCCGCTACTTATTTCCCGGCACCGGCAATATTAACGAGCGAGGCCAGGGAAAAGGCTACGGCTATTCATTCAACATCCCGGTCGATGCGTTCACTGAAGATGAATCATGGCTCGATTGCTACATGGCTTCCTTTAAAGAAGTCATTGAATTCTTCAAACCGGATGTCATATTAACGCAAAACGGAGCCGACTCCCATTATTACGATCCGCTCACCCATTTATCAGCCACCATGAAAATTTATAGGGAAATACCAAAGCTGGCCCACGAAATGGCCCATAAGTATTGTGAAGGACGGTGGATTGCAGTGGGCGGCGGTGGATATGATATATGGCGCGTCGTCCCGAGGGCTTGGGCGAGGGTCTGGCTTGAAATGACGAATAATGATATATCAGGTCCCCTATCAAAGGAATGGCTCGATTGCTGGCAGCCTGAGTCCCCTGTTCCCCTGCCGAATGAATGGGATGACATGGAGGACATATATGAACCCATTCCGAGGAAGCCTGAAATTACCGAGAAGAATGCCCTGACGCTTGAAAAGGTCCTTTATCCCATCAGGTCTTCCAGGCAAACAACGAAAAGCAATGAACAAAGTTAACCAAAAGATCGTTGAAAAACGATCTTTTTTGTTCGGGGCAAACATTTGAGAAACAAAAAGAGAGCGCCCTCGGGACACTCTCCAAACCAGTTTATTTCGTTGATTGACGGTTTTCAATCCGATGTGGCAGGATCACTTTTTCAAGACCTTCCTCCACTTGTTCTTTATTCATCAACTTTGTAAGAAGCCTCATCGCAACCGCACCAATATCATATAAAGGTTGAACGATCGTCGTGATTTGCGGACGCACCATCAAGGTCAATCTCGTGTTATCGAAGCTGATCACTTCAAAGTCTTCCGGTACATTAAACCCTTTGTCCTGAGCAGCATGGACAATTCCAAGCGCCATTTCATCAGCACCGGCTATGAATGCTGTCGGTCTGTCTTCAGCTTCCAGGTACTTTTCAAAAGATTCAATTCCTGAATCATATGTATAATCACCTTCAACGACATAACTTTCATCAAATGGAAGCCCAGCTTCTTTCAATCCTCGTTTATAACCAGTCAATTTCATTTCATTAATCAACGCCGAAGGGTTTCCGCTTACAAAAGCGATATGCTTGTGGCCTTTTTTAGCGAAGAAGGTCACTGCGTCGAATGCCGCCGCCTCATAATCAATATTGACCGATGGAACTTGTCCGCTTTCATCCACCGAGCCTGCCAGAACGATTGGAACAGGTGAATTCTTAAACTCTTTGACATGCTCATCAGAAATGTTGCCGCCCATGAATACGATACCATCCACTTGTTTTCCAAGCATCGTATTCAGCAAATGGAATTCCTTATCTATATTCTCATCAGAACTGCTTAGAATGATATTGTATTTATACATGGTGGCTATATCTTCTATGCCCCGTGCCAATTCTGCAAAAAAGATGCTTGAGATATCCGGGATGATGACCCCGACTGTAGTCGTTTTCTTTGAGGCAAGTCCCCTTGCCACTGCATTGGGACGGTACCCTAACTTCTCAATTACATCTGAAACTTTCTTCCTTGTTGCAGGCTTTACATTTGGATTCCCGTTAACTACGCGGGAAACGGTGGCCATGGAAACATTCGCCTCACGCGCCACATCATAAATGGTTATATTATTCATTTATCCATTCCTCCATTTCTTTCATTTTCCCCATAAAAGACCCGAATTATTTCGGAAAATAATCTTTTATGCGTTTTTCTCTATAAGGAAGATTATTTTAGGAACGATCTGCCTAACAAAAAATGCAGTCCTACTCTCTTCTCAGTCAAATATTCAATACCCTATTCAAGTATAAAATTCACATAGATATCACTTTATGTATGACTCAATCTTCCGAACAGTTCTCATTCTTGTTATTTATCATACGATAGTCGAATCTTTCCTGCAATCCAATAGTGCTCATTTCGAAGCTTTTTCTGCAAAAACAAGTATTTTACCATTAAAAAAAGCCCTTGCCAAGTTGGTAAGGGCCGTAAATAGATCATTTAAAGAATTTCTTAGCTTATACAGTTACCCAGTTCAAACGTTTAATTTCTTCGTAGAATTCATCAAATTGTTTGAAGTCCATTTGCTGTGCAGAATCCGATAAAGCAACGGAAGGATCTGGATGCACTTCAGCCATAACACCGTCAGCACCGATTGCAAGAGCCGCCTTAGCCGTAGGAAGCAGAAGATCGCGACGTCCAGTTGAATGCGTTACATCAACCATGACCGGTAAATGAGTTTCTTGTTTTAAAATCGGTACAGCAGAGATATCAAGTGTATTTCTTGTTGCTTTTTCGTAAGTACGGATACCGCGCTCACAAAGGATGATGTTGCCATTGCCCTGCGACATGATGTATTCCGCTGCATGAATGAACTCTTCAATCGTTGCCGCCAGTCCACGTTTTAAAAGAACAGGTTTATTTACAGCACCTGCCGCTTTTAGCAAGTCGAAGTTTTGCATGTTGCGCGCCCCGATTTGGATGACATCGATATGATCGATTGCCGCTTCGATATCGTTGGCACTCACGATTTCACTGATTACAGCCAAGCCGTATTCATCAGCAACACGTTTAAGTATTTGTAATCCTTCCAAACCAAGCCCTTGGAAGTCATATGGAGATGTACGTGGCTTAAATGCACCGCCGCGCATCAATTTCAAACCTTTAGCTTTAATGACTTCCGCCACCGCAGCTGTCTGTTCATAAGATTCAACGGCACATGGTCCGAAAACGAAGCTAGGGATCCCGTTACCGACCAATTCACCCTTAATGTCGATGATCGTGTCTTCAGCCTTTTGTTTTCTCGATACAAGAAGCGTTTTCTTCTGATCATCTTTTTGCAGCTCCAAGCCCAATTTAAAGATTTCTTTGAAAATATGTTTAATCGAACCAAGATCAAGCGGTCCTTGATTATTGGCTTCGATAAGATCCAGCATTGTTCTTTCACGGACCGGATCGTAACGGTTTACACCTTGTTTTTCTTTAACGCGACCAATTTCCTGTACAAGTTCAGCACGTTGATTAATAAGATGTAATAACTGAAGGTTCACATCATCCAGTTGATTACGAAGTCCATCAAGCTCTTTGTTGCTCATTACAAATCCATCCCTTCGTTTTTTAAAATAGAAATCGGTTCAGCGGACTCAAACTAAAAAAAATCCCATCCGGATCCTCGAACATCCACCCCGATTGTTTTATCAATGAAAAATTTAGAATATTTCATGTATGATTAAATCAATTATAAATGAAGTGTCCATAAATGTCACTATATTTTTCTTTAATAATTAAACGCTTTTAAGCATTAAAGTTATAAATGCATAAAACTAGGTGCCGCTCATGCCAGAAAAACGATTACACAGAATATTGAAACACGATCCGTTGTAGGAATTATATTGGAAATAGAACAGGAAAGCTATCATTTAATTGATCATTTTTCACAAGAGCATAGAAAAGTTTAAATCTTCTGCCACTTGTCCGAAGCCGAGAAATGTTTAAAGAGGCTTTACGGAAAGGCCTTCCTAGAAAAGGTTTCCCCAGGATTAACATTCTTAGGCCCGCCAATCAATGGAATAATAAAAGGCCGGACCCCTTACCAAAGGGATCCAGCCTTCCATTCATTCTGTAATGGCCTTGCTCAATGAATCATATGTAATCCGCCAATGAGATTCATTCCAGACAGGTTTTCCACTTTTAAAAAGGATGGCCTGAGGTGATTGATGTTTGACCTCAAAGGTTTCTGCTACATAATTGGATAGTGGACGAGCTTCCTGGACGGCCAAATAGGCCGTTTTAAGTTGTTCGTTCCCTAAGATGTACCTCTCATATTGTTCAAATGCTTCAGCGCTGACAGGGCATGTTACGCTATGCTTGAAAAGCAGGAATGTATCCTCTTTTAGAAGCTCAGTGAATTGTTCTTCTGTTTCGATTTTGCTCATGACCATAATACAGTCTCCTTTCCTTGTACATATAAATTTTACCATCAAAAAGGCGATGAAGCCATTGAAGCACTTCACCGCCTTATTCTTCGTCCCTTAATGACTCTTCATTCCCATTAAAGGAAGCCAGGGAGTTTAATTCTTTAGTTTACTCTCCGTTTCATCAAATGCCTTTTTCGCTTCATCAAGTTTTAATTTTGCCGCATTCTTGTTTCCGCTTGTAGGATCTGCTGGATTATTTTCCGAATCATTGCCGTTAGCAAAGTTCGTTTCGACGGATACGATAGGAGCATCGGTAGTTCCGGTTACATCAATATCCTTATTGCTTGAATTCGTCGTATCATCAGCTGCGTCGCCGTTTTCTTTTCCTGTTTTCAGGCTCTTCACTTTGTTGACGATATTCGAAGATTTATTGGAAACGATTTCCGTGACGGAGCTTGTTTTTTCTTTTGCAGTATCAGCAAGGACTGTACCTTTTTCCATTGCCGTTTGTCTTAATCTTTCTGTTTTCTCGGAAATGTTTCTAGCTTGTTCATTGAAGTCATTCCTTAATTCCTTGCCTGTTTTCGGAGCCATGAACAAAGCTGTAGCCGCTCCGATCATCCCGCCGATCAAGGCGCCAATCATAAAGTCCTTCGAATTGATCGAGTCGCGTTCGTCCTCATAAGATTTCTGATAGTCCTTTGCCGCAAATTCTTTTTGAGTCATAATACATTCCCCTTTCAATTTTCAGTTCATTTTTTATTTAACTAGATTTTAGGATCTAGAACGTAAAAACCTTTTTTTAGGCAGGTTATCTGTTTCAAGCGCTTCCCTTTCTAACTCCGCCCTTTCGGTTGGAGTCGGGGCAGCCTGTTTGCTTCTGGCCTTCCACTTGTCTCTGATCTCCATGGCAACATTGCTCCATTGTACAATTTGTGAGATTCGGTCTTGATTATTATCAATCTCAGCCTGCACTTTATGGGAAACCTTTTGGATGGAAGAATTGAAGCTGGAGATGGATGTGCCTACATCCTTCACCGCATCCACCACCGTGTTCAGGTTTTCTGACTTGTGCTGCAAATCTTCAGCCAACGTATTCGTTTTATGTAATAACTGAGTAGTTTCGAGCGTTATGCCCTGCATTTGGCTCTCTAGTCCTGTCAGCGTCCGGGCCACACTGTCCAGGGTAGTTTGAAGTGATGTCAGTACCTTTGTTAGGAAAATAACAAGTACCAAAAAAGCTATCGCTGCAACAGCAGCACTTACGTATAAAATAATCTCCATTGGAACACCTCCGAAAAAAATCGACTTATTTAATAGCTGTTAGATATTAATTACCCCTTCCCTAATATTATAAACGTATTTATTTTTTCAATATACCCTATCAAACCCTAATCTGGAAATATTGTTGTCTGCATCCAGTTCCTCCGTAAGTTCATGGGTCACACTTATGGCAGGAAATCGGGTATGATAGAAAAGATAAGCCGAATTTAAACAATGGAGGTATTTTTTATGAAAGATCCCAGAATTGAAACATTGGCCAAAAACTTAATCAATTATTCCGTGAAGCTTCAAAAAGGTGAAAAAATCTTGATCGAAAACTTTGGTTTGCAGCGTGAGCTTGTTAACGCACTTGTGAATGAAGCCTATGCAGCAGGTGGTTACCCATTCGTCCTTTTAAAGGATCACCAAGTGGATCGTGCCTTGCTGATGGGTGCCAAAGAAGAACAGTACAAGATGATGGGTGAGTTTGAAGCAAACGTAATGAACCAGATGGATGCCTATATCGGGCTTCGTGCCGGGGATAATATCAATGAACATTCCGATGTCCCTTCAGAGAAGATGGCGATTCATGGACAGACAGTCGGTAAAGTACATAGAAATATCCGCGTGCCAAAAACAAAATGGGTCGTGCTTCGCTACCCGACAAATTCCATGGCCCAATTAGCCAAAATGAGCACAGAAGCATTCGAAGACTTTTATTTCGAAGTCTGCAACCTCGACTATGGCAAAATGAGCGCAGCGATGGACAACCTTGTTGAATTGATGGATAAAACGGATAAGGTCCGCTTAACTGGGCCCGGTACGGACCTAACTTTCTCCATCAAAGACATTAAAGCCATCAAATGTGCGGGTGAGCTGAACATTCCTGACGGTGAAGTATATACGGCTCCGGTTAAAGATTCCATCAATGGAGTTATTTCGTATAATACTCCGTCCCCTTATCAGGGTTTTACTTTTGAAAACGTGAAGTTAACATTCAAGGATGGAAAAATCGTTGAAGCGGTTGCGAATGATACGGAACGCATCAACAAAATTTTTGATACTGATGAAGGCGCACGATATGTCGGTGAATTTGCAATTGGTGTAAATCCTTATATTCTACACCCGATGCAAGATATCCTCTTTGATGAAAAAATTGATGGAAGTTTTCATTTCACTCCCGGACAATGCTATGATGATGCCTTTAACGGAAACCATTCAGACATTCACTGGGACCTGGTCAATATTCAGCGACCTGAATATGGCGGCGGGGAAATCCATTTTGATGACGTCTTGATACGTAAGGACGGACGCTTCGTTTTACCGGAACTGGAAAATTTAAATCCAGAAAATTTAAAATAACGTAAAAACCAATAAAAAACGACCGACCCGCTCTAACGGGACGATCGTTTTTTTATTTTACCTGCAGTGAATGCTCATAGGCTGCTTGGAACTTTTGAATGTCCCCCGCACCCATGAATAACACGACACTGTTTTCATGATTTTGCAATATTGATGTTGTGTTCTCCGTAATCAGCTCGGCTCCGGGAATCTTATCTTGAAGGTCTTCAATCGATAACTTCCCTTGATGTTCACGAGCAGATCCAAAAATTTCACATAAGTATACTTTGTCGGCCAAATTCAAGCTGTCGGCGAATTCATCAAGGAAAGCCTGAGTTCTCGAGAAAGTATGCGGCTGGAATACCGCAACAACTTCACGCTCTGGATATTTCTGACGCGCCGAGTCGACAGTTGCCGAGATCTCGGTCGGATGATGTGCATAATCATCAATAATGATCTGACTTCCGATTTCCTTTTCTGAGAACCGGCGTTTAACTCCGCCAAAAGTCCGCAATTGGGCTTTCACAGCTTCCGTATCCAAGTTTTCATATTTACAAAGTGCAATGACACCAAGTGCATTCAACACATTATGCTTTCCAAAAGTAGGAATAGTGAATGTATCATAGTAATTGTTCCTTACATGCACATCAAAAGTCGTGCCATCCGGAGTGACGGAAACATTTTTCGCTTGAAAATCATTTCCTTCTGCAAATCCGTAAAAAATAACCGGTACTTTCGCCTGAATATGTGGTAAATGTTCATCATCCCCGCACGCAATGATGCCTTTGTTGACTTGAAGGGCCATCGTTTGGAAAGCCTCGAACACGTCTTCGACATTGGCATAATAATCAGGATGATCAAAATCGATATTCGTCATGATTGCATAATCCGGATAATAGGAAAGGAAATGACGGCGATATTCACATGCTTCGAATACGAAGTAATCAGAATTCACGATTCCTTTACCCGTTCCATCCCCAATCAAGAAGGATGTCGGTTTAGCGCCCCCCATCACATGGGCAAGTAAGCCGGTCGTCGATGTTTTACCATGCGCTCCCGTAACCGCCACGCTGATGAAGTTTTTCATGAAATCACCTAGGAAACGGTGATAACGGATGATCGGCAAATCAAGTTCTTTTGCCTTCACGATTTCCGGATGACTATCCGGAAACGCATTTCCTGCAATGATGGTCATTCCAGGTTGAATATTTTCCTCGTTGAAAGGAAGGATTTTAATCCCGGCTTTTTCTAATGCCAATTGTGTAAAAAATTCTTTTTCGTAATCGGAACCCTGCACTTCAATATTCATATCATGCAGTATTTGTGCAAGAGCACTCATACCCGACCCTTTAATTCCCACAAAATGGTAAGCAGTCATAAAGCGAACCTCCACCAATCGTCTACCTGTATGACAGTATATGACGTCATCTTTTATTTGTTTTTTCATTACGAGACTTGTTAGTAACGCAATTTCTTCATAGGTTTTTCAAGCTTATATTTTCAATCATTCATCAACAAAAAACTATTATATCACTTTTTTATTCATTCATCCATGTCAGGCAGATGCCAATTTATCAAATCATTGGCTTTTCCCTTAATTAAAGTGATAAAAAAGGGTTTTCACCCCTTCACATTATATACATTTTCCTTTTATTAGGTTCTCTTAATTAACATGTAAAAATTCCAGTTCTTCTTCCGTAATCAATACATCCCTGGGCCTTGAACCCCTGGATTCGGAAACTACTCCATGTTGCTCCATCATTTCTATTAGGCGCGATGCACGGTTATAACCGACACGGAAGCGCCTTTGGACACTAGAAGCAGATGCAGCCTGCTGGCTCACGACAAATTCACAGGCCTCGAAAAACAGTTCATCCGCTTCTTCCGTGACTTGGGCCCTGTTCAGCAAGTCTTCCTGCTCGAACAGGTATTTTGGCTGCTGCTCCAGTTTAACATGGTTAACGACCTGGTCGATTTCTTCATCACTAACAAAAGTCCCTTGCAGGCGCACCGTTTTTGAAGAGCCGTTTTCAGCGAATAACATATCTCCTCTTCCCAATAATTTTTCTGCACCGCCGCTATCGATGATCGTACGGGAGTCGACTTGTGAAGAAACCGAAAAAGCGATCCTTGTCGGGATATTTGCCTTGATCAATCCAGTTATGACATCGACTGAAGGTCTTTGAGTGGCTACAATCAAATGGATGCCGCAGGCACGGGCCTTTTGAGCAATCCGGCAAATTGCTTCCTCTACATCAGCCGGGGACATCATCATTAGATCCGCAAGCTCATCGATGATCACCAGGATATAAGGCAGCTTGCTTGAATATTGACCGGCTTTTTCCGCTTGGTCATTAAAGCGGGTGATATCACGGACACCGGCATGTACAAACAATTCATAACGCCGTTCCATCTCCTCTACAGCCCACTTCAACGCAGCCGTAGCGGCTTTTACATCGGTTATGACTGGACTGACCAAATGCGGGATCCGGTTATATGGGGCGAGCTCAACCATTTTCGGATCGATCAACAGCAATTTCAACTCCTGCGGTGTCGCTTTATAAAGCAAGCTTACCAGCATGGTGTTGATACAGACACTTTTCCCCGACCCCGTTTGCCCGGCTATCAATCCATGCGGCATCTTTCTCAAATCGGTGATGATTGGCTGACCGGATATATCGAGCCCTAAGGCCACAGCAAGCGGTGATTCATGCTCTTGAAACTCAGTACTTTCCAAAACCTCCCGCAAAAATACCGGTTTGCTTTTCCTGTTCGGAATCTCGATGCCAATTGTATGTTTACCCGGAATAGGCGCTTCCATCCGCATATCTTGAGCAGCAAGGCTTAGTTTGATGTCATCCATCAGGTTCGTCACTTTATTCACCTTCACTCCCGGTTCCGGATGCACCTCGAAACGGGTTACTGCCGGTCCTTGAGTGACATTGACGACCTTTGCACGGACATTGAAATTTTTCAATGTCTCATCAAGTAATAAAGTCTGTTCCTCGAGCCACACATCATCATGCACAGCATAAGTGGGAGGTGTCAGCAATTCGATATTAGGAAACACATAGTATGGATTTTCATTTTCATCCGCTTCGACAGAGCCAAAAACTGCCGGGATTTCGCCCTTACTGCCTTCTGCCGCTTCCTCTGTATATAATGCTTCTTGATACCCGTGTCCAGAAATCGGGGATTCCTGTTCCAAGAGCGGCTTAGGGTTGGAACCGATGTTGGATTCGACTGTATTTTCAGGCACAGCAGCGACGGTTTCGGAACCAACCTTAGCGTCCGAAAAGGTAAGTGGTATGGCCGGAGTCTGCTCTTTCGGAATAACTCTGCCTTCCTCCTGTTTCCGTTCAGGAATGGCGGTTGGTTTCGCTTGTCCTGCCTCTGTTTGGGCAGCATCATCCATTGGCCGCTTATCAGGTGATACTACTGCCCTTTCCGAATTAAGGCTTTTTTTTTCCGGCATCATTTTATTCATGAAGTCATTTTTTTTCCGATCTTGCTTAAGCATCATCACATTAAATGGGATGTGTTTTTTCGGACGTTTGTGCTGCACTTCAGGTATTGCCTCAGATGGGTCTTCAGGCATTGTCCCTTGACTAACGGATGGTTGATTTGATTGCACAGCAATCTCCCCAGGAACCGATATCGCTTCAGGCGGTGTGTCGTCCGTCTGTTCCATGATGGATACAGCGACTTCGCGTCCAAATTCTACTTCGTCCTGTTCAATAGCCTCTTTTTCCACCGCAGGCTCAATTATGTTGGGCTCGATTACTGCTTGTTCTGGCAGTGTCTCAATGGAATTCCTGCGAAAGAAAGCGGGTATCTCTGAATCTTCCAGTTTTTCTTCCGCTTGTTCCGGTATAAGAACGGATGGTTCTGTCGTCAATTCCTCATGTGACACTTCTTTTGGGATTTCAGGAATCGATGCTGGAATCCCGATATCGGGTTCTTCCTTTTTTAGGACGGGCATTTTGCTTTCTAATTCATATTCGACAATTTCTTCAGAAACGACTGTTTTTTTTTCCGGACGACGGAACCCATAAATGGGTGAAGGGATTTCCGTCGGACGGAATGGAGTATTTGAAGGGACTATTTTTGAGACTTCCTCCCGTTCGAAGTTTCTCCGTTTTGGTTCAGGATCCCTCACAGGCCTTCTTGTTTCTTTGGCCGCGCTCCCCTTTTTTGGTTCATGATCTTCCCTGTTTCTTTCCCTAGGCTTTCTTTTGCTCTGTTCACGATCTGGAATGAGCGGAAACTTGAACTGCCCTTTTGGATATTGAAACAGGATTTTCGTATCAGGGTCTGGCGTCTGCGACATTTTTTCCACTTTTTGATTGTAAACCTTTATTTCTTCTTCCTTTGACTTTGCAAGCTTTGAAAAATCCATTTTCCTTAATGTCTCTTCATCAAGCGGTTCATCTATAATAATCTCTTCAATTTCAATAATTTCCTCTGCTTGGAACCATTTTTTCATCTTATTTAGCCATTTCAAAACTATCACTCTTTCTACATCTGTAGTTATGTAACTAATTCTACCAGTTATTTTAAAAATATCGAGAAAATTTAAGCTAAATTGGGATTAGTATCTATTTTTTTATCGCACTCTTACTAACTTAACGTATTTCGCAGAACTCCTACCCTATTAAACCCCTTCTGGTATGAGTTTAAACCTGCACTTCGTGAAATAACATTAGCCCTTAGTCTACTATTTAAATAAAACACCGCTGTTAAATCGCGTTTACAAAGAGATTAAGTTTTCATGCCGCGCAAGAAGCAGACTGGTCAATTCATTGAAGCATCCTTCACGAAACCTCCGGTGGCATCCTGAAACCCATAAAACACCGTTCGTTAATACCGAACGGTGTTTTGTGGGTTTCTGCACTTTTTTGCAAACAAATATACCAATGGAACTATTCCCATTCATAAAAATCGCATACAACTTGGGCCACTGATTTGGATGCGATCAAAAGGGCATCTTCATCAATGTCGAATTTGGGATGGTGATTGAAATATGCCTTCTCCACCCCTTTTGGTTTGCAGCCAATGTAAAAGAAGCAGCCAGGAATCTTTTCTGCATAATACGAAAAATCCTCTGAACCAGAGAAAACCGGAAATTCCATAACCTTTTTAATATCTTTGTCTTTCATGCTTTCCAGACTATTTTTCACGAATCCAGTCAATTCAGGGTCATTATATAACGGAGGATAATCAGGCACATATGTTAGTTCGCACTGAACATCAAATTCCGTTTCTATCCCTTTAACGATGCGGTGGATTTCCCTATCGATCAGCTGTTGGGTCTCTGCTGTCATATAACGAACATCCCCTTCAATTTCTATACGATCTTTAATGACATTAAAGCTTCCTTTTCCATCGAAGGAGCCGATTGTGACCACGCCCATATCAAAAGGGTTCAAGCGGCGGCTGATCACGGTTTGTACGGCTGTCACGAAATGGGCGCCTGCCACAATGGCATCATTGGCCATATGCGGGGACGAACCATGGCCGCCTACACCCTTAATCGCCAGCTTGAAATAGGTCCGTCCAGCCATCGAATAGCCGCCGTGATACCCGGCAACCCCTGCAGGATGGGACGGAAATAAGTGGATTCCAAAAACGGCATCAAGTTCATCCAAAAACCCTGATTCCATAATGCTCTTTGCTCCACCTGGGGGTGTTTCTTCTGCATGTTGATGGATTATTTTAATCGTACCGGATAGGGAATCTTTAAGCTCATTGATGCAGTCTGCCAGAACCAATAAATAAGCGGTATGCCCATCATGTCCGCAGGCATGCATGACACCTTCATTTTTTGAACGGAACGGGACATCCGCTTCTTCTTTAATCGGCAACGCATCGAAATCCGCACGGAGACCTATCGTTTTCCCAGGTTTTCCGCCTTCGATCGTTACGATGATCCCTAATCCATTTCCTACATTCGTTTGAATCGACATATCCTTACCCTTATAAAAATCAATGATATATTGTGCCGTTTTCTCTTCTTTGAAGGATAGTTCCGGGTTCTCGTGTAAATGACGGCGGATTTGAACCATTTCCCCTTTACGGGCTTCCAGCATGTTCATTAATTTGCTTTTCACGTTCACGTTTATTCTCCCCCTTATTTCAAGTTGAGCATATTAGTAGTTCCATGTTCGCTGCATGCCTTCCGATGCAAAGTGCCAATTAAAAAAGGGCAGAGAAGGATTGCGTAAACTTACCGCTCCCCTTCTCTGTCCTTTTCACCTGAGAGTTTAGCTCCATTTTTGGTCATGGAGATTTCCCCTTTGGTGGCATACTGCTTCCTGCGCACTCTCCAGAGCTGCGTCCAGCTGCGGTTCCATTTACCTGAGAGATTTGCTCCAAGGGATCTTTTTGGGACTTGCTCCTTCAGTGGCTCAATGCTGCACTCTCCCACAACGTTCATCCGCTTGTTCTTTTTATATTCTCAAAATATTCCAATTATATTATCGCCGATTAAAAAATAAATATCAACTCTGAGTTATAAACTCTATTAAACTTTAAAAGGACCGCTGCCAGATGCTGACACGGTCCTTTTGTGATTCATTATTGTTCAGGCTTTTTGTTTTTACCCATAATGAAGATGGGCTCCAACTCATTTTCTTCGTAAAGGAATGATAGAGCCGTTATCGGAACATGACCGCTGGCAAAGAAGCTCATCGCCATTTGCGCAAGAATATCATAGCCCGTATCATTCTTCACATCGGCAATGATGATGACATCCTGATGGGGAATGGCCACAGCCATGGTTCCCTCGATCTTGTCCTTCATTTCCCGAAGCCATGATTCATTTAAAATCCTGCTGGCATCATATCCATCATTCGTGTTCAAAAAATAAAATGCATTACCTGCAACGATATCCGACTTCATTTCAGTGGTGAGGGAACGGGCATTGAATAGGGCAATTTCACGGATCCTGTCACCCTGCCAATTTTCCCGTTGAATCATCTTTTCATCTATAAGACGGTAGGTTTTCCCTAAATCAAGGGCATAAAAAACCCGGGTTTCAGCCGTATGCTCATCGAATAAAAACGGATTTCCTTCTTCGGATTCCATTGGAAAGGAGGTCGAGCGGATGACTGGGAAAATGAATTTCTCCTTGCCTTCCATACTGTGTTCTTCCCCCATCACATTCAGGGCCTCTTCCACGTAATAGGTAATTTCATCGATGGCCTTTTCCTGTACGTTTTCATAGTTAGCAAGCACAGGAGGCAACTCGATGGTAATCCCCTTCCCGGTCTTCACATTTTCCACCCGTAACGTATCTTGCTGGCTATCGAATTTGAATGAGCGATTCTCATCTTTTAAACGCTCCTTCAAGATATTTTTCAGCTTCGTGCTGTCCATTTTCATGACGGACCCTCCTCTTCATTGAAAAATCCCCAGCGAGAAGGGGAAATTGATTATAGTGATTGAATGAATTCCTCAATTTGTTCTTGCGTTTTGCGATCCTTGCTCACAAATCTGCCTAGCTCCTTGCCATTATCATACGCAATGAAACTTGGTATACCGAATACATCATTAGCCGCACACACATCGATGAATTCATCACGGTCCACATAAATGAATGTAAAGTCAGGAAATTTCGTTTCAATCTCCGGCATTATCGGTTCGATTACACGGCAATCTCCACACCATGTTGCTGAAAAAAGAAAGATATGTTTGCCTTCATTTTTAAATGCATCATATTGCTCTACTGTTTGTAATTTTTCCATTTGTATATTCCTCCTGCTCTAAATGACACCTTATTTTTTATAATCCCATCATACCAGAGTCTCCAGGAATCAACCATTAATACGGATCGGTTGAAAGTCACTGGTCCTCTTATTTCTGGGGCACGGATGAAACGATTTCCATCATTTGTTTTGCATCGGTTTTTAATTGGTCTTTATCCGTTTCGGTTGTCAGCTTCACTCCGCCGATCCCCACTGCAAGCTCATACTTTTCTTTCGGTATCTCTTTAATCGAAATAAAGCCGAATTTATCATCGGTTTGAAAAGAATGCAGTACTTCAAATTGATCCTCTTGTTCCTTTATGGCCAAATATAACACGGAGCTGTCTTCTTTTTCATTCGGATTGACAAATAATATATAAATCTTATCACCTTTTTGTAAAATCAAATTATTATCATGTTCTTCCACTACTTTAAAATCGTTTGGCAGATAGACCTGAATTAGGCCTGCCTCTTGATTAGGCTGTTTTTCATCGTCACGAAAAGCCACTTCAGCAGCCTTCATTGCCTTTTCGGTTTGTCTTTCGATACCTGAGCAGCCCACGATCAAGCTGCTTATCAACAGGAAAACAAGAAAATTCTTATTCGATAAAGCCATCGTCATTCCTCCAGCCGTCTCTTTTACTACCATATGGATAATATTATCCTTATTTACGGAATTCATCCATTTTCTAAAAAACATGGTACAATGAAAGCAATTTTATTATCGAGGAGGAAAACAATGAAGTTAATCGTGTATCTTGCTGGGGAGATCCATTCAAATTGGAGAAGCGAGTTGAGAGATAAGGCCGCTGCACTGAAGCTTCCTTTAGAATTCGTCGGCCCGATGGAAAATCATGAACGCTCCGATAATATCGGTGAAGATATCCTCGGGGAACAGCCGAATCCTATCCTGAAGGATGCGGCCGCTTCCCAAATCAATAATTTACGGACAGGTCTTTTGATGAAAAAAGCCGATCTTGTCGTCGCCCTGTTTGGTGAGAAATATAAACAGTGGAATACTGCCATGGACGCAAGCACCGCCGTTTCCCTGGGTAAACCGCTTATTTTGATTCGCCCGGAATCCCATCACCATGCTTTAAAGGAATTATCGGAAAAGGCGAGTGTCACGGTCGAATCCGTGAACCAAGCCATGAAGGTGCTTTCTTATATTTTTGAAGAAGGGCTGTAAATCTCCCTGTCCCTTAACCTTCCAGCTCAAGTATGAAGGATTTTTGTTTACCCAAATAAAAAGCTTGCAGGAGAAAGTTAGATTCCTAACCTCACCTGCAAGCGAAAAACGAATAAATTTTGATGGTTGAACACTATTTCTTTTTAATGGGAATCCAAATTTCGGAGTAATAGTCTGGGTTTGAAGCGTCGTCATTCGTGTATACTTCCAATTCGGGAGTGCCCGCATGTTCATGACCGCTGGTAGGAAACCATTCGGAAAAAATTCGCTTCCAAGCATGTTGGATGCTATCAGGCATAGGTCCGTGAACTTCAAATACAACCCACTTGGAAGCCGGTATCGTAAGGGTCGAAAACTCTTCAGGCGCTTCCCCGGCATACTCTGCACCTATCCAATAATCCATCGTTTCATTTTTTTCCACAGCCCGCTTATCGATACATACACCAAGCAAGCCATTTATTTGGCCATTGTTCAGCTTCGCTAACCTATCTCCTGTTCCATCCGAATTGACTTTCTCCCACAACTTTGGAATCCCGATCAAATTCTCTTCATTGACCAAGGAAAACTCTTGCTTGATTCCAATCAATTGAAAGGAATCTCTTTCAAAGATATTGTATTTCATCGGTTTTGCCCCTTTCAGAATAACCTGTATCATCAGGCGTTCATAGAATTTCAGCTTCCCCATATACTTTCGGGCTTCGCTTGGAGATACCCCATGCTGCCTTCGAAAAGCCTTTGAGAATGCCTCGGGGTTGTCATAGCCGTACTTGTAGGCTAAATCAATGACCTTGCCATTTGTGGATGAAATCTCCTGGGCCGCCAAGGTCAGTCTTCGACGCCGGATATATTCACCAATGGAAATATCCGTTAAAATGGTGAATGTCCGTTGAAAATGAAAAGCTGAAGCATTCGCCTGCCTGGAAATGCTCTCGATTGTCAGGTCCTCCAATAAGTGCTCTTCGATATAGTCGATGGCCTTTTGGATTGATTCAACCCACCCCATATCCGCTCACCCCTTGTCACTATATTAGCAAAGCCGCTCAATAAAACCCTGTCTTATTCTGCTCTGTTTTGGCAGTGTTCGTTTCCATCATTCGAAGCCCGCCTTTCCATGGCAGTGATTCAAAAATCCTGCTTTTTCATTTTCAGCTTATATTCGTATTGACCGGCTAACATCCTCATGATATGAAGGAACATTTCGCCCCTAGTGATTCGCTCATTTGTAAATACGCCGATCGCTCCTTCCTTTTTACTTATATTCTCTTGCCTTGTGAAGGCATCCATCACCGGGCCCAACTCTTCACCGTCCAGCAGCTTCCCGGCAACAATTCCCGGTACCGGGATTCTCGCTCCGGCAGCTACAAAGACCTCGCCGTCCCTCGTGGCCATTGCACCCCAATTGCACAGAAACAGGGCTTGTCCCATTTTCACGACACCGCCTTCAAGTCCGATACCCATATCGGCATCACTGTGAATCAAGCAATTCCGGGCACGTGTCATTGCCCCCTCCATCGTTTCCTCGTCTGAAAAAGGCTGTTCCGGGACCCCGCTCTCCACTTGAAGCGAAATGATTTTAGCATCTTCATATACACCAAGCACGGCACTTATTTTCGCCGGATTCTTACTGCCTACTGCTATTTTCAATATAATTACCTTCCTTCTATGTAAAAAAAAGCTGATGGAAAAGGATTCATGACAGCATCCCTTTCCATTTCAGCTTCCTCCATCAACCGTTTTTTATCAAGGTCTCGAATGTCGTTTTATCACAGGAACGAACCAATTTACCAATCAGTTCTCGTGCAGCGGCATAATCATCAATATGAATCATGGATGCATGTGTATGAATATAGCGGGAACAAATGCCAATCACCCCGCTTGGAATGCCTTCGTTTGCAATATGGACTTGCCCTGCATCCGTGCCGCCTTGGGAAACGAAATATTGATACGGAATTTCATTCGACTCTGCCGTATCAAGGATGAATTCCCTCATGCCGCGATGCGTTACCATCGAACGATCGAAAATGCGTAGCAGTGCCCCTTTTCCAAGCTGACCAAATTCACTTTTACTGCCGGACATATCGTTCGCCGGACTTGCATCCAAAGCGAAGAAAAGATCCGGTTTGATCATATGAGCTGCAGTTTGAGCGCCCCGTAATCCCACTTCCTCCTGGACAGTTGCCCCGGAATATAAGACATTCGGTAACGTTTCACCTTTTAAATCTTTTAACAATTCAATCGCAAGTCCGCAGCCGTAACGATTATCCCACGCTTTTGCGAGAATTTTCTTCTCATTGGCCATCGGCGTGAATGGACAAATCGGTACAATCTGCTGACCTGGCTTAATACCGATCCTCTTAACATCTTCCTTATCATCCGCCCCGATATCAATCAGCATATTTTTGATATCCATTGGTTTTGAGCGTTGCGACTCATCAAGCAAATGAGGCGGAATCGAACCGATGACACCAATGACCGGACCGTTATCAGTTATGATTTCGACTCTTTGGGCCAAAAGCACTTGACTCCACCAGCCTCCTAGGGTCTGAAAGCGGATCATTCCATTTTCCGTTACGGAGGTAACCATGAATCCCACTTCATCCATGTGCCCAGCAACTAGTACAGTCGGACCATCCTCATTGCCTCTTTTTACGCCAAATATTCCGCCAAGGCGATCTTGGACGATTTCATCGGAATACTTTTCCAGCTCACTTTTCATGAAACTCCGAACTGCATGTTCATTTCCCGAGGCTCCCGGTAATTCCGTCAATGTTTTAAAAAGCTCCAAAGTCTCATGATTCATTTTTCTACCCCTAACCTATGTATTGTTTCTTACTATTTTACAGAACTTAGCATCGTGTTACACTAGAAAGTTCTAATTTATCAGTTAATGGGTAAAATTTCAAATTATTAGTCAAATAAAGCGTTCTTCTGTATACTGGAAGAAGTGATTTTAATAAATGCAATGGAGGAGAAATCAATGAATTGGAAAACGTTTTTACTGGGTACTGCAGCAGGGTTTGCTGCGGGCTATGCGACAAAACAACTATTGGATCAATCTAGTAAACCTTCTCCCGATAAAGTCTTGGCCCAAGTGAAGGAAACAGTCAAAAAAGATGGAAATATATATGGCTCATGGATCTTGATGAAGCCGGAAAACTATTCAAAAAATGATTTGGACTATGAAGTGTACAAAGGCGGGATCACCAGAAACACAGAGGGTAAACGCGAGCAATTCGAATTTGTTGCAGATGCCTCAACAGGAACGATATTGGAGCTTAATGCGCAAAATGATTGAAACATAAAAGGAGGGTCGTCAAAATGACGTCCTCCTTTTGCTTTACCGCTTCCGTTTCAATTCGTCTATTATCTCCTTACCCGTTCCATCCCATTTGATGGCACAGTATTGTGCATCATGGTAAAAGCTGTACCAAGACCCATTTTCCAGTCCGGATTTCATCCACTTTTCCTTCGCTTCGATGGAAGTCATCGGATAATCATCATATGCGAGGACCCAGAGGACATTCGCATGGGCATGCGTCGGCATAATATCTGCCATGTGAATCAATCTATCCCCGGCATCCTCAATGATGATGATCGCATGTCCATCACTATGTCCCCCAGTATGGATCATTTTAATACCGTCCGTAATTTCCTGCTCACCTTCAAAAGGACGTACTAGAGAAGCGACAGCCTCCCAGTTTTCTGCCCAATATGTACTTTTTGATCGAATATTCGGGTTTTTCATTTCATCCCATTCAGTTTGGGTCGTAATGATTTCTGCACGCTCGAAAACAGGCACCCAAGTTTCACCATCACGTTTCGTCAAACCGCAGGCATGGTCGAAATGTAGATGGGTCATTAAAATGTAATCGATATCATTTGGCTGAAGCCCAAGTCTGCCAAGATCTTCGACAAGATTGGATTCCTCCGTCACCCCAAAATTCCGTTTCTGCTTGTCATTCAGCTTTCCATTGCCAATACCGGAATCTATAAGCATGTTCAATCCATTAGCCTGCACCAAAATCGGATCCGTTCTTAGTTCGATTTGGTTATTTTCGTTAACAGGATACTTCTTAGACCAAAGCGGCTTCGGTACAACACCGAACATCGCACCGCCATCCAAGTGAGTCACACCGCCATTCAACCATGTTAATTTAATTTCCCCTATTTGCATCTTTTCCATTATACCCCTCCTCTTCCTATAGTTTAACACCCACTTCCATATATTGAAATTGATAACGATCAAGTCATCCTTGTGATAGAAATACACCCGATAAACGATAAAAAACCAGATGCTGTGCACCTGGTTTTTTATCTGTTTATGATTATTGGAACATTGCTTCCAATCTGTATATCCGGTTGCCTTTACTCGAGAACTTTTCTTCATATTCAGTCATGATATTGCCTTCAAAATTGCTGTTATGCAGATCAAGGCTTACATATTTCAAGAGCATGCCGTATTCGGAAATACTCTTCAAGGAAGATTCGAATAACCCTTGGTTATCCGTCTTGAAGTGGATCTCGCCATTGTCTGGCAGGATGCCTTCATATACTTCGAGGAAGGTCTTATACGTTAACCGACGTTTTGCATGACGTGATTTCGGCCACGGATCAGAGAAGTTCAAGTAGACGCGATCCACGTCACCTTTTGCAAAATAATCCCCCAAGTTCGCTGCGTCAACATTCAACAGCTTTAGATTTGGAACATCCGCTTCAATCAGCAAGTCCAATGCAGCTACAATGACGCTTCCATATACTTCAATTCCAATGAAATTCACATCAGGATGGGCTTTTGCCATTTCTGTGATGAATCGGCCTTTGCCCGTACCCACTTCAATATATAACGGATTATCGTTACCGAAAACTTCATGCCATTTACCTTTATGGCTCACTGGCTGCTGAATTACATATTGTGGAAAATCATTCAAACGGTCTTCAGCCCAAGGTTTATTTCTTAAACGCATGATGACACCCCTATTTATAATATAATCGTTCAAACCATACCACGAGTGGATGGATTCCTGCAAGTTGATTTTTTCAGGAAAAATCCTGCATGCACCGACTTAACAAATAAAAAAACTGCCGGCCATCCAGGCGACAGTCTCTGTAGTTTTCATGTATAAAACTTTCCGCAAAACACACCATAAATAAGTGAAGGGCAGGCAAGAACCACCTGAGAATCCCTTGAATCCATATTTAAGAAAGGAGAGGTATTATATGCCGCTTTCCCATGAACATCAAATGTCACTATTGAAAGATATATTGACCAATCATCAATCAGACTGCTGCGGATCCGTTTCTGAATGTGAACAGGTTGAAAGGCTCGTCAAATCCTTAATGATCAATATGGATATAGACAGCAATGTAAAAACGGTACTGACGGAGATTTACGAATACAGCCAGACTGGCATCGGTACCGCCGATTTAGATGCACATATTTCAACCCACCAGAACGACTTGTCCCAGTGGGTGGATGATATAGATCAATTCTGATCAGCCAACCATCAATAATGCTTCCAGTTTTTGCAGTAATTCATTTCTTTCCTCGTACCGCTTTCTGCGATGATGCCATTGGATGGAAAGCACAAGTTGTGAAACCGTGTGCCATTTCATCCTCATCTCCAGGCCTGCGTCTAGCTTCTTGCCGTAGCGGGCAAGCCATTGATTCCATTCTTCCCTTGGGACATATGAATACAGGAGTATGCCGAGGTCAATGGCCGGATCGCCAATGACCGCTCCGTCCCAATCAATCAGGAACAATCCGTCGGTTTCGGTCATGAGCCAATTATTATGGTTCACATCACAATGACAGACGACTTTTTCGTCGCATTCAATCAACAGGAGATTATTCTGTAAAAAATGGATGGCCTGCTTGATAATCGGAATATCCGTAACATCCGAAGATAACCCGGTTTCTATGTCTGTAAGTATACTTTCAGGTCGTAAAGGGGATTTCCCAAGCCTTTTGAGCATGCTTAACAAAGGATCGGATTGATGAATTTTTTGAAGCAGCTTTGCGACTCTTATATTGTTCATTTCCTGCTGAGATAGCTCCCTGCCTTCCATCCAATGCTGGGCCGTAATTACATCCCCGTTTTCCAGGCGTTTTGTCCACATTAACTTTGGAACAATGCCCTCAGCTGAAAGAACAGCTAAAAATGGCGATGAATTTCGTTTAAGGAAGAGCTTCTGCCCCTCTTTCTCGGCAATAAAGGCTTCTCCCGTAGCTCCTCCAGCAGGGGATATATCCCACTCCTGACCTAATAAATGTTCCAACTGGTTCACCTTCGATTTCCTCGCTTAATCATACAAATGTGGGTACGTTCACCTAGTGTATGTATTACCACTACTTTGAGTCCATGTTTTATAAAAAATCCGCCTGCTGGCGAAGCTGCATATATACTTGCATCGGGATGATACCCGCAATTAAAAACATCCTCATTTTAGAGAAATAAAAAAATAGCTATTGAGCAATTAAACAATAGCCATAAATTAAATTTTAGTTGAAAAACGGTTTCTTCGTCAAGTACTATAAAACGATTATACGCATAAAACAAAAACAAATAAATCATTTCATATTTTTGTATCGGTTATCACCCTTGAACATGACGCGCAATTTCTCTTTCAGAACCACTGCAGCTACTTCGTTCCTACCAACAATTTCCCCGTCAGACTGGATTTTTACTGAACCTTGATTCTTCATTTTTATCATTTTACCAGAAAAAGAATCAACATTTTTAATGTTGAGGTGACCGCCCCATAAAACGGTGATGAAGACGGTCAATAATTTCAACAAAGTAATATCATGGACTGCAATCACGTTCAACCTGCCATCATCCACCTTCGAAAATGGTGAAATTTTCATTCCACCTCCAAAGTAGGGCTGGTTCGCAATAACGATGAACCATACCTTTTTCAAAAGATGCCGTTTTCCATCAATGATCAATTCCATGCAGCTGGGCTTGTAAGAAAATAACATTTTTATAAAAATCAACAGATAAATTAATTTACCCGCTCTGACAAAATTAAACCATTTTTTCAGGGGGGCACGGTTTGCTTCATCGGAAATTTCAGCATCAATGCCCATTCCCAGGCTGTTCACAAAATAACCCACCTTGCCATTCGTCTCGAACTGTCCAATATCAATGGTATTAAAGGCATTATCCTGAAATAAGGAAAGGGCTTCTTCCATACTCTCAGTTTTTTGAATGCCCCTTACATAATCATTGCCGGACCCAGCCGCAAGGGAGCCGATGATTGCGTGAGGGAAACCAATGGCGCCATTTATCGTTTCATTTATCGTGCCATCTCCCCCAACAGCAATCACCCGGGTATCCTGATTAGTCCCTGATAGTATTTCCTTCGTCAATCTTAGCGCATGCCCCTTTTCCCGTGTGAAAAACACCTCATGGGGAACAGCTTTTGATTTCAGTATTTCCTCGGCTTTTTTCCAAATCTTTAAACTCTCTTCATTTCCAGCCACTGGATTGACAATGAAATACACCGTTTCATTAAGGTGCGGCATACTCATTTCCTTCTGGTTGGTTATATTCGGCTTCCCATTCAGGTCGCAGGCTGGATGTAGTTTGGCAATATTCAAGCAATGCCTGCGCCCCTTTTAACTGCTGTGCCTTAAGAGGAGACGATATTGCCCGCATCCTTTCAAACCATTCCGGGAAGGTCCGTTTATCCAATATCGTAATATCATAAGGGGCTTCTGGATAATCGACATATCCATTCCGGGATAAAATCACCTTTTTTATCGGCATGTTCACTTCATATAGCTCAAATAACTGGGAAACGATGTTCGTCATCCGATTTGCGCCCAACAAAGGATTGAGCACTTTTTTATCTGGATGCTTATGATGCCTGCGGACCCAGAACCGATCATTCGAACCGATGAATGCAGCGTCTTCTTCCGCTTCCAGAAAAGTGATGCACCAAGCATCAACAGGGGTCAATAAAATGACTTCGACTTCAACAGGCGCATTTTTCAATAGAAAGATAGGTTTATATAATACGAGAAACGTATCCGGAAAACGCTGCAGAAAAAAGCGGAGCCTCTCATCCAAAATGAATGATTGGTCCACAAATGACTTTTCATGAAGCGTCGAACTACCCCACTTCATTTGAAAGCGGAGTAATTGATTTAAATAATTTTGCTTTAATTCATCCAGACTGGCCGGACGGAACGGAAATCTTAATGAAAAAACATTAGCATCTTCATTCTGTGCCGGTATTGGCAGTTCTTCTGCTTCTGCCTCCTGTTTACCTGTCCGGTGGAAGATGCCTTTAACCTTTTTTAACAGGCCCTTCGACTCTTCCTGAGGCGGATCGAATTTGACTTGTGTTTCAGTATGCTCGCTATACAACCGATCTAGCTCGCCCGCATTATAAGCAGCTTTCAATTTATCCCATTGCTGTTTTTTCAAACGTGCAAATTGCGTTGGATAACGATAAATATCCTGCTCATACCGGGAAATATAATCCTGCATCTTTATGAGCTGTGCCATTTGACCACCACCCATCTCTCTATTTTTGAAGGTTTATCGTGAAAACCTTCTCGTATGAAGGGGACGCTCCAAGATGTGTTTGATATAACGCAACCTGATCTGCTTCAAAATGCTTATCCTTCATATTCGCTATCTGGCGGACGCTCTCCAACGAAAAGGGACTTTCACCCTCGAATTTTCTTGCCAGCGTTATATGAGGCTTAAACGGCTTTTTATCAAGTTCAAAACCCGCTTCGATACAAGAATTATAGACTTTCCTTTGGATGGCAAATAGCCTATCTTGCTGCTTGACGCCTGCCCAAAGGATCCTTGGACTGTCACTCCTGCCAAAACCGCCGATATCGCCGAGTTCCAAACCGAATGAAGCCTCATTGGAAAGCTCGCTTTCCACACGCCCCATGGCATCCTCTTTCAATGTATCGGGAGCATTGCCCAAAAATGCCATCGTAATATGATAATCGGCTGGATGCAGCCATTTCTTAAATGGAAATTCTGGCTTCAGTCGTTCCGTAACGGCATTTAAATAAGCCTTAATATCATCAGGCAATACTAAAGCAAAGAAAAAATGAGTATTCATGGTCACGTTCATTCCTTCCTATTTTCCCTTTAATTTTACCATAATTCCCATTGCATATACCTTTTCTTGGGCTTCCTAATAAATATTCCCTCCATCAGGAATATTCCAAATCATACTTACTATGAACACGGTCCAGGAAGGATTTTTTCGGGCTTGGTCGGATTATCACCCAGCTGGGTCGGATTATATCCGAGCTGGGTCGGATTATACCCGAGCTGGGTCGGATTATACCCGAGCTAGGTCGGATTATCTCCGAGCTAGGTCGAATGATCAACCCGCTGGGCCGGATTATCCGCGCACAAGGTCGAATGATCAACCCGCTAGGTCGGATTATACCCGAGCTAGGTCGGATTATCTCCGAGCTAGCTCGAATGATCAACCCGCTAGGTCGGATTAACGAAACACACAGCAAAAATCCAAACAAAAAAGGACCAAAGATTGGTCCTTCCCTGCTTCTTTTAACTAAAAACTGTTTCGTAAAGCAGGAACAAGTTCAGTCCAATGATAAGGACAGCTATAAGCCAAGCTACGCTCGAGGTGATTTTATGGTTGACCAGGCTGCCCATGATTTTTTTATTACTTGTAAACAAGATCAAGGGCACTAGGGCAAACGCGATGCCAAACGAGAGTACAACTTGGCTCATCACAAGTGCTTTGGATGGATTCACTCCCCATAATATTATGAGCAGGGGCGGAACGGTTGTAATGATCCTTCTCAAATAAATGGGTATATGTCTTTTAATGAATCCCTGCATGACTACATCACCGGTCATTACACCAACGGATGAGCTGGATAAGCCGGCAAATAAAAGTCCTATTCCAAAAAACATCGCGACTGATGGTCCAAGCATGGCCCCGAACTGTTGGTAGGCAACATCCAAGTCCTCAACCAGTGCTCCATTCTTATGAAATAGGGCAGCTGAAACGATGACCATGGCGGCATTGATCGCACCTGCAATCAACATGGCGATGACAATGTCAATGAGCTCAAAACGATAAATCCTTTTTCTTTCCAAATCGTTTACTCCGACTATTCTTCTTTGCGTCAAAGATGAATGAAGGTATATCGCATGTGGCATAACGGTGGCTCCAAGCATACCGGCTGAAAGTAAAATACTGTCCACTCCCTCAAACTTTGGAGTGAAGAGTCCTAAAACAACGGCTGATGTATCAGGTTTTGCATAAAAAACTTGAGCACCAAATGCTATCACAACTACAAATATCATGACAGTGATCAGAGCTTCGAATGTTCGATAACCCCTGCGCTGGATTTCCAAAATGGCAAAGGAACCAATCGCTGCAATTATTGCCGATGTGATAAGCGGTAAGTCAAATAGCAAATAAATCCCTAGTGCAGCTCCTATGAATTCAGCCAGGTCGGTTGCCATTATAACGGCTTCGGCCTGAATCCATAAGAAGAAAGATGTTTTTTTCGAAAATCTTTCCCTGCATAACTCTGGAAGGTTCTTTCCAGTGGCTATTCCCAATTTAGCTGATAGTGATTGTATTAGCACAGCCATTAAATTGGATGCGAAGATAACCCATAATAGCGTATAGCCATATTTTGATCCGGCTGTAATATTGGTCGCATAATTCCCTGGATCAATATAGGCCACAGCTGCTATAAAGGCAGGCCCTAGATAGGGAAGAAGTTTTTTTATTCCTCTCGAAGAAGATTGATGCAACGCATCGGACATATCTATGTCAACTCCTTTTTAAACGCAACTTAAATTGTTGCGACAGGTAAACTTTTTAGGTTATTAGCAAGTATATTCCTGGTTCTTGAAAATGTCAAAAAGGGAGGATTGCATATGGAGTAATTAACTCGGAGATGTCTATCTCGCTTCCGACTACACATATAAAAACCCCTTTGCCAATAGTGGCAAAGGGGTTTTTTTTCTAGTTAACGGAACCGCATTGCTTTTCGATTTCCTCGGAAAACAGTTTCTGCAGTCTTCGGGTAATCGGACCGGGTTTCCCGGCTGCAATCGATTGGCCATCGATATTTATAATTGGTGTCACTTCGACGCTAGTGCTTGTATAAAGGACTTCGTCGGCTGCCATCATGTCCTCGACCGTGAAGGCTTCTTCGACATAGGGAATCACATGATCCGCGCAAAGTTTCAGCATCACCTGACGAGTAATTCCATTCAGGATCAAGTTTGTGGCCGGATGCGTTTTAAGTTGCCCATCCACCACGATTGATACATTTGACGAACTACCCTCCGTCACCGTACCATCACGATGCTGGATCGCTTCATCACAGCCTGCTTCGATCGCTTGCTGTTTAGCCATTATATTACCAAGTAGATTTAAACTCTTGATATTACAGCGCAGCCAGCGTATATCGTCGGTGGTAACAGCATTGACCCCTGGCTTCATTTTGCCTGTATAAGGCATTTCCTTTGTATAGGCGACAAAGACCGGTTCCACCTCTGCATTTGGAAAAGAGTGTGTACGCGCAGATACTCCTCTTGTCAGCTGCATATAGACGATACCGTCCTTCAGTTGATTTTCAGCGATCAGCTTTTTCATGCGGGTTTTGATTTCCGCTATGGTAAAGGGAACCTTCATCTGTATCAACTTCGCACTGTCGATCAGACGGTTCAAATGCATATCCCCTGTAAATAATTCACCATTATAAACCCGGATGACTTCATAGACGCCATCACCGAATTGATATCCCCGGTCTTCAATATCTACCTTTACTTCGGACCTGCTTTTAAGGTCGCCGTTAAAAATGATTTTTCCCATGTCTTCTCCCTCTTTACCTCTTATTTAGCCAATTCATGAATGGCACGTGCATAAATGGACGTAGCCTTAAGCATATCCTCAATATCAATATATTCATCTTTCTGATGCGCAATGTCTTCGCTGCCTGGGAAAAGCGGGCCAAATGCAACGCCTTCTTTCAATGAACGGGCATATGTGCCGCCGCCAATCGAAAGAAGCTCGGCTTTATCACCTGTCTCCGCTTCATACACTTCCTGCAAGGTCTTGATCAAGAAGCTTTCACTGTCCACATAATGTGGAGTTGAATGCGAATTAGTCTTCACTTTCAAATTATATGCCGCAAGCCTTTCTTCCAGCGCCGCCTTTTGCTGTTCCCACTCAAACGTGACCGGATAACGCATGCTGAAACCGATCGAGCTGTCGCCTTGTTTAGAATAATTGAAAACGCCGGCATTGATCGTCAATTCTCCTGTTTGCTCATCCGAATAAGCCACACCTAAATTATTTCCGCGGGAATCTTCGAACAAACGATCCTTGATGAAAGTGAAGTAGGCTTTCGCATGCGGATCAAGAGTGAGATCAGCTAAAAATACAGCTAAATGTAGACCTGCATTTCTTCCATTGTTCGGTTCCATCGCGTGTGCCGAGACACCATTCATTTCAAGCAGCACTTGATTTTTTTGCGGAACGGCTTGCCCCTCCAATGAGTACTTTTGCAAATAATCCTGATAGTTTGCCGCCACTTCAGCAGTGTTGTCCGTTTCCACAATAGCCGTCGCAAAATCCGGTACCATATTCGTCCTTCGACCTGAAGAAAAC
The DNA here is from genome assembly GCF_053608705.1 of Peribacillus sp. NPDC055009. Lineage (NCBI taxonomy): Bacteria > Bacillati > Bacillota > Bacilli > Caryophanales > Bacillaceae > Peribacillus > Peribacillus sp. NPDC055009. The sequence continues at coordinate 458,669 of NZ_JBSGVZ010000001.1, read as the reverse complement.
TCGATGACATTCACGTCTGAGTTCGTGCCATTTCCTGCATCGGCAGGATGGATAACCGAGAAATCCCAGATTCCTTTTTCCGCACTGATGATCGGGAAGTCAGCATCTGGTGCGAAGCCTATCGAGGGCATTTCCTCCACTTCAAAGTACCGGTCAACGCAGCGCCAATTCGATTCTTCATCGGTTCCAATGATCATCCTCACACGTTTGTTCAAAGGTTCTCCTAGCTCCCGGACCAGCTTCATCGCATGATAGGCAGCCATCGTCGGCCCTTTATCATCGATTGCACCGCGAGCATATATGCGGCCATTGCGGATTTCAGCGCCAAACGGATCCGAACTCCAGCCATCTCCCTCTGGTACCACGTCGACATGGCATAAAATCCCGATTAACTCCTCGCCTTCCCCCATTTCGATATGACCAGCGACATTATCGACATTTTTCACAGTAAAACCGTCTTTTTCGCCTAATTGAAGCATGAAATCAAGCGCTTCCTTCACCCCTTTACCGAGTGGGGCCTCCTCTGTCGGGTGTTCTTCATCAAGTACACTTTTTATTTTCAATAAGTTTTGAGTATCCAGTAATAAGTCCATTTTCCGTTTTTCAACTTCTTCTCGCCAATTCAATTCACTCAAAATACGACAACTCCTCTTTTATATATATTTTTCATTTTATCACTTTTACTACCTGATTCGCCAAGCGTTGCTACCTATTCTTCGTATTCCCGTATTATCGCTACCGTCAAACTACCGATAAAAGCCCTTACATAAATAAAAAACACCCCGTTGATTTCCTCTCCAGGCACTTGCTTTCCGCGGGCGTTCCGGGAGCCTCCTCGGCACTATACGCCGCCGGGGTCTCCCTTGGACGCGCTTTTCCCGTAAGAGTCTCGCACACCTGTTCCATCAACAAAAATTTAGATAGACTTCCTTTTGTCTACAAAAAAAACACCCTCTTTTATTAAAAAGAGGATGATTTCATTAAACTATCGGCATCCATAAGCTTTGTAACTTTTCGGTTTAGCCTTGGGATGTATAATGCTAAAAACAAAGAACGTCCTAAACTGAAAGCCAGGAATGCAAGCCATAATCCATGATTGCCATGATTGCTGACTGCTGCGAATTGGACTATTAGAAAAGCCATTAGTGCAAGGAGCATCGAGTTCCTTACTGGAACGGCTTCAGTCGCACCGGTGAACACTCCATAAAAAATGAGTCCGATAAAGGCACTGAATGGGAATAGGACTATCCAAAGTCCATATTCATGGGCCAATTCGATGACGCCGGGAATATCCGTGAATAAGAGAATGACCTCATCACTGAATAGATAGTAAGATGCGGCAAGTATGAACGAAGCATACAAGCCCCACCGTGCCGATAGTGAGAGTGTTTTTTTATAAAGGTTTATATCTCTTGAACCAATCGCCTTCCCGACCAGAAGACTCGATGCATTCGCGAAGCCATCAAAGCAATAGGCCATCAGGTAATGGATTTGAATGAGTACGGCGTTTGCCGCCAGTGTCTCTGTCCCGAAAGTGGCTCCCTTGGCCGTAAAAAGATTGAAAACCGTGATCAGGCAAATGGTCCTGATGAATAAATCCCTGTTGACCACCATCATTTTTTTCAGGGAAGCCCGATCGAACCCCTCCCGGAATGAAAATGAATCCGGTACGTTGACCGCTTTCCGGATCACCCACAAGCCCAGGAAAAACGCGGCAATCTCTGATATCAATGAAGCGGCAGCAACCCCTGATACAGACCATGAAAAGCCATTTACAAAAACGAGGCATAAGACTATATTGATCACGTTCATGAAAACTTGAATGAACAAAGATGTTTTTATCCTGGATTTCCCGATTAACCAGCCTAAGATGACATAGTTCAATAATGCAAAAGGTGCCCCCCATATCCGGATGCCGAAATAGTCTGCGGCAAAGGTGGAAACGTCCGATTCCGGACCGATTGCGCCTAACGAAACATTCAAAATGGGCTTCTGGATCACGATAAAAAGAAGACCGATGATCGCTGCTATGAAAAATGGCCGAACCAAGGCCATCAGGCTTTGCTTCTCATCCCTTGCCCCCTCCGCTTGTGCAGCGAAGGCAGATGTACTGACCCGAAGAAAACCAAAAAGCCAATACATCGTATTAAAAATAATGGTTCCGACAGCCACTCCGCCAATATAGGCGGGATCGCTCAACTTTCCAACCACAGCCGTATCGACCGCACCAAGCAAGGGCGTACTCATCGTCGAAATCGTAAGCGGGATGGCCAAGGAAAGATACATTCTGTTATTCATAAAATGATGACCTCCAATGTACAGAAAAGTTCTGAAAAGTTAGAATTGGAATGATGTTATAAAAATTTGTATCCAAAGTACAAAAAGTTTGCAGTATTCCATTTTAATCACTAGAATTGAACATATGGTGCTCCCCAACATGCATACGATGCCTCTACAAGATTACTTGTTAATCGGTTCAAATAGAACGGATTAAGCTATTTTAGATATTGATGATCTACGGTATCAAATTTGTAGATTAAAAGATTGATAACGCTCTCAACATGGGAATTCCTTTTTCCACAAACGTACATGAATTTTTTTACCCAGCAAGAAAAAGCAAAATCGCAAGCGAAAAAATAAAAAGCTTGACGGATTTTAAAAGGAGTTATAGTATTGCTCGTTGATAATATAACTTTTGAACTATGCTTGAACATATATTCATCGTTATAACAACCAATTAGGAGTGATCATGATGGGAAGATTGACTAATAAAGTAGCCATTATCACTGGCGGAGCATCTGGTATGGGTAGGGAAATGGTTGACCTATTCACAAAAGAAGGAGCACAAGTCATTGCTGCTGATATCAATGAAAAAGCTGTAGCTGTTGTGAATGAATTGGATAACGTCCATGGAGCTGTACTTGATGTATCTTCAGACGAAAGCTGGAAAAAAGTGACGGATGAAGTTATCGCTAAATTTGGCAAGATCGACATTTTGGTTAACAATGCCGGTATCTCAACGGAAAAAGGCATTAACGATACGTCATTGGCCGATTGGCAGCTAATGTTAAGCATCAATGGATTTGGACCATTCCTTGGAATGAAACACGTTGTTCCTTACATGGCTAAAGAAGGTAAAGGCGCAGTCGTGAACATTTCTTCCTTTACTGCTCAAATCGGAATGGGCTTAAACTCTTATTCTGCTTCAAAAGGTGCTGTTCGTGCTATTTCCAAGGCTGCCGCAACGCAATATGGCCGCATGGGTGTCCGTGTCAACGCTGTATTCCCTGGTATCATCGAAACACCGATGACTCAAAAATTAGAAGAGTCAAAAGAGTTAGTGAACCAAATGATCAAGGCAACACCATTACAACGCTTGGGTCAGCCGGCGGATATTGCAAATGCCGTGCTTTATCTTGCTTCCGATGACGCTTCATACGTAACTGGTGCCGAGCTTGTCATCGACGGTGGATACTCAGCTCAATAATTATAGGCAGAAATGGAAAAACCCGTTTCTGGAATCCAGAAACGGGTTTTTCTGATTCAATAAAGAAATTTTGAAGTTGAAATGATTTAAGTTAACACACCAATGAAATAGCCAAAAGTCGTAAATACCAAACACCAGCTGAAAGCACCTGCTCCGGCAAAGATAAAGTACTTTCGTTTCCCCATTCCATTCATACCGGAAATGTAACTGGCGAAGTGACGGACTCCTGGGATGAAATAGGCTATGATAATGGTCCAAGGACCGTATTTATTGAACCATTTCTCCAATTTTTCCAACCTCGCGGGGGTCATTTTGATCCACTTACCATACTTCCTCAAAAAAGGCTTCCCTACCTTTTTCCCGATGAAATAACTGAAAAGCATCCCGGATATCGATCCAAGGAAACTGACAAGGAATGCTCCCTGGACATTCAAAACGGAAATGGATGACAAATAGCCGACAAAAGTCATCATGAACTCATCAGGAACCGGCAAGCCGATAATCCCAATGGCCAACAGCCCATATATCGCGAAATAACCATAGTTTGATATTAAATCCTTTACTATATCCATCTATAGTACTCCATCTCAGCACCCTTTTTTAAAGTAATCCAATTTCTTATGCGGGCCTGGGTAACGTGATTACTTCTTTTTAATAGGATAACCTAATTTAACCCAAATGAGTTGATTTTCATAAAAAAAGATAAAAAAAGTAGAATTGACACGTTTTTTGTTGAAAAACCTGTATGACAATGGAATGTAAAACGCAACAATAAAGCGGACTCTAAACCTGAGTCCGCTTCTTCTTATTTCACAATCTTTATTTCATTGATCGGCCAATACACTAGATTCGCCTTGCCTACAATTTCATCGACGGAAATCGTGCCGATTTCACGGCTATCCAAACTATTTTGGCGATTGTCCCCCATAAGGAACAGCTGACCTTCCGGCACAGTCATGCTGCCTGTAATATCTTCGAGCTTGAAGGATTCAGTCAGCGGCACCCCTGCCATCTGATTCTTATATTTGTCCAAGTATGGTTCTTCATAAGCTTTCCCATTAATATAAAGCGTATCATCTTTATATTCAATATGGTCTCCTGGCAGACCGATAACCCTTTTTATATAATCTTTATCTACCGTTGCATGAAAAACGACAATATCAAACCGGTCGATATTATCGATACTCGTTCCAAACTTGGTAAGAACAATTCTCTCGTGGTCTTGCAGAGTCGGCATCATTGACTCACCGTCCACGACAATCGGTGCAAAAATATACGTTCGAATTAAAAAAGCTAGAATGACTGCAATCAATATCGCTTTTATCCATGAAAAAACTTCTTTTCTATTTTCCAATCGAAGTCCCTCTCTCTGTTTTTTATTCATGCCATTATATCATAATCCTTTAATGATCACGTCATACAAATACCCACATTTTACACATTGTCAATTACTTCCATTTTTCATATTGGATATCGATGCTTTCCAACTCTATTTCCCTGCGCTGCATTTTGGCTGGACAAATCGCATTATATGTACGTACTTTCTCATTTATTTCATCAATTCGTTTCATTATTTCAGATTCAGGTCCATTCATTTTTTTCAATCGAACCAATCCGGATAACTCTTCCCGAATTTCTTTTTGCCATTTTATCCAAAGCGGAAGGTAGCCGGCATCCTTGGCCTTTGCCAAGAAATTGTCATATATATTTCCCGATAACGCCGACTCCGGAAGCGGTTTTCCAAAGCCAGGATTATTCTTCAACCCGCCGTCACGTTCATATTCCTTAAAAATCTGATCCATCCAGTTTACATGCCCGTGTTCTTTGCCCATAAACAATCCCCCTTCAGATCACTTTATGTTACATCTATTTACAATTATAACATTTTTATCAATATCCACTCCACCCTGAAAGACACTTTCTACTATTATATATGCATACCTTTCAGCCAAATACATTTAGACATCAAAAAAGGATTCCCTATGACGGGAATCCTACAGACTGTAAACAAACCCGTTGAAAATCAAGTTTATCTACAGTTTTTATGAGGGTTTGTAAAATCTAAGGATGTCGATTGAAACGTAGGGCACTCGCTTTCCGCGGGCGGTCCGTTAGCCTCCTCGGCGCTTTGCGCCTGTGGGTCTACCCTCGACTCGCTTATCCAGCAGGAGTCTCGCACACCCGCTCCAATCAACTTTTTTTGAAATTCAGATAAACCCTTGCCTACAAATTCAAGGATTCCCCCTATTGCGGGAATCCTTTTTTGCCATCTATTTAACTGTGATTTTCCTTTTTACTTCTGCCTTGTTCTTCGATTTATCCGTAACTGTGTAAGTCAATGTATAGTTACCTTTTTTCTTCGTATTCACAGTCCCTGTTATTTTGATCTTACTTGTTAAACTTCCATCAAGATTATCTTTCGCAGATACACCTGATTTAGGATTGAATGTCGAGTTATAGGCAATGGTTTTGCTTTTGGTACCGGAAATGACCGGCTTGGTGCTGTCTACCGTAATCTTTCTTGTGACTGTCGCAGTATTTTTCGATGAATCAGTGATTGTATACTTTAATGTATACGTTCCCTTTTTCTTCGTATTCACCGTACCTGTCACTTTGATTTTACTAGTCAAGTTGCCATCAAGGTTATCTTTCGCAGAAACACCTGATTTAGGGTTGAATGTCGAATAATAGGCAACTGTTTTACTATTGGCTCCCGAGATGACCGGCTTGGTGCCATCAATCGTGATCTTCCTTGTAACTGTCGCTGCATTTTTCGATGAATCGGTGACCGTATACTTCAATGTATAGGTCCCCTTTTTCTTCGTATTGACTGTACCCGTCACTTTGATTTTACTAGTCAAGTTGCCATCGGCATTATCCTTGGCACTCACGTTCGTTTTTGGACTGAATGAAGAATTAAGTTTGATGGTTTTATTCCCGGCACCTGAAATCACTGGCTTGACTTGATCATAAACAGTTATTTTCCTTGTGACCTTGGCAACATTCCCAGCCTTGTCGGCTACCGTATAAGTCAAATTATAGGTGCCCACTTTCTTGGTATCCACCTTACCTTCGACACGTATGACACTCGTTAAGTCACCATCTTTATCATCCTTCGCCTTTATGCCGGTTTTAGGATTGAAGGTTGAGTTGAATGGTATCGATTTACCGGCAGCTCCTGAAATCACAGGCATATCCGTATCCTTGACAATCGATGGCCCATTGGAGATGTAAGCCGATGAAACATACCCCTTAATACTGTTGTCTTCCGTTTGTACGGGGTAAAAGACAAATTTATTTCCCGTAGATTCGTGATAATCAAAATTCCCTGTGATGATCATGCTTGTATTTGGTGGCACACGTACTGCACCTGCCGTAGTGCTTATTTCTTTCCTGATATTCGCACTGGATGTCGTCACAACTTTGTCTCCTGCCTTGAACCAATAAACGGAGTCATGCGTTTGATCTGTCAGTGTGTATTCAAGATTTTTAAAGATGATATTTTCGGTGCTTTCCCGGTCATATTGAAAGTCCGTTGTTTTGAATGGATATTTGGCCAGTTTTGTGCCATCCAAATAACTTTGTTTTTCTATCTCAGCAAAAACTTCCTCTTGGTAGGCACTCGCATTTCTTTGTCCGTTTTCCTGGTAAAGAGGACTGTTCACCGGTTTTGTCCCATTGTATGCCATGACAGGGAAATACCAATTTTCGATGACCCTGCGTCCTGCACCTTTGATCTTCGGCAAATCACTTCTTGAATACATGCCACTCAGGACCTCGACGCCTGCCTCGATATTGTAGACTATATCATTTTCCAGCTTTTTCTGATCATATCCAGTTTTATTGGTAAGCTGCATTAGACCGATACCGCCATCGTCGGATTTAATCGGTTTACCGTCCTCATTAAATTGCCTCCAATCTCCGTTTTCCTGTGTAGCCACCGCTTTTACCACTTCAGGGGGGATTTCAGCCTCTATTGCTGCATTCGTCAGTAAGCAGTTAATCTGCTTATGGGAAGGATTTTCATTGGGTTGAATCTCACCGAATGATGAACACGCATTGGTTATACCAGACTCCGCAAAAGCCTGTCCATTGAACAAACCGAGTGTTAAACAGGTCAGTGCCCCAACCTTCAATAATGGTATTTTCATTGATCGAACTCCAGTCTATTTATATTTAAATCTATAATAATAGTAACATGATAGACTGGTTATTGCAGGTATAAAAAGGTATATACTCCTATAATATCCTTACAGCAAATAAAGGAGCTTACCCGCATTTTCGGGCCAGCTCCTTTATTTTCAAATCACAGAACTATGTATGGTGTCGTATTATACGATCACTTCCACCGTTTCCCTCGGCTTCCTTACAAGGCACATGATTCCCGGTACGATGAAGAAGATAAGCGGCCAAACATAAAAGATCGTCAGAATGCCCGTAATGATCAATAAGATTCCGGCTCCCTTCGCTTTGCCGCCTTTTAATAGAAAGATAGCGATCAAACCGCCTGCCAAGGCAATGAACAGCGATATGATTCCAGCCCATAATAAGCCCATAAAAAATTTGACTGACATATCTATCTCAGATGAAGAAAACTCCTGAGAATCTGTCATTAATGAGTAGTCCACCATTTCTTTCAAATCGATACTGTTGAGATAAACGGCCGTTATGATCGTCACGATTAAAAAAATTGCAGCGATGCTCACGCCTATGATACTTAATACGTATTCCCATGTCCGTTTCATTTGCTTCGCCTCCCTGGAAAAGTCACTTATATATAATACCCAATCCGGGAAGGAATAAAAGACTTTTATTCTTTACTTCTTAAAATCTTACGAGCGTCCATTTGGCAAGGCTAATCCAATCTACCCCTGCCATAACTCGCAAACAGGAAACCGACCCGGAGATACGGCCGTCACTCATCCTTCTTTTTCAATCGTTCATTTAATTCATCTCTTTTATTTTCAAGGTTATTCATTTTTGTCATATGTTTTATAAAGAAACGGATCGACTTCACAACCATTACGAATAGCAGAACTAGCAGGGCAAGGTAGAATAATTGCCATAAAATATCAACAATATTAAACATTAAGTCACCCCCTGTCTATGAATGGTAAACATCAATTCTGGCCAATAAAAGCAGTAAGTGATGCCTTTTTAAACTTTCCGCATTTTGTTATGTCCCGTAATTAAATGATAACACGATAGACCATAACACTGAATGCAAACAACAGTTCTGCAGGAATGATTAACGAAGCCCCTCCAAAGGAAATAGACTCTGTTATTATCAGAGCCTAAAAAACATACCTATTCACGATTAACTCCACCAATTGTTCGACAGACGGTTCATTGGGCATCATATCCAATGTAAATCCATAGTCTTTAAGTCTATTTCCGGTACTTTCCCCGATTACCCCAATGGAGGCTTGATTTAGCAGCCCTTCAACATCCACGTCTGCCTTGTTCCCATATTGCATCAGCATATCAACAGAATGCCGATTCGAAAAAAGCACCGTTCCGACAGCTTTCCCGTCCAGCATTCTCGGAAGTATTTCAAGGAATCTTTCATCGACGAATTTATCGATTGATTGAAAATAGTCTCCGTCCCCATGGTCCGGATCTCTTTGATCTCTGTTTCGATCTCCGACAACCAACAGTGTTCCGGCTTCCGCCATCTCGGATTTGAGTTCTGCCATCAGTCCCCGTTGCTGTAAAGCCTTTTTTGATTTCCTTGATAACACATAAAGTTTCGAAGAAATCCGTCGGAAATCAATAGCATGTTCAGTGAGTGAATCCAAGAATCCATGGACACTTTCGGGGGAAGTGAAGAGTATTCGATCATACGAAAGAAAAGAGAGCAGCTGACTTTCTTCCATTTTCACTTTTGCCACATTCCATTTAGGAAACTCGATGACTTCGCCGCCAAGTTCATGCAGGGCTTCTGCCAAGGAACTCTTTGCCGTTCCGGTCCGGGCCACTAAAAACCGCTGTCCATATAGTGGCTTCTTTTCGAACCATTGCAGTTTGCCCCTTAGTGAAATGATATCCCCGACCAAGGTGATCGCAGGATTGCCAAGCGACCTTTCACTTACCCTTTCGACGATATCAGCCAAGGTCCCCTCGACACTTTCCTGACTTCCATATGTGCCCCATTGGATGACGAGTGCCGGCGTGTTCCCCGGCTTTCCATGATTGATCAAATTTTCACGGATATAAGGAAGATTGGCCACACCCATATAAAAGGCGACCGTATCTATACTTTTCACAAGCCCGTTCCAATCTATATCCTTCTTCGTTCGGTCATGGCCCGTCACCATCGCAAAGGAGCGTCCGAAATCCCGATGTGTGACGGGTACTCCTGCGTATATCGATGCAGCAATGCTGGACGTAACCCCCGGAATGACTTCGAATGGGATTCCCTCATCCTTCAACGATTCCGCTTCCTCCCCGACTCTTCCAAAAACGGCAGGGTCACCGCCTTTCAAACGGACGACCCGCTGCCCTGCCTGTGCTTTGGAAACAAGCAGCTCATTGATTTCCCCTTGACTGATGCCAGTAGTATAAGGTGTCTTGCCACAATATATCAATTCACACTTGAGGGTGGCAGCCTCCAACAGTTTGGGATTTAGCAATCTGTCATACAAAATGACGTCCGCTTTTTCAATCGCTTTTTGACCCTTTACGGTAATCAGGCCCATATCACCCGGACCTGCACCCACAAAATAGACCTTGCCATTGGCCATGCTGAACTCACCCCTATCTGCTTGCTATTCCCTGATAATATTTCACCAGCTCCACCATTGCACTGCCCATCCGTTGATCTTCAGGATAAATGACCCGCTCGATCCCTTCATCGATTACCACCTGCGCCGTTACCTTTCCGACCGCAAGAGCAATTACATCTGATGCAAACAGGTCGGCTATCTTATCCTCCACACCTTGTTCACGGACAAATCTCATTAAATTTCGCGGCTGCGGTGCACTCGTGAACACAACCGAATCGATTTTGCCTTCAAGGAGTTCTTGGATCAGCTGCTGCATCGTTTCCTTTTCGGGCGGTATATGTTCATATGGCAGGATTTCTTTATGCTCCACTTTTTGTTCATCCAACCAGTTCATCAAAAGTGGCGCCGGATCGCCGTGAAGCTGCAAAGCGACCTTTACACCTCCTGGCAGATGGCCTTCCAGATTGCGAACAAGCCCTGCCGTACTGCCATCATCATCACGGATTAATGGCTGCAGGCCAAGCTTTTTCAGCATATTCACCGTTTTATAGCCCCTAGCTGCAATTTTCATAGACTGCAAGGCTTCTACGAAACGATCTCCCGCTTCCATCTTCACGGCCGTTTTATATAATAATTCCGTCCCCACTCCCGTCGTGAGGATAATCCAATCGAACTCCCCTTCCATCAACCGGGTGACATCCTCTTCCAAATGGGAATCATCAAGGAATACCGTCCCCTGTGCCGGGCGAACGAGCGGGACTCCCCCAAGATTTTGAACGATTTTACTAAGTTCTTCCGTCTTCCTTGCTCCCAATAAAGCAACGGTCCTGCCATTAAGCTTACTCATCCATGCCCCTCCTATATGTACATTCAATTAAATCCATCTCACCCATTATACAAATTTTCAGTCTTTGAAACTATAAAAAACCAATTCCATATCAAAATCAACGCTTTTTCTTTCTTTTATCCTATATGAAATCAATCGAAAGATGAATTAGCAGCACCTTGCTTTTTTTAAGTCCCACCCTCGTAAGTTTCGGGCTTTTACTCGTGAGTTTGGAGCAAATACTCGTGAGTTTTCCAAGAAAGTAAAACTAATCTGGAGTTCACTCCAGGTTGTATACTGTGTTCATCATTTAAAAATAATTATGTAAGGGGATATAGTTTGCCTGAACACCGGCAATAAAAAAGCTGCCATCAGGACAGCGATTTACTTTTGTTAATTCTTGTTTAGTGCCCTTTGGGCAATATGTTTCTGTTCTTTTTTCACAAAAACATCATATTGAGTGGTTTCATAGCGATTTTGAAAGCTTTCAGAGCCTAAATTCATAGGCGTTTTCGTTTTGAATTGTATCCCTTCCCTTTCCAATTTCGCAACCGCCTTAAAATAATTTTCATTCCCGAATGCTGAATAAATACATGTCCAATATTTATAGGAAATTAGTTTGGCAGTTACTGCACATGCAATCACGAAGACTAGTATTCCAATCATTATATACACCATTTAGCTCCCTTTCATTTCGGACTTTTTTGAAAAGCCATCCTGTACACTATATTCTTTGCCATATATAACATTTCCTTTTTAAGTAAAAAAGGAGACCCCAGTTTCGGGTCTCCTTCTTCATATCTTCATTATTTTTCCGGCACGTTACATGAATCGTCCGTACAAGCGTCGCCTGTTGCTGGATCATTCACGATCGTAAGTGGATTTTCCTCAGCCCATACTTTTTTTAGCGTATCCAGGAACGCTTCTGTTGGCTGGGCACCAGAAATTCCATACTTGCGGTTAATGACGAAGAATGGCACTCCTGTAATACCAAGCAGGCTTCCTTCTTGCTCATTTCCCCTAACCTCAGCCGTGAATGCCGTTCCTGCCAGCATGGCCTCCGTCTCGGACTTTTCAAGGCCAACCTCTTCAGCCAAACTAGCCAATGTAGCGTGATCGCCAATATGTTTGCCTTCCGTAAAGTAAGCTTTAAATAGGCGTTCATTCATTTCTTTCTCTTTACCTTTTGATTCAGCAAAATGCATCAAGCGGTGGGCATCGAACGAATTCGTTAAGACCACTTTGTCCAAATGATAATCGAGTCCCAATTCTTTGGCCTGTTGAGTCAGGTTTTGGCTGTTTGCTTCCACCTGTGCTTGAGACATGCCGTATTTCTTGGCCAGCATTTCATTTTGAGTCATATTGATATCCCGTTCAGCTTCTGGGTTCAACTCAAAACTCCGAAATGAAACCTCTACCTGTTCTTTATTTTCAAACTGCTTTAACGCCTCTTCGAATCGACGCTTTCCTATATAACAGAACGGACATTGATAATCCGACCAAATTTCCACCTTCATGTAAATACCTCCTTATTTCAAATGCAATCGCATTAAGCACATTATATATTCCTAGGTATCCTCTTGCAAGGATATTACCCTAGACACTCATTTTCAAAATTGGTAAAGTCGACTTTTTTCATGAATTCTTCCAATGTATAGCCCTTTAGCAGGCGCAATGTTTCCTTTTCGGCTTCGTTCATGATCTCCTCCAAAGCCGTATCCAGCTGTTTCCCGACTTCACCGCATTCGCTCGTTTCCATACAAACAAGACATTCCGGCCGTACCGCTTGATACACATCGGCCAAAGTCAGCTGAGAGGCAGGCACCTTCAAGCTGTATCCGCCTTCCCGCCCTTCCTTTGTTTCGACGATCCCCTCAGCTGCAAGCTGAGCCATCACCCTTCTTAAAAAAGTGGCATGTGACTTCACCTTTAAAGCGATTGCCGAACTTGTCAGGAGCTTTTCGCTTTGTGCGAGCCAAACCAGAGAGTGAATGGCAATAGCGAACCGCGGCGGCCCAATTTGATTGTTTCGATTACCTGAAGACAAGATTATCCCCCCTTATACTCTTATCCATTGTAAGGCCATTATACTATGTTACGTTCTCTCGAACAAATAGGCCCCTTTGAATTAATAGGCACAAACATATAGTCTGAATAGTAGTTCTTTATTACAGGATAACTTCCATGAAGGAAAAATACCCCTATTTACTCGTCATCCTTGGGGCAATGCTTTGGGGAACGACCGGAACGGCCCAGTCATTCGCCCCCGATGGAGCCCATCCCATTGCAATAGGTGGTGCGCTGCTTGCGCTGGGGGCCGGAGCTTCATATACGGTATACAAACTGGTTAGTTAGGATTTTTTCGTAGCCCAGGTGAATCGTCAAAGAGATGATTCCGCATAAGAGCAATCCGACCCCGATCCATTACATGGGGACATTGATGAACCAGGAGCTGTCCTAAAGTGAAAAAAAGTCAGGATAATCTCCTGGCTTTTTTTCACTTTACTTACTATTGAATCAGCCTTTGAGTTTTACTAAGTAAAACAAAAACCAGACGGCATGGTTTTGTTCATCCGCGGCAGCACGCCGGAACGCCTTTCTAATGGTTCTATCAGCCGCACCATCTGCGACATCCTGATAAAAATCTACTGTTTCCTGTTCATCTTGAACGGCAAATTCCAATCCAGCTGCATAGGAGTCCGGGCATGGTTCCGTCACTTTAGGCTGTGGCTGCATCCCGGTCAAGCTGTTGTATATCCGGGTGAATGCTTGAAAATGTTTTATTTCATCTTCCCTTATTTCAATGATTTGTTTCCTCTGCTTTTCATCCGGCGCTAATGCTGCCAATTTCTCATAACACTGGATGGCACTGTACTCGCCATTTATCGCCTTTTCAAGCTGAATCAACATATCCTGCTGTCTGTTCCAATCACCTTCATACATATCATGCCCATACATGGCATAACCCCTCTCTGTTCTTTATCCCATATAGTATGAATAACAGAGAACCAGGTGCCCACCAAATAAATGTTTGCCTTCAAAAAATGAATTTGAAGATAACTCTCGCCGCCCACGTTTTCTGCCATTTGGCTGTGTAAATAAAAGAGGAATGGGATCTTATGATGGAATATATGGCTTTAAGGCCTTTTTACATGAAAAGGGTGTCTTCGTACAGGCAAAACACCCCTTTCGACACCAGTTGAAAATCCGGCAAACATCCTTTTGCCGGGTTTTCAACTTCTACTGAATGATTTGTACATTTTCATATAAATAAGCTTCTTCGGGTGCCTTTATTTTATTCGACTCTTTTAAATCGATCACCGGTACGGGTTCCCCTTTATAACTTCCTTTTTTTAATGTTCCTGTAATCGTATACCAATCATTCGTCTTCATTCCTTCCACATTCCCGTTTACCATATATCCGTATAACGTCGCATCGACCACACAGCAGGACATGGAGAGGCGGGAGATGGCCATTTGTTTTTTCGTAAATGTATCCTCACGGTATATGAACCCCGAAATCTCTATTTCCTTACCCTCTATCGTATCGAGGTTGTTCAGTAAATCATCCAGCACTTCAAAATAATTATCATCGGTTACGGAGATTTTCTCCCCATTCGCATGTTTCCCTGAATCATAAGAACTTACCATCTGTGCCTGCTGCTTCGCCATCCCTCTTTTCGCCAGCACTTCCCCGCTTAATGTAAAATCGGTCAAGGTGAAACCAAGAAGAATCGGAATGAAGAACAAACTATATTTCAGGACCAGTGCGGACGAGGAAGACTCCCCATTCGATCCGCACTCACAATGTTGTTCACCCTGTTTTTGTTTTTTCATTCGGAGAAGGCTGATCACTAAAAAAGCAAAAAGCGCTGCCAATGCATATGGAACCATTTTGGGTGCAATCAATTTCGTTAAATATCCTGAAACATACAATTTAAAGATCATGAGGCCAAGTCCAAGCAGCAGCAATCCTTCAAGTCTTTGGATAAAAAAACGTTTCATCAGAAGCCCCCCTTACTGATCAATCCGCCTGCAATCAGGCACAGGCTGAAGACGACTGCGAAAACAAGCAAGACATACGTGAAGACGAAGCTCCGTTTAAAACAGGACATCATGATCAAAACATTTTTCAAATCCAGCATGGGGCCAAATACAAGGAAACCCAGTATCGAGCCTGGCAGAAAACTATGGGAAAAGGAGGCCGCAACGAATGCATCTGCTGATGAACAGAGTGAAAGCACAAATGCAATTCCCATCATCAACGCCGTGCCTTTTATTGGCGCTTGACCAATATCGGCCATTACAGATCGATCCATGAACACTTGAAATACACTGGCAAACAAGGCCCCGATGATAAAGTATCTTCCGACCATAAAAAATTCCTGTGAAGTATGATCAATAAAGCTTGTCCATTTACGAGACTGACTATCATGTTCATGCCCATGTACCAGTTCCAGCTTGTCCTCTTTCACCACATCTTTAGTGCTGAATAAATGAATAAATAAACCTGCGATTATGGCCGTCAGGACACAAAGAATGATTCTTCCATATAGAATGGAAGGATTATTTTGGAACGCATAATAAGTTGAGCCGAACACGATGACATTCAATATTGGGGCTGTTACGAGCAAGACCACACCTGCATGGACCGGGACACCTTTTTGAATCAATCTCCGGACAACCGGGATGATTGCACATTCGCAAACCGGAATGATAAGCGCCGCCGCTATCGATGCAAAAATGGCGGTCAGGGGTCTTTTTGGTATCATCCGCTGAATGATTTCTTCACTGATGAACAGCTGGATGAACGATGAAGCAATGGCCCCGAGGAACAGGAAAGGAATCGATTCTAAAAACAATCCCAAAAACACGACGAATACAGAGTGAAGCATCGGGTAGCCCGAGAAATCAATCGCTTTGGGAATGAATACATCTCCTAGAAAAAAGAATGCCAGCAGCAAAAACAGCAGTATCACTAACAGCAAATTTCCCGTGTAGCGTTTCAAAAGCATATTTAACCACCTCGCAAATCATAATTATTACGATTTAAGTTTGGATTCGGTCTAGTATATGCTTTTGATAGGATGATCAGAACAAGAAAAAAGAGAATGGTAGACATTCCCCACCCTCATTTATTTCTTCGATATAAATCCCTGCTCTTGTAACCCTCTCCTAAAATCATTTTCATTTCCTGGCGCCGTTTCACTTGGGTCGACTCTTGTTTTGCACTATACACGTAACGGGCCCAATCCTTGCGATACCCTGGGGTAAGTGATTGATAGAACGCAAGCAAATCAGGAGAATCGTGTAAATCTTTCTCAATTTCAGAAATCATTTCGATATAATCATCTACTGATTGGCTTGCTTTGGTAGATGGACGGTTTCTATTTTTCGAATCTTCTTTCAGTCCGACTACCGTAAAAACATCATCCAACCCAACCATACGTGCAAACTTCAGGTCACTCGAGCCAACATAACCTTCATCATCCGCACCAAGGCCTTGCATCAGATCATCACGATGAATATATGTAGCATAACCCTTATTCCCCTTCTTGGGGTACGCCAAATAAATATAGCCGTTTTTACTCAAATGATTCTTCTCGATTACCTTATCCACGATTCCTTTTAAAGAACCCATATCCAATACAAAGGCAAATATAAGATCATAGGCACTTTCATTAAGCTCTGTATCGTAATCCGGCAGCTCTTTTAAATAATCCGCCCCGGCTGGCAGATTCAAGACTGCTACCCGTTCATATTTATGTAAATTCAGTTTTTCGACTATTGTTTTGCCCATTGGCATTCACCATCCCAGTTCATTTTGTCTCTCTTCAGTTTATAAGCACCCCATTGCGTTAGCAACTTTCCTTATTCAAGAGAAAAAGGACGGGAAATAATGCTCCCGCCCTTTTTAAATATATTGGCTCATGCCCTTAGAAAAAAATCAATTCCAGTGCCCAGCTACCTCGAGTTTCCTTTTTCCTTTGAAAGCAAGGATAATCAAAGCTAAATTGATGATTAACATGATAGCGATCGCATAGAGTACGGATGTATAGCTACCTGTGAATTCAAAGATATAACCGTATCCCGGTAAAGCGACAATACCAGCGACAGCTAAACCTACCACAGCAGAAGCATAGATTTCACTGTATTCTTTATTGCCGAACAAAGCAGTTGTCAGCAGCGGTCCTAATGTGCCGATAGATGCAACTACAAATCCATAGATAGCAATGGCCAATGTAAACATTGCTGAATTTTCCGGAACGGCTAAAAGGATTACAATTGGAACCAAACCTATTATCATCGCAAAGAGTGCTGTGTTTTTCGCTCCAATTTTATCCGAAAGAACACCGAAGGCTAAAGCACCTAATAACACACCAACCGACCAGCCTCCCATTGCATTACCCGCAAATGTAACATCATAGCCCAAGCCCATCGCAAATGGTGCAACATGCTGACCAAAGCTTCCTATTGCCGTTATAAAGAAGAAAAATAGGAGCAATGCATAAAATGCAGAGGATTTTCTTGCTACTGCTGCTGTAACCCCTTTATTAGTAACTGCTTTAGGAATTGCCTTTTCATCACTTTCAGATTCGTCTTCCCCAAGCCGCTGCATACCTTTTTGCTGTGGGGCCATCCTGATCGTTAAAAGTACGATTGGTATTACGATTGCCATCACCAATACACCTAAAATGATATACGTATTTCTCCAGCCTTGGCTATCTATTAAATTACCTGCCATTGGTTGAAGGATTGCCCCGAATAACCCGCCTGAAGCCACCATGATTCCCATCGCCAGGCCATTATGCTTTTTAAACCAATTATTGATCAATACTGGCCCAGCCATTTGGCAGACAAAAATTGATCCAATTGACATAGGGATACAGAACAAGTACCAGCCCCATACGGAATTCATTAAACCAAACATAGCAAATGATCCTGCTTGTAAAATAACTCCTATTACCAATATTGTTCTAATATCATATTTCGCCATCATTTTCCCTGCAATCGGCAGAAAAATCATGGTGACGATTGATGAAATGCTGAAGTACAAGGATAAGCTTCCCATCCCGATGCCCAAATCCTCTGACACAGGTGTCAAAAACAATCCGCCTGCAGTCATAATGCCGCCTTTGGCAATACCGACCATAATAGCCAATCCAGCTAATAGCCACCAAGCAAAGTGAATTTTTTTCTTTTCACTCATTGATGTTTCCCCCTAAGCTCTCGTATTGCATCAAAATCCCCGCAGTAAAAGCCAGTAGCGTCATCGATTTGAAATAACACTACTGGTTATTAATGGACATTATCTTAACTCCATATATCCAATTATTGTTTATTCATCAAAAACACCCAGCTAGCATCCGCTTAACGTAGTTTAATGGAACCGCCATCCACCATGATTGTTTGACCAGTAATATAATCAGAATCCTCACTTGCCAAGAATACAGCTGTACGTCCGATGTCACTTTCAAGCTCACCAAGTCTTCTTAGCGGAATTTTCGCAAGCATGTTTTGATAATATTCTGGCTGCTCCTCTGCCCATTGAAGCATGCCTGGTGATTTGGCAATCGGGGCAATGATATTTACATTGATGCCGAATGGACCGAATTCATTTGCTGCAACACGGGTAATTCCACGGATTGCTTCTTTTGCTGCTGCATACGTACCTTGATTGACATCACCATTAATCCCGGCACCTGATGCAAAGTTAATGATTTTACCCTGTGTTTCTTTTAAGTATGGCAATGCAGCTTGCATGAAGTAGAAGGTTGGATAGAATCCGGTATTAAAGGATAAATCCAATTCTTTTTGTGTTGTGTCAGCAATGGAAGCCATTCTTGAAGCGTGTGCATTATTTACCAAGATATCAATTTTCCCGAATTTATCAGCCACTTCTTTAACGATCGAAGCCAATTTGTCATGCTCTGCAAGATTAGCTTGAATGAAAATGGATTCCGGTTGATATTCTTGTAATTCTTTTATGGTTTGGTTCCCAAGCTCTTCATTTAAATCGATGATCGCCACTTTTGCTCCTTCTTTAACGAAAGCCATGGCCATACCTTTACCAATACCGCCAGCTGCCCCAGTGATGATAGCGGTTTTCCCTTGAAGTCTACTCATTTTTCTATCCCCTTTTAATACATGTATTTTTTGAAATGCAATGAACTGCTTCTCTATGCATATATCAAGCTTTTATATCAGTATCGTGAATATGCACATTAGCATGAACCAATAATATAAAACGTTGACTTGTAAGTCAATCAAAAAGTTGACTGATGAGTCAATCAAAAAAGTATTCGCTGAAAAACGAGGATAACCTCCCTTTTCTATCGAATATGTTAGTGAATGTTAAAAAGCCCCATCACTATTTTTTTTGATAAACTTATATGGTAGAGTGTTTATGGACAGAAAAATTTCCTACCGGTCGTTTTTTTAAAATTACCCATGTGCATCAGCGATGAAATATTATTCAGCAAGTGAGGAATCAACGATGGCTCCAAAAAATGATGAACAATTTAAGATAATCCGAGATCAACGCTATGAAGAAATCAGCAGTGCTGCACTGAAGATTTTCGCACGCAAGGGCTTTGCTGCAACAAAAATCAGTGATATTACTTCATCCGTGAATTTAAGTCATGGACTGTTTTACCATTACTTCAAATCTAAAGAGAATATTTATGTTTCCATTATCATGAACGTAATGGATATGTTTATTGAAACAGTGAATGAAGCGGAAAATAGAAAAGGCACACCTTGGGATCAACTGGTTTGGTTCACTGAACTTACTTTTTCCGGTTCACCAGAGGAAGCCTTGGACCGCCGTGTTCTTGTTATTGAAGCCCAACATTCCGACACGCTCCCTGATGAGATTAAACAAGAATTGAATCAAAAATACGCCACAGCCATGAGAGGGATTGCCCGTATTATCAGTAAAGGACAGCAGGATGGAATTTTTGTGGATGGTGACCCGTTGGAACTGGCCATTTACTTCATTTCACTTAATCAAGGACTTTTATTATGGAATTCAAAAGATATCCATCCCATTAAGGTTTCCGTTAACCAAGTAATGCGTCAATTACAGGCATAAACTTAAGTAATGTGCATAGGCATTAGGGTATCAACACTCCTGAAAAAATGATTCTCATAGAAATGCAGACCTGACTTTTGATCTGTATTTCTACCTCAAATCAAAACATTATAAATACCGATAAACAATGTCTTTTCGTTGTACTATAAGAAATCTTTTAACACTCTTTTTAAAATAGAAAACCTGCTTAAAAGCATAGTCTCACACTCCTTCAATCATCATGAATCCACTTTAAATCAGGTGTTTTTTCCGTAGTTTTTATGCATTCTTTATGCAATCAGATATCCCTTTGTTTTTTCTTATATCAAAAAATTCAGTGATGCTTTCATATGGGGGTGTCACAAAAGGGGAGTTCTCATGAATTTTATCGAGTATGATTTGCTATTTGAATCAAGAAAACAGTTAATAGAGGAAATTACGGAGTTGGATGAAAAAATGCTCCACCATAGGCCTGTGCCTGAAGTATGGAACATCGCCCAAATTTGCCATCATTTATATCTTACGGAACAGGTTTTTACAGAAGTTATAGCAAATGGCATTCGGGAAAGGGATTTTAATAATATCATTCAAAAAAACATTTACTTCGTTACTGATAGAACAAGGAAATTCTCATCCCCTGAGGTCATTTCACCCTCTTCAACCCCTTTTCAATTATCGAGCCTTATGGATTTGCTGGCAGAATCAAGAGATCGATTATTACAGGTTCTTTATGATATGGATTCAGATATCTTGTTGAACAGAAAGAAAGCCAAGCATCCCCTGTTCGGGGACCTCTCATTGGATCAATGGATAGAATTATTATCCTTACATGAACAAAGGCATATCAAACAGATACAAGAAATAAAGTCCTCCCTTATATAAGCCATTCAATGACTCCATTAGTAATCAGCCGGGTACAGCATTTAAGTCGATTTCCAATAAATAAAGAGACCACTTCATTTTGTGGTCTTCTTTCATGCTTACTATGAAACGAACGTGACTGTCAGGGGCTGCACCAAATTGTTTGATAGGCATAACCCATATTTAACCATTCCGATATCAAGATGATACTTTTAGTTTCCTTTTGATTTGTGTTGCGAAGATTTCAAGACAGATTGCAATTATCAGGATAAAATAAGTGATTGCTCCAATTTCACTCAAGTCAAAGTAAAATCCACTTGCCATGAACATATCGAAGCCGATTCCTCCTGCGCCTGCCGCTGCGCCCATTGCAACCGCCACTGCAAAATTGATTTCAAAGCGCATGAAGGTCCAGGAAATGATATAAGTGATCGAAGATGGAATGATGACTTGAAACACGATCTGCCACCAATTCGCACCGCTTGCTTGCAGGGCTTCTATAGCACCTTTATCAATTTCCTCGAAGGATTCCGAGTAGGCCTTTACAAGGTAACTTATGGAGTGAAACGTCATCCCTATAACTGCCGCTACACTGCCCAACCCTGCTGCGACTGCAAAGATGAGGACCCATAACACGGTAGGTACGGCTCTAATCAGGGCAACCGATCCCTTTATGATCACCGATAATGGCTTGGACGAGATATTTCCAGCCGCTAAAAGTCCCAACATCAGGGCAATGATTGCACCAAATATTGTCGTCAAGAAGGCTAAACCTAATGTAATCGACACCTGATAAAGCGCTTGAGTAAAGGTAAAGTGCTTCAGATGCGGCTCAAAAAACATGGTCTTCAAATTGTCGACGGTCAATAATAGCGCGTCCCACAGTTTAACATCCTTATAATCAAAACTGGCAAAAGCGTATATGGTCAAAACTGCTAGTAGCAGCACACACAACCTAATGGCGATTGAAGATTTCGAGAAGGGCTTTTTGGATAGCCGTTCAAGTAGCATTTTATCTAAATCCTGGCCAGTAGGAGAAGGAAATGGTTTGATTGGACCCTCTGCCTGCATTATAAAATCACCCTCCTCACATAATTTGAGATCAATTCAATAGATAATATCGAAATGATGATCGTAATGACGACAAGACCGGCAATGTCATAACTCAAGTTTTTATAATAAAGATTAAACGTAAAACCAATACCCGATCCTGTAAGCAGTCCGACCAATGTTGCATTCCTGATATTCGTTTCAATCATAAAAAGTACCCAGCTGATCATTTGCGGAATGGTTGAAGGTATAACAGACTGCGAAATGACGGTTAGATAACTTGCGCCGGTTGTCTGCAAAGCCTCTACGGAACTGCAGCTCACTTCATCGATCGTTTCAATAAAAGCCCTTGTTAAAAAACCGAAAGATCCGAAAAACAAGGCAAAATAACCGGTCAAGGAACTTTGTCCAAATGAAAATAACAGAACCAACGCCCATATTGAGACATCAATATTCCTAAATAAAACTGCTATCCCACGGCTAAAACCTCCGAAAAAGGCATTCACCCTTGTCGTATTGGAACCCAATATCGCAAATACAAAGGCCAATATTCCCGCTAATGTGGTTGCAGCAACGGATATTAAAAGTGTTTCTTTCAGCTTTATCAAAATGTCCGGGAGTTTGGTAAGGGAATCCTTTGTTGGATAAAAATTCGATAACGACCATTGTATGGCCTTAGGAACGGAAGTAACCCCTTTTGCGATGCTGAATTCGGTAATGATGATGGAAACAGCCGTCGCAACCCCAATGAGCAAAAACAATACAAGTGAATTTCTTCTCTTTTTTGCAAAAACATCAGCCGACATGGGAACCTCCCAAATCAAAAATCAACTTTCCTTCATCCGATCCATAAATCTGATGGATATCATTTGAGGTTATATTTTGAGTTGTGCCATTGAAAACAACTTTGCCGCCATTCACACCGATAATTCGATCCGAATATTTCAGGGCCACATCGACTTGATGCAGGTTGACAACAACTGTGATTCCCATGGAAGAGCAGATATTCCTTAAATGATCCATGATCACCTTGGAAGAATTCGGGTCAAGAGAGGCAATCGGTTCATCGCACAATAGCAATTTAGGATTTTGGATAAGCGCCCGCGCTATACCAACCCGTTGTTTTTGGCCTCCGCTCAACTGATCGGACCTTTTATAGATTAGATCTTCCAGACCGAGAATTTGGAGAACTTTAGCAGCCTGAAGTTTCTCCTCTTCACTATAAAGGCCAAGGATTCCAGCCAGTGTAGATTTATAGCCTAAACGTCCATGGAGGGTATTTTCAATCACACTTAATCTATTTACAAGATTGTAATGTTGAAAAACCATCCCTATTTTCCTGCGTACTTTCTTTAACTCCCTTTTATTCACCTTGTATACATGATCATTATCAAAAATGATTTCTCCGCTGGAAGCATCGATCATTCTATTGATGCATCGAAGGAGAGTTGATTTCCCTGCACCGGATGGCCCTATAATCGAAACGAACTCTCCTTCTTTCACAGTGAAGTCAATATTGGATAACGCCTTTGTACCATTTCCAAAATGTTTTGAGACATTTTTCACTTCCAATAATGTTTTCATGTATGATCCTCCCACATTGTATTGCCTTTATTTAGATAATTCCCGAATTGGATTGAACCAGTCATCCTCAACTTCTACCAATCTTTCTTTTCCGCTCACCCTTTTAAATAGCCCTGATAACTTAGAGTCTTCTGGTATAAAAACTTTCTCGTTATTTTCCATTTCATCAGAAATCAACGTTTCAAGGATTTTTTCACGTGTTTCCTCACTGACTAATTCCGTGTTAACAACGAAAGGTGCATTCAAAACTGGTGTCACTGAAATGAGTGAGAATGTCTTATCTACAACTGTGTTAAAGGGTTCAGCTGCACCCTTCTTTACCTTATACACGGCACCTGCTTTATTCTCTTCCCCATCAGCCAGCTCCACATAATTATTGACACATGTGTCACAAAAAGCTGCCACGTCCGCTTTCCCGGTCAAAAGATTTACAGCGGATCCTTGGTGTGAACCGCCATAAAGCACTTCACTGAAGAATTTATCTTTCCCGCCTTCCAATAAATCCTCGGCCTTTAATTCCTTAAACTTATCTTGCTTCGAGAAATAATCAACGATTCCTGTGGAAGGAACTTTGAAGCCAGATGTAGAGCTATTTGATACGAAAGAGAACTTTTTCCCTTGGATACCGTCTATCTTATATTCGTCGTTAGTTTTATAGTCATCTGCATTTTGAACAGCCAGCCAGCTATTATAGACTGCATCATCCAACGTACCTGATTCACCGCTTGGAACAACTAGAGGTTGAACACTATCATTTTTGTTGTTTGCTTCAATATATCCTTGTGCTCCCAGGAATGCCATATCTGCGTTTCCATTAGCAATTGCCTCGATTGCAATGTTATAATCCGTAGTGGTCTTATGTTCGACTTTCTTTCCTGTGGCATCTTCTAAGATCTTCCCGATTTCATCGCGGGCTTCCCCTAAATCTTCCCCTGATTCATTTGGCAGCCATGCTATGGTTAATGTATCATCTTCATTTGCACCTGTTGAACTACTAGAAGAGCAGCCTGTGAATACCAGCAAACTAACTAACATCAATATGGACATCATCGATTTTTTCACGTTAAATCTCCCCTCCATTTTATACAGTCTTTTCTTATTTCAGTCACTTCCCATATAACAATACCGGTACAATACTAACCTGCCGTTAAGGAGGCTGAATATTCAGTAAAATTTGTGTGAATTCATCATTAAACTTTTTGAATAGCATGATTAAAACATCCATCCTGCATGCTATATTCCTTAGTTACTAACCGATTCATGAACTCCAAGTCATGAAAAATGCCCAGCATTGTCGTTCCTTCGTTCATTAGCTGTTCAAGGAGGGTTTTCACCTTCACTTTAGAATCGTGATCCAAACTTGCAGTCGGTTCATCCAACAGAAGGAGCCGCGGCCTTTTCACCATCGCTCTTGCTATATTTAACCTTAGCTTCTCTCCTCCTGAAAAAGTAGCAGGGTAACTGTCCCAAAGCTCTTTTCCTATTTCAAAGTGATTAAAGATTTTTTCTGTTTCGGTATTGGCCATTTCCCTGGTTTGTCCCATTTCAAGGATGGCCCCGGTAACGAGCTGCCTTGCTGTCGTTCTTGGCATGACATTTAAAAATTGGGATACATAACCTATCTCATGCTTACGCATGTAAATCATTTCCCTTTCCGTTGCTTTTGCCAGATTGATCGCACCATAGTGGGAAGAATCATACCAGATGTCTCCCACTTGAACCCGATAAGTACCGTAAACCGATTTTAGGATTGTTGATTTGCCGCTGCCGCTCTTGCCTGTAATGCCAATGAATTCGCCTTTTTTCACTTTGATCGTAATGTTGCTGACCGCATGGATATTCTTGCGTTGATTATGTAAAATAAAAGACTTGGATAAATTATTGATCTCCAATATGTTCTCCACTTTGCCACCCGCTTTCTAGAATTTATATCCTGTAATTCGTTTTTTGAATCAATTTTCCATCTACAATCACGGTTGTTATCACAGGGAAATCACCAGAAATTTTTTCAATAATAAGTATGTCAGCCTTTTTCCCTTCGTGAATCGATCCAATTTCGTCCTCCATCTTGACTGCCTTTGCAGGATTTAACGTAACTAGCTTAAACATATCGACAAGATCCATTCCATGGTTTTCGACTAATTCAAACATTGAATGCAGAAGGGCTGCAGGGTAATAATCACTGCATAATATGTCTATGCTTCCATCCTGAATGGCTTCAGTGGCACTTAAGTTCCCGCTGTGAGAACCTCCCAAAAGCACATTTGGTGCACCGGCTATAGTATACATCCCCATATCATGGGCCTTACGGGCAATCTCAAGTGTGATTGGAAATTCACTTATACTCGTTCCAAAGCTGTGAACCAATTCAAGCTTCTCTATTGAATCATCATCATGTGAGGCAACTGCAATATTGTTTTCCCTTGCCAGCAGTGCGATTTCCTTCATTCTTTCAATCGTCAGCTTTTCCTTCACTTGATGAGTCCGGATCATGACATCAATGGCTTCATCACTATAATCGTTATACCCTCTTAAAGTGTTTCGATAAATCTCTAGATGCCGATACTGCCCTTGTCCTGGAGTGTGGTCCATGAATGAAACCAGATGCACTTTCTTTTCCGTAACATATTCTCTTAGACTATCAATATCTTCCAAATTATCGATTTCATAACGGGCATGAAACCGATGACGTACTAGGTGCTTCATCTTATGTGTTTGATCAATTAAGTCAATAAGCTTCCTAACATTCTCAGGCTCCCGAATTGGCTTATATGCGTATTCAGTGGATTTATAGAGCGACAGTGAGTGGAACATGGTCGTGATCCCGTGCGTAATCAGTTCCTTTTCCGTTTCTCTTAAGCTCAAATTAAAATTCATTAAAGAAGTCGGGCGCGGCGCAGTCATATGTTCAATATAATCGGAATGGAGATCAATAAAACCGGGTGAAACATATCCGCCCATAGCGTCCAGCACTTCCATCCCAGGACTTCTTTCGATTTCTCCCACAGGTGCAATCCGGCAAATTCTATCATCCTTAATTAAGAGATCATGGTCCACCAGGATCGAGTCTTCCGTTATTATCTTTCCATTTTTAATCAGCAACAATGTCTCTTCCCCCATTTTCTTTAGTTTCTTTTACAGCAGCGAGTGTACCAATTGCTGGGTATAAGGATGCTGTGGATCTTCGAGTATTTGATCTGTTAAACCTTGTTCGATTACTTTACCCTCCAGCATAACGAGAGTACGGTCTGCAAGCATTCGGATTACGCCCAAATCATGGGAAACCAATACAATGCTAATATTCAAATCTCTTTGAAGGCCTTTAATTAAATCCAATACACTTGCTTGAACTGATAAATCCAAACCTGTGGTGACCTCATCCAATAGCAGTATGGGTGGATTGTTGGACAATGCTTTGGCTATCTGGACCCGTTGCTGCATTCCGCCTGAGAAATTCCTTGGTTCCTCTTTCATTCGATGAATGGGAATATTGACTGCTTCCAGGAGCTCGGCGCCTCTTGATTCCATGCTGCCAACATGTCTGTTCCCAGCTGAAATTAACTTCTCGGCAATATTGCCTATCGAGGAGAAATCCATTTTCAACCCTAGAATCGGGTTTTGATAAACCTTTCCCATCAGGTGGTTCCGAACGTATCTTTTTTTCTGGGCAGACTCCATGAATAAGTTCTTTTTTCCATCCTCAAAGCCAGCCACATACAGTTCTCCCTCTTTCACTTCTTCGTCAAAATACAAACTTTTCATTAAAGTGGATTTGCCGCTGCCGCTTTCCCCTACTATTCCGAGAACTTCACCTTGATACAAATCAAATGTCAGATCTCTGCAGGCATAAACCGTCCCGCATTCGTGACAATAGTTTTTCGTCACTTTTCCTGATTTCATATGTTTGCATATCGAGCATCCGTCACCATACTGTTTGTTCATTTTTTTAACTGATAATACGGGCACCTCAAGCACAGACATTTAATTCACTCCCAATGATTGTTTTTGATTGACCATTTCAAGGCAATTGCTTGTATCATTGCATTGGAAATACGTTTCACCTGACTGCTCATCAACAAGTTCATCCAAAAACACATCGTTGGACCCGCAGAGAATGCAAGCATGATTTGCAAAAGACTCGATTTGAAATTCATAATCATCAAATGCCAAAGATGATACATTTGTATATGGAGGTACTGCATATACCTTTTTTTCCCTGCCTGCACCTAGCAAAATGAGCGCTTCATTATCGTCCAGCTTGGCATTATCGAACCTTGGTATAGGACTTGGTGCCATGACATACCTGTCGCGAACCATCACCGGATGGTCTGCATCAGTCGCCATTATTCCGTACTTCATAATTTGTTCAAATAACATAAGCCATGCTCCGCTATACTCTCTCTCAGCATGCAGCTTTTTCGTTTCATGTTCGCTCGGTTCAAAATTCCGTAAAGGTTCCGGTAACGGAACTTGAAGAATTAAAATCTGGTCTCGTTGCAGCGGCACTTCCGGCACCCTGTGTCTAGACTGGATTAAAGAGGCTTCTTTTGTGCTATCCGTTGTCCTTACCCCAGTAGTATCAGATACGAGTTTTTTTATGTTAACGGCATTAACGGATTCATCCGAACCTTGGTCGATTACCTTAAGGACGTCATCCTTTCCAATCAATGACAATGTCAACTGCAGGCCGCCTGTGCCCCAACCACGCCCAATCGGCATTTCCCTTGAAGCGAATGGGACTTGATAACCCGGAATGGCAATCGCCTTCAGTGTCGCCCTTCTAATCTCCCGTTTCGACCCTTCATCAAAAAATGCAAAATTATAGGTCTTATTCATACAATCCAACCTCCTGCTCTGTGGTCTTATCTTTCGACTTCCGAATGCTATCAAGCTTGGACTGGAACGTAACATAATGAGGCATCTTCAAATGGGAGATGAAACCCGTTGATTCCACTGAATCTATATGATATAGAACGAATTCCTCGTTGTGACTTGGAAACTCCTTGTTGGGTTTTTCCAGGCAATTATCCAAGATGCCCATTGCGATTGCTTTCGTTTCATTTTGTCCCATGCACATGCCATAGCCAACTTCAAACTCTATTTCTTTTTTGCCTTGCTCTTTCTCTACCGTAAGCGGAATGAGCATCTCTGTCTCAGTTGCTGTGAAATCCCCAATATAATAGCTATCTTCCTCTTGCCCGTCGTCCAGCAACGGGTGATCGAGATGAACTGGCAGCTGGCCTACGCGCAACTCCCCTACTGTGGGGTGCAGTGCACCATATCCTCGAATGACTGCATAAGCAAGCGATGTCACTGCACCGGTTTGGCCTCTTGTTAAAATTTGAAGGCGTTCACTCCGCATTGAAGGAAACTCCAGACTTTTCCTTGTCACATCCCCAGGCTGCAAATCATTGTTTTCACAGCTTGCTAATAAGCCTTCACTTCTTAGGTATTCCAAAACTTTAGGCAGAGAATTTAAATCATCCATTTGGCTCTGATATTCCGTTGAACGATTTTCTTCTTGAAAAGCCCGTAACCAGCCTTGAATGCTTATATCCGATTCATTTTCCAGCTCCGAATCTAGCAACCTATGTGTATAATCGGTTGTTGCACCTAAAATCTGCCCGCCAGGTACATCCTTAAAACTAGCTGAAATTCGCCTTTCCACCTTCATATTTTCAGAACTGATCACTCTTGAAACATGCTTTCGCGGCAAAGTGGATCGATAAGCTCTCAAGAGGAAAACAGCTTCTTCCGGATTGCCTTCAGCCTGTTTAATAGCAAGTGCAGCCAGTGATTGATCATACAAACTGCTTTCTGACATAACCTGATCAATCAACCCTCTCATCCCAGCTTCAATCTTATGCAGCTCTATAGCCGTCCCTTTTTTGACCCGTTCATACTTTAAGCGTTTGATGGATTCCTCAATCGCCTTTGTTCCTCCCTTTACTGCAACATATCCCATATAATCTCACCCCCATTTTCTTTGATTTGAGTCGTTCTCGGTAAAGCTATTAAACGATCTTTTTGATCCACAAAATACATATCGATTCCTAACGGGAATT
The DNA here is from genome assembly GCF_053608705.1 of Peribacillus sp. NPDC055009. NCBI lineage: Bacteria > Bacillati > Bacillota > Bacilli > Caryophanales > Bacillaceae > Peribacillus > Peribacillus sp. NPDC055009. The sequence continues at coordinate 428,998 of NZ_JBSGVZ010000001.1, read as the reverse complement.
CTATGTTTTTTTCGTTCCTTGCACCAAGCCAGGCGGAGACATTCGGGAGGCTTATGAATGATTCCTCTTGAATTCCCGGTCCTGAAAGGATCATTGAATCCCCTTTCGTTATATCCGGCACTTCTAGAATGATCATTGCCGATTCATGGGGATTCAACAGATTTCCTATCTTTGCTTTATTTATCGCTTCCTTCATTTGCTCCTCGGAGGCATCATGTAAAATAAAAATAAAATCCGCTTCCGGCAAATCGACAGGCTTCGAATAAGTAAGCTGATTGATCATTCTTGACACCGCCTCCCCCTCCTTTGCAATGACATTAAAAGTCACTTCAGGGTCAAGTACAGTAAGTGCAAGCAGAATAGTAGAAGATAAGCATTCCATTTGAACATCCAATGTCTTGGCTTCCCTCTCCAAAACCACTAAATTTCCAGGTCTTGAAGTCGCCGTTACAAGCTTTCTATAAACAGTTTGTATATCATGAACTACATCCAAATTCATTGCTTTCCCCCCTCTTATTGAACATCCATAGTTTCAAAATTAACTTTGGTTCTTAAGATTGATCGATTCAGCTCTTGAAGATTTTTCTGTATATTCTTCTTCTCATTTTCTAAAGCATGTGACCATAATCTTGTTTCTCCAAGATCAGCCTGATAAGCAGCATCAATGATCGCTAAACTTTGTGCCAGCTCTTCCCGATGTCCCTTAACGATACCAATCCCGATTGAATCCTGGATTTGGACCGTGCATTCTGTCACCAGCATTTCCCCTAGATAAAACAAGCTCTTTTTTGCCGTTTCCCTTGTCTTTAGCAACACGAGGGCACTTTCTGGCTTTTGAATGACGGTAACTTTATATTTCATTGTTATTTCCTTGGCAAATTCCTTTGCAATGTCCTCAGAGCCTTGTATCAAAATCTCGGTTCTTTCCCTTCTTCTCATTCCATTGGCCTCCAATGTTTTAGTTTCAAGCTAACATCTTCAATGTATCTTGTTGCCAAGTGAACGTACGTTAAGAAAGAGTAAATCTTGTATGGAATTTGTTAAAGCCGGACCTACATTATTCAAATTTCGTGCTTCACTCGTGAATTCGGAGCATTTACTCGTGATCTCCGTACTTTTACTCGTGAATTCGGGACATTTACTCGTGAGTTTCTTACTTTTACTCGTGAATTCAGGGCATTTACTAGTGAATTCGACCGATATCTGGAATGGAAGTTTTTATATAACATATGTGAAACAATCGCTCCGATAGATTATGACCGTGTGCTCAAGGACTTGATTACTTCGCTTATCCTGGCATACTGATTCCACTTGCAAAAGTGGAATTAAACTTGAACACTGCAAAATATCCCGTTCGAATAAAGTAGGAAAAATCACATTCAACGTGCTGCTGCTGGATCCGAATTCTACAAAGCCACGCTGCCGATAATATTGAAACATGGAGGTTATATCCGGACCGTCCTTTTCTATTTCAGGAAATGTTGATTTTGCTACAAAAGATGTATGAAGAGCAATCGGGAAATCGTCCATTAACCTAAGCCTGCCAATTTTAAAGACCTTGTCATCACTTTCCAACCCGAGTCTTTGAAAGATCTTCTGATCATAAGAAATTTCTTCGCAAAAAATAGTACTCGTTTGAAAGGAAAACTGAAATTCTTTCATTTTCTCGGTGAAACTAACATCTCCGGATAGAATTAACGGAATTTGTTTTTTTGTTTCCTGGACATAACTTCCTTTACCTTGCTTTGAATAGATAAAGCCTAAATCTTGAAGCTGCTCATATGCCTTCCTGACAACCATTCTTGGTACATTAAATTGATCGGCGAGTATATGCTCTGAAGGTAACTTTTTATCCGATTGAAAGGTTCCACTCTTAATTTCAGATATCAAATGATCAACTAAAAAGTTTTTTTCCGCCAACAAAAATCCCCCTTTACATATATTTTTCTTTGTTACTGTCAGTGTAATGAGAAAATATGAAGCTACCATGATTTTCTTGTAAAAAAAAAGTCCTGGTCAATTACCAGAACGAAAGGAATGCTTATTTTATGGATTTTTCTCAATACAACATCATGTTCAGTCTTTCAAATTCCTAATCCAGCAAATGAGCAGGCCGCTTTCACAGCAAAATTCCTGGTTTAATGAACATCATTTAATGGCCATGCTTTTTTTCCTTGATTTCAAAGCAGCCACACATTCCTTTCCTGGGCTCATACTGCCAAGACGAATCGGCTTCTCCCCATAATCCCCATGAAAATCCGAACCTCCTGTCTTAATGAGATTATATTGATCTGCATATGAAATCGCTCTTTCCTCTTCTGCATGCCCATGATGCGGGTGAAGAACTTCAATCCCTTCAAGCCCTGCTTTTACAAGCTCAGGAATAATTTCAAAGCTCCCGTATTGTCCAGGGTGAGCAAGGACCGGGACGCCTCCGGCAGCTCGAATCGCCTTTACAGCCAGAATGGCATCCACATACTCCATAGGAATAAAGGCAATGCCTGGCACTTCTCCATTTTGGCCGCGGCTGAAGATTTTCTTATACAAATCACCATAGATGGAATCCGTATACCCCGATTCCCGAAGCGCCAGCATAATATGCTGTTTATAAACACCGGTTCCTCCCCTGAATTTAGATACCTGATCCCAAGTTATTCGATAGCCTGCATGAATTAGTCGTTCCACCATTTTTTCAGAAGCTGCATTCCTTTTTTCAATCAATGGATTACAAAGCTCCTCAAGTGCCTTATGACCAGGCTCAACAAAATAGCCCAGAATATGTACACGCCTGCCTCTTGCAAAGTCATAACCAGACACTTCTATACCAGGGATGATTTCAATTCCTATTTCCTTTCCCCGTTCCACCATCTCTTGCAATCTTATCGTTGTATCGTGATTCGTAATGGCTAAATGACCAATGCTCTCCCTTTTTGCAACCTCCAATAGTTCTTCAAAAGAACTGGAACCATCTGAAATGTTCGTATGACAATGTAATTCAACCTTCATGCCAATCCCCCCATTCTTTTTCGTTACCCATTATCATTTTAACTTAGTGCCATGTCGGTCAACGTTAAGATGATGTAAAAAAACGTAAAGGTGTAAAAGTCATACAAATTGGTGAAAATACTTAAGTATTTCAGGCTGTAGATAAATAAATATGTTCTAGTTGATTTCAGAAATCCGCTCCCTTTCCGCCGACTGTCTGCCAAGCCTCCTCGACTTAAACGTCTCCGGGGTCTCGGCTAGCCAGTTATTCGGCAGGAGTGTCGCAAATTTCTTCCATCCATTAAGGATTACAGGAAAAAAACATGAAGGATAAACTAGTCTTAAATAGGGTCTGGAATAAGACGAGCCAGCAGTTTTTTCTTTTAAAAACTCCAGTTGATTTCAGAAACCCGCTCCCTTTCCGCCGACTGTCTGCCAAGCCTCCTCGACGCAAACGTCTCCGGGGTCTCGGCCAGCCAATTATTCGGCAGGAGTGTCGCAAATTTCTTCCATCCATTAAGGATTACAGGAAAAAAACATGAAGGATAAACTAGTCTTAAATAGGATTCGGAATAAGAAGAGCCAGCAGTTTTTTCTTTTAAAACACAAAGTTGATTGGAACGGAAGGTACGAGACTCCTGCGGGAAAAGCGAGTCCAGGGGAGACCCCACAGGCGCAAGGCGCCGGGGAGGCTCCCGGACCGCCCGCGGAAAGCGAGTGCCTGGAGAGGAAATCAACGTTCCCATTTTACAAACCTACAAAAAAGCTGTCGGCAAATAATTATTATCTAATTTGTGAACAAAAAGGTCTATCTAAATAAAACAAAGTTGATTGGAACGTAAGGCGCGAGACTCCTGCGGGAAAAGCGTGGCATGGGAGACCCCGCAGGCGCGCGCCGAGGAGGCTCCCGCCCGCCCGCGGAAAGCGAGTGCCTGAAGTGGAAATCAACGTTCCAAAGTAACATGTTCATTCGTCCTTTTCAGCTCCCTACCCTGTTACGGATTTCCCATCAAGTTGAAATAAAATCAGAATAAAACCAATAAAAATTTTGACTTACTGTCAAAAATGATGTACATTACCTAATGGGCGAACAATTTTTATTAAAAAAGACAAAAATATTCGTATATAGAGGTGCATAACATGGAAAACGTGTTTGATTATGAAGATATTCAATTAATTCCTGCAAAATGTGTAGTAAATAGCCGTTCTGAGTGTGATACATCCGTTACTTTGGGTAAGCATACATTCAAGTTACCTGTAGTACCTGCCAATATGCAAACGATCATTGATGAAAAGATAGCCATGTACTTGGCTGAAAACGGTTACTTTTATGTAATGCATCGTTTTGAGCCAGAAAAACGAGTGACTTTCATTAAAGACATGCATTCACGAGAATTGATCGCTTCCATCAGCGTCGGCGTTAAAGAAGAAGAATACGGTTTCATCGAACAGTTATCGAATGACAACATTGTGCCTGAATACATTACGATAGATATTGCACACGGACATTCCAATGCCGTGATAAAGATGATACAGCATATTAAAAAACATTTACCCGAAAGTTTTGTCATTGCAGGAAATGTGGGAACTCCTGAAGCGGTACGGGAGTTGGAACATGCCGGTGCCGATGCTACAAAGGTGGGCATTGGACCAGGTAAAGTATGCATCACTAAAATCAAGACTGGATTTGGAACGGGCGGCTGGCAATTAGCTGCACTTCGCTGGTGTGCAAAAGCGGCAAGCAAGCCAATTATAGCTGACGGCGGCATTCGCACGAACGGTGATATTGCTAAATCAGTTAGATTTGGCGCTTCGATGGTTATGATCGGTTCACTATTTGCCGGACATGAGGAATCTCCAGGTCAAACGATCGAGAAAGATGGAAAGGCCTTTAAAGAATACTTTGGTTCAGCTTCAGAATTCCAAAAAGGTGAAAAGAAAAACGTTGAAGGCAAAAAGATGTTTGTCGAGCACAAAGGATCTTTGGAAGATACGTTGAAGGAAATGGAACAAGATCTTCAGTCTTCCATTTCATATGCAGGTGGTACCAAGTTGGAAGCCATCAGGAATGTGGATTATGTGGTCGTTAAGAATTCAATCTTTAACGGTGACAAAGTTTATTAAGAAGTAACGTTAAAAAAAACGGCCTAATCAATGGATTAGGCCGTTTTTTAATTATACCTTTTTAACAAATTGGGATTTTAATTTCATTGCACCAAAACCATCAATCTTGCAATCAATATCATGATCACCATCAACTAGACGGATGCTTTTGACTTTAGTGCCCATTTTTAAAACGGATGAGCTCCCTTTCACTTTAAGATCCTTGATTACCGTAACGGTATCACCATCGTTCAAGGCATTTCCATTAGCATCTTTGATAACCTTCTTTTGATCACCATTTTCCGTTTCCGCTTCCACCGTCCACTCATGAGCGCATTCCGGGCAAACAAAAAGACTTCCGTCTTCGTATGTATATTCTGAATCACATGCAGGGCAATTAGGAAAATCAGACATAATTTCACTTCCTCCATTCGTTATTCCCAATTTTAATATAATACTGGTTTACATACAACCAGTAGGCTATACTGCTCCTGTTCCCCCCTTCCTCTAGAACCTATAAAGGTTTTACTATATACTTTTAAGAAAAAGCTGGAAAGTGCGGTGAATCCATTGTTTAAACTTCTATTGATAGAGGATGATACGACGTTATTCAATGAAATTAAAGATAGATTGGCGCAATGGTCTTATGATATTTACGGAATTGGCGATTTTAGTAAAGTCGTTCAGGAATTCACGGACATAAAACCTGATTTGGTCATCATTGATATACAGTTGCCGAAGTTTGATGGATTTCATTGGTGCAGAATGATCCGGGCCCATTCCAATGTTCCCATCATCTTTTTATCATCACGCGATCATCCGACCGACATGGTGATGTCCATGCAGCTTGGAGCTGATGATTTTATCCAGAAGCCTTTTCATTTCGATGTACTCATCGCAAAAATACAGGCCACCCTCCGCCGGGTATATAATTACAATACCGAAAAAATCGAATTGAAAACCTGGTGCGGCGCAACTGTGGATTATGAGAAGAACACGGTATCGGCCGAGACTGGTACAATCGAATTGACGAAAAATGAAATTTTCATCTTGAAAAAGCTCATTGAACAGAAAAATAAGATCGTAAGCCGCGAAGAGTTGATCAACAGCTTATGGGATGACAAACGTTTCATAAGCGATAACACCCTTACAGTGAATGTGAACCGTTTACGAAAGAGGTTGGATGAACTGGGTTTAGGACATTTTATCGAAACGAAGGTCGGACAGGGCTATATCGCCGTAGAAGAGGCAAATGCATGATCAGAAAATATCTCATGGAAAGGTTCAGCTGGATCACATTCTACATAATTCTTCATCTATTCATTATCTTTGTCGCTTATCTTGATTCGGCTATTCCGTTAAAGCCAATACTGTATATTGCCTTTTTATCATTGCTCATGTTCAGTATCTTTTTGATTTTCCGCTATAAAAAAGAAACTTCCTTTTATAAAAGTCTAGAAGCGCGGGAAGACAACCTGGATATAACGAATATAGCCGAACCAGAGAGCCCTTTCGAAAAAATCATAGAAAACAGCATCATTAACCAAACCGAAGTATTGAAGCAATCCGCAGCAATTGGCCGAATGACTTTAGAGCAGGAGAAGGATGAATTATTATCTTGGATTCATGAAGTGAAGACACCATTGACAGCAATGCATTTAATGATTGACCGCTTGGATGATGAATTGCTGAAATCGCATTTGACTTATGAGTGGCTGCGCATTCACCTTCTTCTTGATCAGCAGCTCCATCAAAGGCGCATGCCTTTCATCGAAAATGATTTGTATATAGAGAAAACCGATTTGGAAACAATAATCTTTGATGAGATTAAAACGCTGCAATCATGGTGCATTCAAAAAGGGATCGGCTTCGACATACAATTGGATGTAACCGAAGTGCTTACTGATGCCAAATGGCTGGCCTTCATCATGAGACAGCTCTTGACCAACTCCATTAAATACAGTGAAAACTCAGATATCACGATATATAGCCATGAACAAGCCGGACAAACGGTTCTTGAAGTCCAGGATTCCGGACGGGGCATTGACCCAAAGGATTTATCCCGCATATTTGATAAAGGATTTACCTCCACGACAAACCATCATGACAATGCGGCAACCGGCATGGGGTTGTATTTAACCAAGAATGCGGCCGAGTCCCTATTCATCTCCATTGATGTTAAATCAGAGCTTGGAACCGGGACGACCGTTACCTTGACCTTCCCAAAAAGAAATGATTTCGTGAATATCACAAGCATGTGACAAAAGTGTCACATGCTTTTATTCTTTGTTCGTCCAAACGAAGGAAAAGAAATACATGGCCTTTTATAATGAGGATATAGAAAAAAAGGAGTGTATCCAAATGAATATATTAGAAGCGAAAAAAATCCATAAAAGCTATGGTAATAAATTCAATAAACAAGAAGTCTTAAAGGGTCTCGATATAAGCATACAAGAAGGTGAGTTCGTAAGTATCATGGGTGCTTCCGGTTCAGGAAAAACGACTTTGCTGAATGTCCTTTCCTCGATCGATAAAATCAGCAACGGCACCATTACGATCGATGGAAAAGAGATTTCAGGGATGAAAGAAAAGAATTTGGCCGAATTCCGGAAAAACCATCTAGGCTTCATCTTCCAGGAATATAACCTATTGGACACACTGACTGTCAAAGAAAATATCCTTTTGCCCTTATCCATTACAAAAACGCCCGCTAATGAAGCGGCACAAAAGTTTGATAGCGTGGCGAAGGAACTGGGCATATATGAAGTGAAGGATAAATACCCAAATGAAATTTCCGGTGGTCAAAAACAGCGTACGTCTGCAGCACGGGCTTTCATCCATGATCCAAGCATCATATTTGCCGATGAACCGACTGGGGCGCTTGATTCAAAATCAGCTTCCGATTTACTGAACAAACTGAGCGAAATGAATAAAAAGCGCAAAGCGACCATCATCATGGTAACCCATGATCCAGTGGCGGCCAGTTATTGCAGCCGAGTCATTTTCATTAAAGATGGTCAAATATATACACAATTGAATAAAGGTGAAGAATCCAGACAAACCTTCTTCAAGGACATCATGAAAACACAAGGTGTATTGGGAGGGGTTCAAAATGAGCATTAATCAACTCATCTTGCGAAATCTGAAGAAAAATCTGAAGAACTATTATCTGTATGTGTTTGCCCTGGTCTTCAGCGCTTCCCTTTACTTTGCTTTTGTCACCTTGCAATATGACCCATCGCTGGATGAAGCGGAGGGTACGGTGAAAGGGGCCGCCTCCATCAAGGCTGCATCGATCCTGCTTGTTGCGATTGTTTCCATATTCCTTTTATATGCCAATAGCATTTTCATAAAAAGACGCAGTAAAGAAATTGGCTTATTCCAATTGATAGGCATGACGAAGAACAGGATATTCCGTATCCTGAGTGTGGAAAACCTGATCCTATATTTCTGTTCCGTATTCCTCGGAATCTTTGTAGGGTTTGCCGCTTCAAAATTGATCATCATGATACTATTTAAAATAATGGGTGTCCAGGCGATCGCGACTCTTAAATTTTCTTTACAGCCGCTAGTGCAAACCTTGCTCGTTTTTAGCGCCATCTATCTTTTAATCATGTTGATGAATTATACCTTCATTAAAAGGCAAACCATTCTATCATTATTTAGAGTGACTTCAATGACGGAAGGAAAAGTGAAAAAGGTTTCGATGTTCGAAATGATCCTCGGGATATTCGGAATCATCCTGATCATTGCTGGCTATGTCGTTTCATCCAAATTATTCGATGGAGCTTTTACAGAGATGACCGAGCTTTTTATGGCCATGATATTCATTTTGGCAACCGTCATCATCGGTACCTATCTGTTCTATAAAGGATCCGTAAGCTTCATCTTTAATATCATCCGTAAAAAGAAAAATGGCTATTTGAACATTAATGAAGTATTGTCCCTTTCATCCATCATGTTCCGGATGAAATCGAATGCGATATTATTGACGATCATCACGACCGTTTCCGCTTTGGCGATCGGGTTATTATCATTAAGCTATATCTCCTACTACTCAGCGGAGAAAATGGCACAAAGCAGTATCCCCACCGATTTTTCGATGACGGATAAGGGAGATGCGAATACATTCAAAAAAGCTTTATCCGACAGTAAAATTGATTATGACGAAAAGGTGATCGATGTCATTCAAGTGGATGTCAATGTAAAGGAAATTATGGAGACTAGCCTCGAAGGAGTGAACTTTGATCCCGACATCATGACCGTTCCCGTCATCAGTGATGAATCCGTTAAAGGAATCAACCTCGCTGAAGATGAGACCCTTTTCAGCGGATACAGTAATATGATGGAGAAGGTCATGTCCTTGAAGGATTCCGGAAAGATTGAACTGAAGGGCAAACACGAAGTCATTCCGCAAACATATATGGGATTGAATGATGATACCTTCTTGTCCTATTACTTCACGAACGGCGGATTGCCCGTTGCCATTGTAGACCAAACGATATTCGACCGTTTGAAAAAGGACGTCGACCCGAAAATCCAAAAAGTATCATCCGTTAATATCGGCATTGATGTGAAGGATGAAGCTGAACTTGAAAAAGCGAATGATCTATTTAATAAAATGAGTTTTAAAGAAGAACATGTGAATGATTCCCAATTTGAAATGTTCAACACCCAGAAGAAGAATATGGGTCTTATCATGTTCATCGTCGGATTCTTGGGATTAACCTTCCTCATCACATCCGGTTGTATCCTGTATTTCAAACAAATGGATGAAAGTGAAGGTGAAAAATCCAATTATACCATCTTAAGAAAACTGGGATTCACGCGTGGTGACTTACTAAGAGGAATCCAAGCAAAACAAGTTTTCAATTTCGGCATTCCTTTAGTCGTCGGACTGCTTCACAGTTATTTCGCAGTCCAATCAGGATGGTTCTTATTCGGGACCGAAGTTTGGACACCGATGATCATCGTTATGGCATTATACACGGCATTGTATTCGATCTTCGGAATCCTATCCGTATTTCATTACAAGAAGGTCATTAAAGAATCTCTATAAACTGCTAAAAGCTCCAGGGCCCATGAGGCCCTGGAGCTTTTTCCGTTTCCTTTAAAGTACCCCAGCCGGTTTCATCATTTCCTTGATCAATTCCCTGTTGCGCTTTTTAAAGATTTCATTATGGGAAGAAACCATTCCCACTCCGTGAGCGTCAGGCTGGATATATTGCTTTGCCTTATTTACGGCATTTGCTGCATCTTGAAAAGTACCTGCTATCAGGTTCAATTTACCTTCATGACTTAAGATATCACCGGCAGCGTATATTCCATCCATCGAGGATTCACTTGAAGGAGTACCTTCAATATAATAATTGTCGGCTATGGCAATATCCACTTTACTATTTCGAAGCAGCGATGTATCACGCTCATAACCATGATTGATGATGACCTCATCGATCGGCAAGTAAGAAACCTCCCCCGTTGCGAGATTCGTCAGTTCAACATGTTCAATTGATTCATGATCAGCGCAGGCGATCAGTTTTGTAATCGTCGTATTCAAGAAACAAACAGCAGAGCTTTCCATCAATTGCCTTGCTTGTGATTCATGACCTGCCAGACTATCTTTCCTGTATGTCAGATACACCTTTTTGGCGATGGGCTCCAATTCATTTGCCCAGTCTATTGCAGAATTCCCGCCGCCTGAAATGATCACCGTCTTATCCTTGAATCGATTGAAAGACTTAACAGTATAGTTTAAATTGGAGACTTCAAACCTTTCAGCCCCGTCTATTTCCAACTTTTGCGGATTCAGAATTCCGCCGCCAACCGCGACAATGATCGTTTTGGAAAAGTGCATTTGCCCTGAAGCGGTATGTAAAACGAAGATACCTTCTTCATTACGTATGATTGATTCCACTTTTTCATTCAAGACGACTGTTGGATTGAATGTTAAACCTTGCTCCACTAACTGCTCAATTAATTTTTCCCCAGTAGTGGGTGTCAGCCCTCCTACATCCCAAATCATTTTCTCTGGATAGACATGAATTTTCCCGCCTAGCCGTGGCTGGTATTCAATCAGTTTAACTTTCATTTCTCTAAGTCCGCTATAAAAAGTGGAGTAAAGCCCTGCTGGCCCTCCCCCAATAACCGTTACATCAAATAAATCTTGCTGTTCCATTTACGTCCACTCCCCGGTAATCAAATGTGATTGATTATCATTCTCATTTAATCGTACACTCTTTTCTCACTTTTTACAATATGGATTTATTAAAAAACTCTGTTCATTTTAAAAATCAACAGAGTTTTTTAATTCCAATCACTAAAAACTTACCATTCATTTAGTACGTATGAATGATAAGTGGAGTATTACAATTAGAATGTAAAATTAGGTTAAAAATGGAGTAAGGGTATGGGACGTCAATGAATATTATTGCTAAATTATTTTTATCCTCGGTCTTAACATCGCCCCGTGGTTGGCGGTTGATAACTACTTCGTAGGTACTTCCACTTGCTGTATGAGTTGATATGCTTTCAAAGCCATTTCAACGTTTAATCTGTTCTCCGGCATATCAAAATCAAGATCAAGAATCTTTTTTATCTTTTCCAGCCGATGATAGAGTGTTTGTCTTACAACATGTAATTTTTGAGCAGTAAGCTTCTTTGAGCGATCAAGCTCAAAGTATTTTGCTAAAGTCAGAAGCAATTCCGTTCCATACTCCTTATCATAGGATATTAAAGGAGAGAGATAGTCTTCAATAAAATGTGCTGTATCTTGATCATGCTGAATTAATTGTATCAATCGAAAGATGCCAAGGTCTTCGTAAAAGGCACTTGTCGAAAACATACGATAACTTAAAGCTAACTGCGCTTCTCGATAACCAGTATGAGCATCCAAAAGTAACTGGTATTGTCGCCCAACGCCTATACGGATTTGGCTAGATTCACCTTCTTTAACATATAGCAAGGCATTGATCACTTTCAAGAAGCGTGCCTTAGAGGTATCGGCAGTTCCAAGATCAATAGCTAATACAATAATCTGATTTCTTACAGATGTGATATAGGGTGTAAAAGAATATTTTGCGAACCCAGACCGAATTTTTAAAGAATAATGATAAATAGCTGATTCATTTTCTTCATCCGATAAACCTAATGAAGACGGATGAAAAACATCTTCGATATCAATGATTGCAATTCGATAATGTATAGAAGCGCGCTTCGATTTTAAAGAAATAAATCCCCTTGCCTGTTCCTCATTATTGATGCGTCTATTAAGTAAATCATTTAGCCATGTAGATTCTAAACGTAATCGTTTTTCATCCAAATAATGTTTGCGCAATAAGTCTTGTGAGATTGCTAGAGAAGCACGATCAAGGATTAGGAAATCAAATTCATCCGATTCACGATCTAAAACCATAACAAGGTACGCCCAGATTTGATCCATTGCTCCGATCGGTTGGAGAAGAATAGTATGGTTTAATGCCTTCCATTCAACGGGCGAATCATTTGTAATTCGGTCATGCCAGTGTTCTTTATCTTCATAAATCGTGTGAAGTAGCTTTTCCATAAATTCATTTTTCAATCCTGGAATCGAAAAAGGTGTTCCTTCTATAGGAAGATAGATTATTGGTGCTTCTGTCTTCTGTTGCAACAACTTTAAAATATTTGATAACCCATGAGTAGTGAGTGACAATGAATGGAACTTCCTGGAAATAGAATCTAATGTAACCAACTTCTCATGATGAGCATTAATGATAAACGAATGTAGATCCTGTGCTATTTCGACGAAATTTATGAATTCTTTGAAAATAATAATCGGAAAGTTATACTCATTTGCCATCTCGATCATTTCTTTAGGGACCTTGTCGAAGTGGTGTCCAAGTTCTATACATAAACATGAGGCGTTGCGTTCGATAAGATTTAACAAAAATGAAGTATTAGAGGAGTCTCTCCATTCAAACCCAAATCCGGTGGAGAGTATCAGTTCCCCTCCCTGAAAGATGGTATCATCAAAAAACGGAATTTCAAGGACATGTGTCCATTTGACTTGACGGTGCAACCCGCTTGCCCCCGCAACTACCTCCGTCTTTGAAAAGAGTGGGCGCTTAAGAACATCTTGTACTGTAAGCATATGTACCTCCTCATTTAATAATGGTTAGCTGTATCATCTTATTATAACTATACTAGAAAGTCTAAGCCCATAAAATATGGTACCCTATCTCTGTTTAACCCCAAGTAATACGACCAATGTCTATAAGTAAGTTCTTTTACGTGCTTTGTTGAAAACCTTAATCAACCTGATAATCTATCATAATTCTCACCATTATTCATCAGTTATATGTGTGCATGAACGGTGGAGTACTGAAACTTTAAACGTCCAAAACATTCGATAATCAATGGAAAAATCATCACTTTTCACCAATGCTATATTCATAAAAGTACAAAATGGCCTTGGTTAAAAAAAAACTAATATAAATTTAACCCCGTGTCTAATGAAAGGGATATCATTTCCCTGTAAGATTTTAGAATGTTCAATAAATTAAATGCAATTAAAAAGGAGAATGAACAATGATAGTAGGAGTTCCTAAAGAATTAAAAACTGCAGAGACTAGAGTGGGATTAAATCCAACATGGGTAAAAAAATTAACAGCTTACGGTCATGAAGTACTAATACAAAGCATGGCAGGTGAAGCTAGTGGTTTTTGTGACGAGAAATATGTTTTGGCTGGAGCAAAAATAGTAAACACGATTGACGAAATTTATGAGAAGGCAGAATTTGTTGTTAAAGTGAAGGAACTTCAACCCTATGAATACGGCCTTCTTAAAGAAGATCAAATGATAATGGCATGGTTTCATTTGGCGGAAGATGTAAATCATGAAATGACACAGGCATTACTAGATAAAAAAGCAATTTCATTATCAATGGAATTAATCGTTTTACCTGACGGGACAAGACCTACGATTAAACCAATGAGTGAAATTGCCGGAACATTAGCAATGCTTGAAGCAGTCAAATATGCTCAATATGGTTATGGCGGAAAAGGTATACTTCTCCGGAAACTGGCCGGTTTACCGTCGAGTAATATACTCATACTTGGTGGTGGCAATGCTGGACTCAATACTGCGCAAGTTGCTGTGGGTCTTGGATTGAATGTAACAATCATGGAAGCATCAATGAAACGCATTGATTATTTGAACAACCAGTTGCCACAGGTGGACATTTTGGGTTGGGATAAAGATATGATGTTTGAAGAACTTATTCAAAGTGATGTTTTAATTAATACAATTTATCCGATGCCAGGGGTAACCGAGCCTCTCATTACACGAGAGATGGTCAGTAAGATGAAACCTAATTCTATTATTATTGATATTGCAGGAACGGGTATAATTGAAACCTCACGTTATACGACTTTAGAGGATCCAGTTTACTACGAACAAGAAGTCCTACATTACTGTGTCCCGAATATGCCGGCTCTATGTCCACAAACCTCGACAAACATGATGCTGATGACAACCGGCCCATATATTATGAACATTGCGAATAATGGTTTGAAAGAGGTTGTAGAAAATGATGTAATAGTAAGAAATTGTATCAGCACTTTGAACGGTGAAATTGTTCATCACGAAGTTGGGATCAATCATGACATGCCTTATACAGATATAAAAACGGAGTTACTATTGTCAAAATAATAAAGCGTCCTTAGGGTCATCTCATATCCTACGTTTCATTTCGATTGATTAGAAATCAGTGTACACGTTATTGAACAAGTCGCTACTAAAGAAATTCCAGGAGTCAGTAAAGATGCCGGCGAGAAGATTTTTGCAGGAATTATCTTTGTTATTCTGCAGACGGAATTCCTTACGAGGAATGGGGAAACGAGACAACAAATTCATGGATAATTCAAAGTAGGCTCCCTAGCATCTTTCTGACTTTTTTATAATTTCTAGAAAACCACGCATTAAAAAAGATGTAATAATATTGATCCTATTTCTTGTAAAAAGTTAAATCAGGTAAAAGAGGAGAGTATTTTACATGTCAAATTTAAGTAAAACGGATAGAACACTGACACTCATTCCAGTTGTATTGTTTGGTTTTTCATTTATGGGGTTAACCACAGCTTTTACTACGTATGGTATTGCGGCCAATATTTCCCACGGTACGGTTCCGGGAGCAATGATAGTTGCTCTAGTGGTAATGATGTTTACTGCTTACAGTTATGGGAAAATGGCAATTGCGTTTCCATCTTCAGGTTCTGCATATGTTTATACGCAAAAATCGCTCAATCCCTCTGTTGGATTTCTTGTCGGATGGGTGATCTTAATGGATTATTTATTTATGCCCATGGTGAATTATTTAGTATTTGGTATTTTTTTCTCAGCAGCCTTTCCTACAATTCCAAGTTACATCTGGATTTTAGGTATGCTGATTCTCGTCACTTTTATTAATATTAAAGGATTGAAGATTGCTACAAATGTAAACGCATTCATAACGATTTTTGCTTTTCTTTTTATCGTTATCTTTATAGGTTTTTCCATTAAGGAAATTTCTATGGGAGAAAGCACGGCAACTCTTTTATCTCTTGAGCCATTCTATAATTCGAAAGAACCCTTTTCTTATACAATAGCTGGAGCAGCTTTATTATGCTTTTGTTTCCTTGGGTTTGAATCAGTTACAGCGTTTGCGGAAGAGACAGTGAACCCTAAGAAAACAATTCCCCGAGCTGTTATTTTAATTACTCTTGGTGGTGGTTTAATCTTTACAAGTGTTTCATATTTCTCGTATCTTGTATGGCCAGAGTATAACACATTTAATAATCCTGATTCGGCTGCCTACGAAATTATTAAACTTGTTGGTGGAAAGGCGATGTACTCAGTATATCTTGCGCTTTATGCATTAGCTGTATTGGGTAGTGCCATGTCGTCCCAGGCAAGTGCATCACGAGTCCTCTATACGATGGGGCGAGATGGACAGTTTCCTAAAAAGTTCTTTGGCAGCCTGCATCCGAGATATAGAACACCCGTAAATAATATACTGATCATTAGTTTTGTCTCTTTGCTTGCTTTATTTTTAAGTTTAGATCTTGTAGCATCATTTATTAATTTCGGGGCGTTTCTTGCGTACACTTGTGTTAATATTTCCGTAATTGCTCATTATTATATTAGAAATAGAGAACGTTCGGTTAAAGGAACTGTCTTATATTTATTTGTTCCTATTATTGGAGCTGCCCTTGATATTTTACTTCTTGTGAATCTTGATGCGCACTCAAAAGTACTTGGAGTAAGTTGGTTAATAATAGGCTTCATTTATTTACTTGTATTGACAAAAGGACTTAAAAAACAGCCACCAGTATTGAAAATCGAAGAAAATTATAGTGTGGATTTAAAATAAAGTCACGCTGTTTATAAAAAAGATGAAAAACGGTTTAGACATAAACTATTGTCGGTATGGGACCTACAGTTCATTACTGGATTATCTATCGAATGGTTATCTAACGAAAAGATTGATGTCGTAAGTCTTCCACCTTGTAAAAAAAATAAAGAATATAGAGATAACAATCAGTCCAAAAGTGAAAAAGTGCAGACATATCTCATTCCCTATCGAGAATGAAGGATATGCTGCACTTTCTTCGCACTGAATGTTAGTTTGAACGAGGTCTTTTCCCATCCGCTATTAGAAGGTTGATGGTATCTATGAGTTCAGGCAGTTCCTCCATCGTTTTGATGGTGAAGTCTGCGCCGTTTTGCATAAATGTGTCTGCCGTTTTAGAGATGAGGTTTTGTTTATCTCGTTCTGGTAAACTCGTATACTCATCCAAACTCAATCCCATCTCGGAGCTTCCGACAATGATTCCGACCGACCATACTCCAGCATTCACCGCCTCTTGCATATCGGAAATGGTATCGCCCACCTTCACTACCTTCCATGAAGCCGCTAACTTCAATTTTTCCATATTCCGATAGATCATGTAAGGGTTAGGCCTTCCAATCGAATCGGTTTGATCCGGGGTTACATGGAAATCCGGTCGATACCCTTTTTGCAAAGCGTTTGCTACGACGACCTCCATCATTGTATCCGTATATCCCGTTGTCGACCCAATCTTCAAGCCCCGATTCCTTAATGCTTCCACCGTCTCAATAACCCCTGGAATGGGATCTGTATAATCCGCCAATGACATCATCAGTGCCGGTTCGAATTCAGCATATAGTTTTTCAACGTCTTCCTCATTGAATGGCCTTCCGTATTGTTCCTCCCATAACGAAGATATCCTTGGCATGGTCAGCATCGCACGAATATGGTCGATTTTCAGCATGCCCATCGGAGCTCTGGCTTCCTCCATCGTCACGTCCAGTCCAGCATTCTTAAAAATATCCACAAAAACATTCACTGGTGCAAAACATCCAAAATCCACAGCTGTTCCTGCCCAATCCAAAATGATTCCTTCTACCTTATTCATACTGTCACCACTTTCATATATTTTTCTACGATCCTTCCAAGTTCCTCGATATCTTCTTCATGGATTTCGCCAATATTGCCAATTCGGAATGTATCTATGTCAGTAAGCTTTCCAGGGTATATTACGTATCCCCTCTCTTTGATAAAATTATAGAAGTCCTCAAAATCAAAGGCTTCAGTTGGAAAAAGGAAAGTTGTAATGATAGGCGATTGTTTATCAGGTGAGATATATGCATGAATGCCCAATTTTCCCATCAGCTCCCTCAGCCTGTCATTATTATTTTTATAGCGGGAGAATCTAGCTGGGATGCCGCCTTCTTCCGTTAATTCTTCCAACGCTTTAGCAAACGCGGCCACTACATGTGTTGGTGAAGTGAAACGCCATTTCCCATCCTTGTCCATCTCTTTCCACTGATCATATAAATCCAAGGACAAACTGCGGGCATTGCCTTCACAAGCCAATAATTTCTCAAGCTTTACGATGACAAAACCAAAACCGGGGATTCCTTGAATGCATTTATTCGCACTGCTGATCAAATAATCAATCCCTAGTTCAAGCACATTAATCTCCACTCCGCCAAAGCTGCTCATCGCATCAATAATCAAGGTTTTCCCTTGTTCCTTTGATATCTTCGAAACCATCTCTATCGGATTTAAAATCCCTGTCGTCGTTTCACAATGAACCATTGCTATATGTGTGATGTCACGATCATCCAGTAAAATGTTCCGGATTTCAGCTTCATTTGGAAACTCATTGTACTCAACGCCATATTCCACATGATTCAGCCCGATGCACTCCGCCATTTTCACAATCCGTTTCCCATATGCACCATTCGTTATGATCATCACTTTATCGGATTTTGAAAGTGCAGTCGTCAGCACAGATTCTACAACAAACGAGCCGCTTCCCTGCATAAGTACAGCCGTATATTCTCCGTTTGCAGCATACGCCAATTCAAGAAGCTGGGATCTGATTTTTTGTGTAATTTCTTTATAATCATTTTCCCACGTACAGCGGTCAACAAGCATTTCCTGTTTCACCGTACTTGTAGTGGTCAGCGGTCCAGGCGTTAATAGTTTATAGGTATTCATTTTACTTCACTCCTCACTGTATTTATCATTGTGCTGATTTAAAGAACTCTTGATGCTGTTTTAATAATTCAACCGTTAGGGGCTGCTTGTATTTCTTAGGATGGGCCGTTTTGTTCTTTTCCGTTACCTTTTCACCTTCATAAAGTGCGACCGGGTAATGTTTCAGCAATTCTTCTCTAGCATCTTTACTGATTGTTTCTGCCATTTTCATTGCTAAACTTGTTTTACCTTCATTATCTTTATTCACGACAGCCACAGATTCCGTGTAGGAGAAATTCCCCTCAACCGGATCGACGAACTTGATCGGTAAGCCCGACTCTTTAGCCATCACGGCTTGGTAGCGTAAACCAAAACCGGCAGCCACTTCCCCTGCTTGAACTTTATTGATTGGACCTGAACCTGAGCTTTCAAGATGCGGACCGCTATTAGCTATTAAGTCATGGAGAACCTTTTTCCCCTCTGCGTCACCGTATTGACTGATTATTGCTTGAACTAAAAGCCACCCTGTTGAAGAGTCCAGGATATTAGGAATTGAAACGAACCCTTTATATTCCGGCTTTGTCAAATCCTTAATCGAGGTAGGCATCGGCAGGCCTTTTTGTTTAAGCACTTCCGTATTTACAAAAATGGAACCGGTATTTGCCAAAATCGGCGTGTAATAGGCTGGATTTTTTTCCAAAGCTTTTGCACTGAATGACAGGTCCTTGAACATGGAGTGCTGATCTTGGGCACTTTCAATGAAATAGGAACTCATCGTCACGACATCGGCCTCGATTTCAGCGCCTTCTGCGAGCAGTTTCCCTCCTAATTCAGATGTGCCTAATGATTGAAGGACGTATTTCCCTTCGTATCCGGCATCTTTCAGGGAAGTCTCCATTGCTGCAGTGGCTTCTTCATCTCCATTCGTATAAATGACCACCTTTTCCTCATCCGCTTTGCCGCTGTTACGGTCGAACAATACAAATACCAAACTTAAAGCAACTAAAGAAAGTAAGGCTATCTTCAATGTTTTAGACATAATATCCCCCTCATTAATGTTTGAATTGTCTTTTTTGATAATGATCACAAAGCAGCTTCACGACTAGATTTGTAAAAAAGATAAGTAAAGACAGGATGAATATTTCATTGAATTTGGCAAAATGCTGAAGCTCTTTAATTTTACTGGCCACTAATGTGGTTTGGGCCGTGACCAAAAAGATGATTCCGCTGATCGTCACCATACTATTGATGAAATAGTAGCTGAACATCTCGATCACCGTAGATGCCGAATTTGGCAGAATGACACGATAGATTGTCCTGATCCAGCTATCCCCCAATAGATTCCCGGTGGTTTCCCAACCAGGGTTCATTTTGGATAAAGAGTTCTTCGCCATTAAATAGGGTGTTGTAAAGAAGTGGACAATGTTACATAGAATGATGATGGCAAAGGTTCCCTTCCAGCTGCTGCCGTTGAACAGCAGCAAATACGATAAGCCCAACACCATTCCCGGTACTGTATTCGTCAGCATCGAAATGACATCCATTGACGATTTCCCCTTAAGGGGCGTCCGGACATTCAAAACCGCAGAGCTAAAGGCGATGAACGTTCCCATTACAGCCGTCATCAAGGCAACGAATAAGGAGTTTTTATAAACTGCCGTTAAATCGCTTGATTGGAATGTGTCGATAAAGTGCTTTATGGTGAACGAGAGATCGTAAGGGAAACTAGTTAAAAATGGTGCAATGAACATGACCGCAAATACAGAAAACATCCCTATCAAGACCAGCAGCGAGATTCCCCCAAAACATATATCCCTTCCTATGTGCTTCGTCAATTCGATATCGCTGAACTTGTCATATTGAAAATTAAGTTTTTCGAGATAGTTTAATAGAAAAACACTGAATACTACCGGAATGAGCATGAGAATGGCAATCACTGCACCGTTATTGAAATCAGGGATTGAACCTAGCATGACTTGATACAGCTGCGTCGCAACGACGGAGTAGGTCCCGCCGACTGAAGCCGGTATCCCAAAATCGGTGAAGCTCAAGATGAATGAAAGTACAAAGGCTCCTCCCAAAGTTCCCGATAATGGCCGTATGATCGTATTCATGAAACTTCTTATCGTTCCGTCACCCATTAATTTTGAAACGATGATGAACTTTTTATCCATGTACTTGAAGGAATTATTAATGAGCAGAAAAGCTGATGGCAATGTATAAATCACATAACCTATCAATAATCCATTAAATCCGTATATATCGAATAGATTCCTTCCAAAAATCTTCGTTATGATTCCTTGATTGCCGAAAGAGTAGATGATTGCAAACCCGAAAGTTATCGTCGGAAGCAGCATCGGAATAAGGATCCCTGTTTTAATTACACTTTTTAACGGCCTATATAATCGGGTGCAATGGATGGAATAGGCCAGGAAAAAGGCTAAAACGGTCGTAATGACGGCTGTGAGCCCTGAGATTTTCACGCTGTTTCCAAATGACATCATCAGCTCTGCATTTGAAAGGACCGTTAGATAATTCGAGAGATTG
Source organism: Peribacillus sp. NPDC055009 (assembly GCF_053608705.1). Classification (NCBI taxonomy): domain Bacteria; kingdom Bacillati; phylum Bacillota; class Bacilli; order Caryophanales; family Bacillaceae; genus Peribacillus; species Peribacillus sp. NPDC055009. Next base: position 407,844 of record NZ_JBSGVZ010000001.1, on the reverse strand, counting down.
ATTCCATCAGCCGTTTCAAAAGAACGGACGAACAATATCCCAAGCGGCAAGAAAAGAAAAGCGGCAAATAGCAGTAAGATAGGTATATAAATGACTCTCATTGCCGGTTTTACATCAGGCATACTTTTCACCGAATAAGTTGTAAATATTTTCTCTCTTGATCTCCAGTTGTTTAAGAATGAATTCCTTCACAAAATCATTGGCTGGCTGATTGATGATTTCTTGAGGCGATCCAAATTGAGAAATATTCCCTTGATTAATGATCAAAATCTTATCGGACATCGTCAAAGCCTCTTCCGGGTCATGTGTCACTATGATCGTCGTGAGCTTAAATTCTCGGGCAATGGATTTGATGCGTTCCTTTATCGATTCCTTGATCACACCATCCAAAGCACTCAGCGGCTCATCAAGTAATAGGATTTTCGGTTTCATTACAAGAGTCCTTGCGATCGAAACCCTTTGCTTCTGACCCCCGGATAATTCGCTGATCCTTTTTTTTAAATGCGGTGTTAATTCCAGGAAATCTATGTATTCTTGAAGCTCTTCCTTGGAAACGGATCCCTTCCTGTTCCTCAATCCATAAACGATATTTTCATAGGCATTCAAATGCGGGAAAAGAGCGTAATCCTGGAAAACGATATTAAATCCCCGGTCTTTCATGGGCACGTTACTCAAATCGGTATCATTGAAAATGATTTTTCCATGATTGATACCCGTCAAGCCCAAAATTATATGTAATAAAGTAGTTTTGCCGCTTCCACTTGGTCCTAATAGTGAAACGATCTCCCCCGTTTTTATTTCAAGATTTATATTATCCAAAACTGATTTTCCATCGAATTGCTTGCTAATATTTTGTAATTTTAGCAAACCGTTCACCTCCTTTAATACACCCTTAGTATAAAAGCCATTTGTAAAACGAATTTGAGATTTTTGTAAATACTCTGTAAATATTGAACACTTTATTACTAACTTAATACTAACTTTTGACCAACTAGTGATATTTTTATCATCTATATGTTGAATATGTTCGCGGTAAACAGTACACTTAAACTGAATATCAGGAAGATAGATATGAAGAATAGGCGGGTGTAACTTATGCTTCCTCTTGAAAGGCAAAAGAAGATCATCGAGTTATTAACGATTAGAAAAGTTATGAAGATTGCCGAGCTTACTGAAGAAATGCAAGTTTCCATCGAAACCATCAGAAGGGATATAAACCTTCTTACAGGGCAAGGAAAAATAGAAAAGATCTATGGCGGCGTTAAGCTGGTTCAATCGAAGTTTGGAGAGTCGACGATAGATGAACGGATGTTCAGTCAATTAGAAGAAAAGGAATCCATCGCTCAAAAATGCAGTGAGTATATCGACGATGGTGATTGCATTTATATCGATAGTGGTTCGACAACCTATCAAATCGCTAAATATATAAAACAGAAAAAGAAACTGACCGTGATAACCAGTTCGATCCCCGTTGTAAATGAGCTCATTCATAGCGACATCGAGATATTGATCATTGGCGGGAAAGTCAGGCGAAATGAACAATCCATCGTTGCATTTGACTACTTATTCAACTTTAGTGAATTGAATATTACAAAAGCATTCATTTGTGCGAGCGGCATAACCGTTGAAAAAGGCATATCCGACTATAATTTAGAAGAAGCGAACACACGAAAAAAAATCATAGATCTATCCCAAGAAGTCTATGTTGCCGCTGACAGCACAAAGTTTGGGAAAGACGTGACCATCGGGATATCTTCACTGGATAAAATCGATTACATCATAACCGACGATCATTTACATAAAGATTTCATCTCTTCGTTTAAAGAGAACGACACACATTTGATTCTTTCTTAAAAGCAAGAAAAAAACGGGAACTATACAAAAGTATAATTCCCGTTTTTCAGTTTCGGTGAATGCCAAGTGTATTCGTAATAATGGACGTTTAACCAGTCTAATTTTAGCGATCACCCTCGGGAAATCAATAACTGCCGGACTAAATGATGTTCAGGGACCTATTAGCCCAAAGCATCACCTTCATCACTACGTTGATTTGTATCTGAATTTCAAAATAAAAGTTGTTTGGAACGGAAGGTGCGAGACTCCTGCGGGAATAGCGAGTCCAAGGGAGACCCCACAGGCGCAAGTGCGCCGAGGAGGCTCCCGGACCGCCCGCGGAAAGCGAGTGCCTGA